>JAFSXU010000029.1 GCA_017443895.1 Clostridia bacterium
GGTTTAGCGTACCAACTGAAAAACCGTAAATTGGTATGGGTTGTAGGGACAGGTCTCTGTGCCTGTCCGCATCCCCGACAACGCATATTGGGAACGGGAGGGCATGGAAACCCTCCCCTACAAATTTCGATACCCATTTACGCATATAAACCCAAATTTAGCGTATGCAATGCGACATCACATCAACCGTAGCCATTTGGGGTAATGGTTCTTTAAAACTCCGCCGGAGGCTTTTCCAAAGCCCATGGGATAGCCGTTATATAAAAGCGCTGTCCAGCCATTATGGCCGCATTTTAGCGTTTCGCCCTTAAAATATGCATTTATCATATCAAGGCTACAGTCAAGCGTGTTTTTAAAGTCCTCTTTTTTAAGCGCAAGAGCGAGCGCATACGAGGGTTCAAACCTGTTCTTTTTAAGCGTTCCAAGATACAGCCCCGGAGATACGACCTTTAGCTTATTAAGGTCGATATTCTCGCTCATAAGGTAGAGATTATCACCAAATGTTACAAATGTACCGTCTAAATGCGTATTTAAAAACTTGTTCTCAAATTCACGGTAGAGCGCATTATTGTTTGCCTTTGCCGTTTTAATATTTCTGTCCTCTTTTGCATCGGTATTATGGAACAGCGCCACAAAATGTCCCTCACCGTTTTGCTTATGCGGAAAAATACGCTTTGTATATGTGATATTTTCATATTTTGAGCATTTTATAATGCCGTTTGATAACGCCGTCAGGCTTTTAATATCGCAAAGCTCGATATTTTTATAGGTATCAAGCACATAATCGACAATTTTCTCGTTTTCATCGGGCGAGAATGTGCAGGTTGAGTATACCAGATATCCGCCGCCACGAAGCATAGACATTGCGCTGTCTAAAATATGGCGTTGTCTGTCGGCGCAGGAGAGGGTATGCTCAACGCTCCAGCAATCCACCGCCTGCGGTTCTTTTCTGAACATTCCCTCGCCCGAGCAGGGCGCATCAACAATTATTTTGTTGAAAAAATGCGGAAATTTATTTTCAAGGTTTTTGGGTGACTCGTTTGTTACAACGGCATTTTTTATGCCGAGCCTTTTAATATTATCAGAAAGTATATCGGCACGCTTTTTTACAATCTCGTTTGCAACCAAAAATCCGCTGCCGCAAAGCCTTCCTGCGACTTGAGTCGCCTTACCGCCGGGCGCGGCGCACAAATCAAGTACAAAATCGCCCTTGTTTATCGGCAGGGCGCAGACGGTTGACATGGCAGACGGCTCCTGAAAATATATAAGTCCGCCCATATGGTAGGGGTGCGTTCCGGAAAGCTCCGATTTTGAGATATAATATCCATCATCACACCACGGTACGGGCGAATATGAGGAAAGCTCAGACAACACCGACTCCCTTGCGCCGTCCTTTAGCGTGTTTATCCTAAGCCCTGTATTTATGGGCGTTTTGTCCATTGCATCAAGAAAGTCGGGCATTTCATCGCCCAGCATATCAGACATTCTGTCAATAAAATCTTTTGGTAAGTTCATAATTTATCCTTGTAGAAAAACAGGGCGGATAACCGCCCGTTGTATTTTAAATTTTGGTTTATATGCGTAAATGGGTATCGAAATTTGTAGGGGAGGGTTTCCATGCCCTCCCGTTCCCAATATGCGTTGTCGGGGATGCGGACAGGCACAGAGACCTGTCCCTACAACCCATACCAATTTACGATTTTTTCATTGGTACCATAAACCCAAATTTATAATTATTCAATCGTGTCTGTGCCCATATACGGTACGAGCGGGCCGGGGATTGTAACTGTTCCGTCCTCGTTCTGGAAGTTTTCCAAAATTGCCGCAACCGTTCTTCCTACCGCAAGACCCGAGCCGTTTAATGTGTGTACAAACTGCGCCTTGTCCTTTGGACCGTTCTTGTATTTTATGTTTGCACGCCTTGCCTGGTAGTCCTCAAAGTTTGAGCATGATGAAATCTCAACATATCTGTTATAGCTTGGCATCCAAACCTCAATATCGTATGTGAACGCTGATGAAAAGCCTAAATCACCTGTTGAGAGTGCAACGACTCTGTACGGAATACCGAGCTTTTGTAAAAGAATTTCAGCGTTGTTTGTAAGCTTTTCAAGCTCGTCATAGCTCTCCTCGGGCTTTACAAACTTAACAAGCTCTACCTTGTTGAACTGATGCTGGCGGATAAGACCTCTTGTGTCCCTGCCGGCACTGCCTGCCTCTGCTCTGAAACATGCAGAGTATGCGCAGTACTTGATAGGCAAATCATCGCCCGATAAAATTTCGTCACGGTGAAGATTTGTAACAGGTACCTCGGCTGTCGGGATAAGGAAGAAACCGTTATTTGTTACCTTGAACGCATCCTCCTCAAACTTAGGCAGCTGACCTGTACCTGTCATTGATGCGCGGTTTACCATGTACGGAGGGAAAATCTCGGTATAGCCCGACTCCTCTGTATGAGTGTTTAAGAAAAACTGTATAACAGCACGCTCTAATCTTGCGCCAAGACCACGGTATACGGTAAAACGAGTACCTGAAATTTTTGTGCCACGCTCAAAGTCCAAGATATTCAAGTTTGTACCGATGTCCCAGTGCGCCTTTGCCTCAAAATCAAACTTTCTCGGCTCGCCCCAGCGTCTTACCTCAACATTTGCGCTGTCGTCCATGCCGTACGGTGCGTTTTCGTTAGGAATATTCGGTATTCTTAACATATAGTCCCGTAACTGCTCGTCAATCTGACGCACCTTGTCATCATCAACCTTAATTTCGTCGGAGAGCTTTTTCATATCCGCAAAAATGGCGGTTGTGTCCTCGCCGTTCTTCTTCATCTGCGGAATTTTCTTGCTTATCTCGTTCTGCAATGCCTTCTTTGCCTCAACATCCTTTAAAATCTCACGGCGCTCCAAATCAAGCTTTATTGCAGGCTCGATATCAAGGTCGTTGTTTCTGCTCTTTAATGCCGCCTTAATCTTTTCCGGCTCTGTTCTTAAAATTTTAATGTCTAACATTTTTCGTTTTTCCTTTCGTTTATTGAATATTTGAGTTTATAAAATCATATAAAATCTTGCCTTGCGAGGTAAGAGAATTATAATCAAGTTCGTTTAACAAAAATTTTGCTTCCTCATAATCGGAGTTTGAATAGTACTCATATGCGTCAAGCAACTTTTCAAATACTTCAATTTTTGTTTCCGCCTCGTTTAGCTGTTTGTTAAGGTCACGGTTTTCGTTTAAAAGCTCCAAATTCTCCGCGCTTAACTGCGATGCGCTCTTTGCAATGCCCTGCAGGGTTTCGGGTGATTCGGTTTCTACAGCCTCGGGCGATACTGTAGGCTCAACATTGTTAACCCTCGTCTGACCGAAGAACGCAAGGATTATTAAAACTATCGCAACAATGAATATGAGCGCAGTATATAAAAACAGCGAATTGTCCTTTTTGCCTGTATCAGTCATTTTCCGCAACCTCCTTGCCGCCGATTGCACGGATAAGCGACTGTTTTTCCTCGTCTAAGAGCTTTATTTCAGTCTTACCGCCCGTAACCTTTCTGATATATGTGTTTGACGAGTTATGTCCGTAAAGCGAGGTAAGAATTATACCGTCGTTGTGGTCGTCTAAAACGGTAAGCGCAAAGCTCATTCCGCCCGTTACATCATCATATGCGTCAAAATTCACGATTGCGGTTTTCCTAAGGCCCTGCTTTAAATCAGCTTCGCAGGCTGTAACTCTGTTTTCTAAAACTGCGTCCGAGGACTTATTAAAAGTGCTTGCCAAATCATCAACCTTTTCATAGTAGTCCTTTACCGCACTTAAAAGGTCGCCGTCGGGAGCATAGTCCATAAACGAGCTTATCCTTGACGAGTTCATTATCGCAAGCACAAGGCATATAACGACCATTATAAAAATTATGCCTATCATTAAAAACATCAGCATAGTCAAATCCATATTCTAAATCCTCCTTACATTTTAAAAAGCCTGATAATTCTGTCAAGGTCATCATTATTCAAATATGAAATTTCAATCTTGCCACGCTTGCCGTTGGTTGAAATCTTTACCTTTGTGCCAAAGGCTTGGGATAAACTGCCCTCAAGGTCGGCTATTGCTAAAAGCGTTGCATCGTCAAGCTTCTTTTGTGTACGGCTTGGCTTTTTCTTTGTTATCTGCTTTGAAAGAGCCTCTGCCTGGCGTACATTTAGATCATCGTCTATGATAATCTTTAGCATTGCCTTTTGCAGGTCATGATCCTCAACCGATAAGATTGCTCTTGCATGTCCGCTTGTTATCTGCTTTTTTATAAGCGCATCCTTTACCTCGTTTGGAAGAGCCAAAAGCCGTAGCGTGTTTGCAACCGCACTTCTGCTTTTTCCGACTTTTTTCGACACATCCTCCTGCGTCATTGAAAATTCTTCCATTAACAGATTGTACCCAAGCGCTTCTTCTATCGGGTTTAAATCCTCTCTTTGAAGGTTCTCAATCAAGGCAATCTCTGCAATCTGCTCGTCGCTGTACTCACGCACAAGAACGGGAATTGTCTTTAGCTTTGCACGCTTTGCCGCGCGCCACCGTCTTTCCCCGGCAACAATTTTATACATTCCGAGTGCCGTTTGTGATACGATTATGGGCTGAATAAGTCCGTTTTCCTTTATCGACTCTGCTAAGGCGTTTATTTTTTCCTCGTCAAAGTCCCGTCTGGGCTGTTTCTTATTCGGCTCAATCTCTGAGGGCTTCATATATGTAATGCCCGATGTATCAGATGCAATTTGAGCAGATATAGGTTTGTGTTTTTTTGGAGGCTCCTGTGAGGGCGTCGTGTCAATCAACGCACCCAAGCCCTTGCCAAGTCCTTTTTTTGCCATATTACCCTCCTCCTTGTATTTTTTTCTAAAGTTACCGTAGTTTTATTTCACACAAAATGGAAAATATTTCCATAAATTATTTGTTTTTTGAGATTATCTCCTTTGCAAGGCTCATATAAGCGATTGCGCCCTTTGAGCTTCTGTCATAGGTTATAATCGGCTCACCGAATGACGGAGCCTCTGACAGACGGACATTTCGGGGAATAATGCTCCTGTAAACCTTGTCGGGAAAATATTTTTTTACCTCGTCAAGTACCTGGATTGAAAGGTTTGTCCTGCCGTCATACATTGTTCCTAAAACGCCCTCTATCTCAATGCTTGGATTTAATTTTTTCTTTATTGCACGCACCGTGCCCATAAGCTGTGATAGCCCTTCGAGTGCGTAGTATTCGCACTGGATAGGAATTAAAATGCTGTCTGATGCGGTTAAAATATTTATTGTAATCATGCCAAGCGCAGGCGGTGAGTCGATAAGAATAAAATCAAAATCGTTTTTAATCTTATCAAGAGCGTCTTTTAAAAAGTATTCGCGCCTGTCTTGTGACGCAAGCTCAATTTCTGCCGCCGATAAATCGGGGGTTGACGGAATGATATATAAATTTTCGTATTTGGTTTCAATTATTGAAGCCTTTATATTATCCTCATCGGATAAGCAATCATAAATTGACAAAGTATATGAACCGCGCTCAATTCCAAGCCCACTGCTTGAATTGCATTGTGGGTCGCAGTCAATTAAAAGTGTCCGTTTTCCCTCGTTTGCAAGACAGGCGGCAAGATTAACTGAGGTTGTCGTCTTCCCGACTCCGCCCTTTTGGTTTGTTATTGCAATTATCTTTCCCATAATTATTTCCTATACACATATTATTTCTATAATATTATAGCATAAAAATTTTATTTGTAAATTGTTTCATGTGAAACTTTTTTATTTTTAATGGATTTGTAACATAAAATGTTTCATGTGAAACATTTATGTATATTTAAAAGAAATATTTCCATAATAGTAATAGAAATTATTGGAGATGCAGTTTATGGAAATAAAACAAATTTTATCGGATTTTTTTAAGGATAGCAGAACATTCAGGGTGTTCCCGAATAAAAAAGCGGTTGATTATGATATACGGGACGAGAAAAAAGAAGAAAAGCATTATGTGTCGGATAACATTGAAGAAAACCTCTCATATATAAAAAAGGTGTTTTCGTATCCTGTAAATAATGATATTGTAATTCGTGAGCTTGTCCTAAAAGGCGAAAAGCAAGCGTTTTTGGTATTTATTGACGGAATGGTAATGGGTAACAGCGTTGATACCTCCCTAATTCAAACCCTACAAAAGCTCCCGTTTATAGAAAATGAAGAATTTGAAGATGACAGCGCCGATATAATGGAGAGGTTCATTTCAAATTCACAGGCGCAGGCGGTTTTAGATTTTGACAGCATTTGTGAGGAAATAAACTTCGGAAGCTGTGCTGTTTTTGTTGACGGCTATAAAAGGGCGTTTATTTTTGATGTAAGAGGCTGGGAGCACAGAACAATTACAAGACCGCAAAATGAGCAGTCCATTTACGGACCTCAGGAGGCATTTTCCGAAATGCTAAGGACTAACACCGCCCTTATAAGAAAAATTATAAAAACCGAAAAACTTATCGCCGAGGGTATCAAGGTCGGAAATACCAGTAAAACCAGAGGAGTTTTACTATATATAAACGACATTGCAAACGAGCAGATAGTAAACGAGGTAAAATACAGAATAAAATCCATATCGGTTGATTATATAATCGCCATTGAAGAGGTTGCACAGCTTATTGAGGAAAAACCGCTTACGCTAACCTCGCAAATGCTTTTAACCGAGCGTCCCGACCGTGCCGCAAAGGCGCTTACACAGGGAAGATGTGTGTTTTTGCTAAGCGGAAGTCCAAGAGCAATAATTTTGCCGACCAATGCGTTTGAGCTTACAAATGTAGTGTCTGACGACTATTTAAGAACGCCATTTTCAAATATGTCAAGCGTTATAAGGCTGTTTGCGATGTTTGTGACAATCCTCCTGCCCGGGTTATACCTTGCCATAACACTGCATCATCAGGAGATTATACCGACTTATTTATTGTATTCGATTTCGGCGTCAAGGGAAAATGTGCCGTTTCCGAGTATTATTGAATTATTGCTCATGGATTTGGCGTTTGAGATGATACGGGAGGCAGGAATAAGAATGCCAAGCCCCATAGGTTCTACTTTAGGTATTGTAGGCGGTTTGATTTTGGGACAGGCGGCGGTAAGCGCAAAAATAGTGAGTCCTATTATGATTATTGTAATTGCAATAACAGGTATCGGCGCATTTGCAACCGCCGATTACTATATTGAATGGACCTTCAGAATTTTACGGCTTGGATTTATAATTTTAGGCTCGTTGCTTGGTTTTTACGGAATAGCCGTAGGCATTTTCCTCTATTCTGCATACCTTGGCGCGCAAAGAAGTATCGGCTGTGAATTTTTAGCGCCAATTCCTGCATATAAGGCAAAAAGCTCCGCAGAAATACTGATAAGAAAAACTGCCTCATCCAAAGAGCTTCGCCCGGGATTTTTATATCCTAAAAAAATAAGAAGAGAAAGCAGAGTAAGCCGAAACTGGAAAAAATAATGTTTCACATGAAACATTATGCCTGACGGCATGAATTGAAAACCTTTGGTTTTCGTGAATTATGTCTTACAACATATGAATTGCGCAAGGCGCATTATAAGAAGAAAAATCGGAGATTTTTCTTCGGTAATTATCCATTACTTTTTCTATTTTAGGAAAAGAGAAAGGAAAATAAATGCTAACAAAAAGAGAATTTTCAGGACTTATTATAACTGCGATAATTGTAAAAATGTTTTTGGCATATCCAAGACGGCTTGTTATGATATCGGGACAGGCGGCGTGGATAAATGTGATTTATGTAAGTATTGTTGCCATAATTCTGACAATTTTGACAAATAAAATATATTGCCACAAAAAAAATGTAATCGAGCTTGCCCAAATTTGCGGAGGAAAAAGATTAAGGATTGCGGTGGGGATATTGGTATTTTTAATATTATTATCAAGCTATGTGTCAATTTCTCGCATTTTCCCCGAAAGTGTTAAAATAATTCTTCTTCCTCACAGCAGTGCAAGAACCATAAGCGTTATTTTTGCAATTACCGCAGGAGCGGGCGCATGGTTCGGAATAAAGTCCATTTCACGCATAAATTATATGTTTTTGCTGATTGTAACCGTACTTTTTATGCTGTTTTTGCTGATACTTATACCGTATTACAAAACAGACAATATATTTCCAATATTTGGTAATGGACTAAGCTCTATATTTATATCGGGATTTAATTCGCTGTCGTTATTTTCGGATGTTATAGTTTTAAATGTGCTTATTGCGCACGGTCAGACGCTTGGCGAGGTAAAGGCATTAAATATCCGTGCAATTATATTATCGGGTATTGCGGCGGTAATGCTAATCTTAGCATACAACCTATGCTATACCTATCCCATATCCAAGGATTTTTTACTGCCTGCATACAAGCTTGCAAGAATGGTAAAAGTTTCCAATTTCTTTAGCAGAGCAGAGGCATTTTTTGAGTTTATATGGTCAATTATAATATTTATATATGCATCAATTTATGTATATGCGATGGCGCTTGTGATAGAGGAGACATTTATGCTCAAATTTTTAAAACCGCTTATAATACCGATTGTATTTGTGGGGTATATAATTTCAAGGCTACCCGATAATTTATGGAGCACAGTATTTTACGATAGGGTTTTAGAGCTTATAAAATACCCGTTGGTGTTTTTACTGCCGATAGTGTTCGGGCTTTTAACCTACAGGATGGGAGAGGGTAAAAATGCGGACAGTTAAGTTTTTTTTGGCGACAGTGCTGTGTTTGGCGCTATGTGGTTGTGTGGGAACGGAGCCAAATGATGAGGCATATGTTGTGGCGCTGGGGATAGATTCGGCTAACAACGGCAATTATATGGTAACAATTCAGTTTGCAAGGCCGACCCAGATTAGCGGAGGCGCATCGGAGGAGGGCGGAAAGGGGAGCGATATAGTTGAAAATTTAGTGGTTGAAGCGCCCAATATCTTTTCCGCCATTTCGCTTGGAAATCACACCGTTTCAAAGGAGCTTGTCCTGTCCCATGCAAATGTTGTTGTAATATCGTCTGAGGTTGCAGAAAGCGGAATTGGGGATATTATCGAATCGCTTTCAAGGAACGAGAAAATCAGGCCCGATATTTACCTTACCGTATCGCGTGGCAGCGCAAGGGATTATCTTTATTCGGTGCGCCCGATTGTCGAGGTAAACCCCACAAAATATTACCAGCTTATATTTGAGCAAAACGATTCTATCGGCGTTCCTAAAATGACGCTCACAGATTTTTGCTTTAACCGCGCGAACAATATTGCAAATGTTATGCCGATATCGGGTGTAATAGATTCGGGAAGCGAGGAGAGTGTGGATAAGTATACGGGGCTGGGGGACATTGATATTTTAAATTTGAAATCGAATGTCGAGCCGAGCGCAAGCGATATTGAAAACAGCTCCAGCGAGGGCAAAAATCCGCAGGAGTACGAGAACAAGAACCAAAAAGGCGCGCCTTTGATAAATTCAAATTTTGAGTTCGGACTTCGTAACTATATCGCAGGACAGCTTGCCATAAACGAGAGCAACAAAAGCGAAACGGTGGGTATGGTAATTTTTAAAGACAATACGGCAAAAACCGTCGGCGGTGCGGTTGTGTCCGAGGTTTATAAGCTTTTAAAGGGCGAGTTTCGCCATGCGTATGTTACAATTCGGGCAAATGCCAAAAAGAGCGTTACCATGGATATTACCCAAGAGAAAAAACCAAGGATAAAGGTTGATATAAAAAATAAAACCGTAACCGTAAACCTGAAGCTTGAAGGAGATTTATACTCCTTGCCGTCGGACTTTGACGATGAAGCGGATGTTGATAAATTGGAGCTTTCGGCAAAGCAGGATATAGAAAAAGCGTGCAATAAATTTGTGCGTGATGTTGTGGTGGATGAAGGTGTGGATGTTTTGGGGATAGCCCTTCATTCAAAGTCGGAATTTTTAACAAACGATGAGTTTATGGCAAGCAGGGACAGCGTTTTGAAGTACCCTATAACCGTAAATTGCGATTTTCACATACGGCGTACAGGTCTTACAATAAAATAATATATTGATATTTTGGGGATATTTGGTATAATGAATGTAATACTATATTAAGCGTGAGGCAGATTATGGACAGAGAAACAGCTTGCTTTTTTACAGGGCACAGAGCTTTCCCGAATAATGACGGGGTTATGGAAAAGCTGTATTATCAGATAGAAAAGAAAATAAACGAGGGTGTATGCGATTTTATTGCAGGCGGAGCGTTGGGGTTTGATACCGCCTGTGCAAAGGCTGTAATAAAGTGCAGGGAAAAGTACAGTCAAATCCGCCTGCACCTTTATCTGCCATGCTATGACCAAATGAAAAAATGGAGCGCATACGATAGCTATATAGCCCGTCTTATAATGTCAAAGGCTGATGAAAAGCTGTATGTTACAGAAGGCCTGTATACGCCCCAATGTATGCATAAGCGAAACCGTAAAATGGCAGAGGATGCAAAATACTGTATCGCATATTGTACAAATTTGAAGAGCGGAACAGCTAAAACCATTGCTATGGCGCGTGAGCTTGGAGATGAGGTAATAAACATTGCAAAGTAAAACGGATTGATAGTTAAAAATCAATCCGTTTTTATCCAAACAAATCGCTGTGCGTTCCTGTTCTCTCAAATACAATTATTCCGTTACCAACCTGATAAATTAAAAGCCAATCGGGGGCAATATGACATTCCCTGCACCCCGACCAATTTCCCGAAAGATAATGGTTTTTATTTTTTTGAGGCAGTGGTTCTTCAAGGCATAATTTTCTGATTATATCCTTTAAAAGCTCAATATCAAGGTTTCGTTTCTCTATAACCTTTAAATCTTTTTTAAAGCGCGTTGTGTATTCGGGTTTTAACATAAGCTATATCCCCAAGTCGGCAAACATTTCATCAGCGGTATTAAAGCGTGGATTTCCATTTGCAATAATCTTTTCGCCCTCTTTTATCGCATTGACTGTGTGGGCATTTGGTTCACTGATTTTTAATTCAAACGGTATTCCGTTTTCGCGAATAGCCTGCTTTAAAAAAATGTTTATAGCGGTTGTCATATTCATTCCGATTTCACTAAAAAGCGCCTCTGCTTGTCGCTTTACCTCAGAGTCCATTCTGATATTCATACTTGTATTAGCCATAATAAATATCACTCCTTATACTTTAGTATATTCATATTATCAAAAAATATGCCTATTGTCAATACAACAGGCATATTTTTGCTTAATCTTTCTTATATGTTTTTAATATAAAGTCACAGAATTCGTCATTGTCCTTGGTATTTTTAAGGGTTTTTAAAATGCTTCCGACAGACTCGGCAAAACCGCTGTGAGAAAGCTCGTTTCTTATAATATAGCTTGTGTCAAGCTCTTTTTGACTTAAAAGATCCTCCTCACGGCGTGTGCTTGACTTTAAAATATCAACGGCAGGGAAAATTCTCTTTTCCTGGAGTGTTCTGTCGAGCTTTATCTCCATATTTCCCGTACCCTTAAATTCCTCAAATATAACATCGTCCATTCTGCTTCCTGTTTCAACCAAGGCAGTGGCAATAACGGTAAGGCTTCCGCCCTCCTCAATATTTCGTGCCGCACCAAAGAACTTCTTTGGCTTATACAGCGCATCGGGGTCAAGTCCGCCCGATAGCGTTCTGCCTGTCGGGGTTACGGTCTGGTTATACGCTCTTGCAAGTCTTGTGATTGAATCAAGTAAAATCACCACATCCTTTTTTTGCTCAACTAATCGCATTGCACGCTCTAAAACCATTTCCGCACTCTTTGTATGGCTCTCAGGCAACTGGTCAAAGGTCGAATATATTACCTCGCCGTCTATGGAGCGCCTCATATCCGTTACTTCCTCGGGACGCTCGTCAATTAAAAGCACAATTAGCTTTATATCGGGGTAATTTTTGGATATTGCCCGCGCAATTTCCTTTATGATTGTGGTTTTACCTGCCTTTGGCGGTGCAACTATCATTCCACGCTGTCCCTTGCCGATAGGACATATAAGGTCAATAAGCCTTGCGGTTACATTTTCTTTATTGCCCGTGTCTAATTTCAACCTCTCGTCGGGGTATATGGGCGTCAGCTTTTCAAATCTGCCACGCTTTAGCGCAACCTCTAACGGATCTGAATTTATCTTTTTTACGAATAACAGAGGCGAATACTTATCCTCGTCGGTTGTCGGTCTTGCATCGCCTATAATCTCATCGCCTGTTTTTAAGTTGAAACGGCGTATTTGGGTGGGCGATACATAAACATCGTTCTCGCCCGAGCGGTAATTTTCAAGCCGTAAAAATCCGAACCCGTCCGCCATAACATCCAAAACTCCGCATACCTCAATGGCATCGGCAGGTCTTTGGCGGCGGTTTTTGTTTTCTTGCTTGTTTTTCTTGTTCTCCTCGTCAATCTCACTACGGCGCTTTTGTATCGCCTCAATAAGCTCATCCTTTTTTAATGCCGAAATCTTTGATAAGCCCAAGCCCTGGGCAAGCTGTTTTAATTCGTCCTTCGTTTTACGGTTTAAATCTTCCATGCTAATCTCCTTTTTGTGTGCCATTTAAATGGCAATGAATAGTGAAAAATGAATGATGAATAATGAATAACTAAGGTACAAATCCTTACGGATTTGAATAAAGAAAAATCGGAGATTTTTCTTCCACAATTATTCACTATTCATTATTAATTATTAATTAAATTAGTATCCTGCCAACGGTACAGAGCCGTCGTCAGCTCCCTTTTCTATCTTTAAAATCTCAACGGTGTACTCGCCGTTGGGTGCTTTAACACTGCACTTATCGCCGACCTTATGCCCCAGTATAGCTTTCCCAAACGGCGAATCCTTGCCAAACAGTCCTTTTAGTGCATCGGTGCGGATTGTGGTAACGATTTGTACGGTCTGCACCCTGTCAAACTCCACAAATTTACATTCCACCTTGTCAAAAAATCCGACGGTGTCTTGGGTTGAGGTATCGGCTACTATTTTTGCGGTTTTTATAACCCGTTCAAGGTAGCGTATTCTGCTCTCGTTCTGGTTTTTTAAGCGCTTTGCTTCTTTGTATTCAAAGTTCTCCGATAAATCTCCGAATGCTCTTGTCCGCTTTACCTCTTCCAATAACTCGTGCCGTTTAACGGCTTTTCGGTATTCGATTTCTTCCTTGATTTTTTCAATATCCTGCTTTGTTAATTCGTCATTCATAAATTCTCTCCTTGGGTGTAAATTTGGGTTTAGCGTATCATTTTGATTACGGTAAATTGGTATGGGTTGTAGGGGCAGGTCTCCGTGCCTGCCCGTATCCCCGATAATGCATACTGGGAACGGGAGGGCATGGAAACCCTCCCCTACAAATTGTGATACCCATTTACACCTATAAACCAAAATTTATTTCTCGTGGACACGCTTCCCCGTCATATGCTCTATTTCTATGCCGATAAATTTCATTCTCGGCATATTCTTTGCAATATCCTCGTCAACTTCCTTTTCCTCGTTTTTGGGGTAATACTTCATTGCAAATTTCTTTGCCGTTTCCTTTACAAATTCTTGATCCTCCACCTCAAACGCTCTGCCAAATACGATAACGCTTTTAACATGATACGACCAGTCCTCCTTTTGCACGCCGTCTGTATAGGTCGTAAAGCATACCTTATCACACGCTTTTATCGCATCAATCTTATGCCCCGACATTGCCGAATGGAAATATATCTTCCCATCGTCCGGGTTATAGTAAAAATTTATCGGCACACTGTATGGGTACCCGTCATCACCGATAACGGACAAAACCGCCCTTTTTTGGGATTTTAAAATTTCTATACACTCGTCCTTTGAAATCTCCTGCTTAAATCTTCGCATTTTACGAAACATTTTTTGCTCTCCTTATATTTATATTTTTTTCTGTACCAAAATAAAACCGTATTGAGTTATTACACAATTTAATGGGATTTTTTGAAGGAAAATCAGATAAATTTTGGTTTAGCATACCAATGGGAAATCGTAAATTGGTATGGGTTGTAGGGACAGGTCTCTGTGCCTGTCCGCATCCCCGACAACGCATATTGGGAACGGGAGGGCATGGAAACCCTCCCCTACAAATTTCGATACCCATTTACGCATATAAACCAAAATTCATATCAGAAACGAAATCAAGAGTTTTAGTCCTTGAGCATTACTGCGCCCTGGATACCTGATGAAACAAGCTTTGCATATCTTCTTAAATAGCCTGTTTTTACTTTAGGCTCGTTAGGTGTCCAGCCCTCTTTTCTCTTTGCAAGCTCCTCATCAGAAACCTTTAAGTTAAGCTCGCATTTATCAATATCAATCTGAATAATATCTCCGTCCTTGATAAACGCAATAGGACCTCCGTCAACAGCCTCAGGCGAAACATGTCCGATTGCAGCACCTCTTGTAGCGCCTGAAAATCTGCCGTCTGTGATAAGCGCAACATCCTTGTCAAGTCCCATACCGCAGATTGCAGATGTAGGTGATAACATCTCACGCATACCCGGTCCGCCCTTTGGTCCTTCGTAGCGGATAACAACAACATCGCCCTTTACAATTTTACCCTTGTAAATTGCATCAATTGCCTCTTCCTCGCTGTCAAATACCTTTGCAGGTCCCTCATGCTGAAGCATTTCGGGAGCTACGGCACTTCTCTTTACAACCGAGCCGTCAACGGCAAGATTACCCTTTAATACCGCAATACCGCCTGTGGTTGAGTACGGATTGTCAATCGGTCTTATAACGCTGTAGTCAAGTACAGGGTGATCTTTTATGTTCTCGCCCTGAGTCTTGCCTGTTACGGTAATAGTGTCAAGCTTTAATAAATCACGCTTTGAAAGCTCGTTCATAACAGCCGTTACACCGCCTGCTGCGTATAAGTCCTGAATATGATGCTCGCCTGCGGGTGCCAAGTGGCAAAGATTAGGTGTTTCCTTTGAAATTTCGTTTGCATAGTCAAGTGTAATAGGCGCATCTGCCTCGTATGCGATTGCAGGCAGGTGTAGCATTGAGTTTGTCGAACAGCCAAGCGCCATATCAACTCTCAATGCGTTATAGAGTGAATCGGGAGTTATAATATCTCTTGGTCTTATATTTTTCTCCAAAAGCTCCATAATCTTCATACCTGCGTGCTTTGCAAGTCTGATACGCTCTGAATATACCGCAGGGATTGTACCGTTACCGGGGAGAGCCATACCCAAAACCTCACATAAGCAGTTCATGGAATTTGCCGTAAACATACCCGAGCATGATCCGCATGACGGACATGCCGCCTCTTCAAGCTCCAAAAGCTCGTCCTCATTTATCTGACCTGCCTTGAACGCTCCAACCGCCTCAAATGCAGTGTTCAAGTCACGGAATTTGTTCTTGAAATTAACCGAGAGCATCGGACCGCCCGATACAACGATTGCAGGGATATTAAGTCTTGCCGCCGCAATAACCATACCAGGTACAATCTTGTCGCAGTTCGGGATAAGTACAAGCGCATCAAAGCCGTGCGCTAAGCTCATTGCCTCAATTGAGTCTGCGATAAGCTCACGGGATGCAAGCGAATATTTCATTCCTATATGTCCCATTGCTATACCGTCACAAACGCCTATTGCAGGGAACTCTATCGGTGTTCCGCCTGCAATTTTTACTCCTGTTTTTACCGCCTCGGCGATTTTATCCAGGTGCACATGCCCCGGTATTACATCATTTTTTGCAGAAACTACACCAATTAAAGGACGGCTTATCTCTTCATCGGTAAAGCCTGCCGCTTTAAAAAGTGAACGATGCGGAGTCTTTTCAAGACCCTTTTTCACAATATCACTGTACATAATCTTTTCCTCCTTTATGCTTTCATGAATAATTGTAATAGAATATTATAATTATAAAAATATTTAACTATGTAAGTCTCCTCTATCATCTGGTACACAGACGAATTATCCGTTGCTATAAACGATATTATAGCACAAACAATATAAATAATAAAGAGGGAATTTAAAAGCCCTGCCATCATTCCTAAAAAATGGTTTGTGCCGTGGATTACAGGTAGCTTTGACATGGCGTTTAGGATATGATACAGGATAAAAAGCAGTATTTTTATCAGGATAAACAGTAAAACTGCCGATATAAATCCCATAATAAGCATGGTTATAGACCTTGCGATATTGTCAACCGCACGGTTTATGGCACGGTTTGAGCCTATCGTTACCGCCTGCGCATCATAATCGGACAGCACCTGTGCCACAACAACCGTCGGAAGATGCAAGGTAGATGCAATTTCCTTTTTCTGTGACAGGCTTATTTTTTCTCCGTTATTAAGACTGTCGGAGAACACGGGCGTAATTTTCTCGCTTATTGACGAGTAAATCTTATCCGACACCGAGGTTTGTGAAAGCACGCTTGAAAACGGAGTTTTAAATGTGAATACCAAAAAAATCGTAAGCACCAACGATATTACCTTCCAAAACGACTTTAAAAGTCCCCTGTGCGCACCTATCACGATTGATGTTGACAGCAAAAGAACAAGTATTATATCTAAAATTATGGCCGCTGAAATTCCGTACATACATTTCTATCTCCCTTAAACTTTTTCGTAGGCTGATGCCTTTTGCGCAGAACATTTCATTACGAACAAAACTCACCACTCGGAGTATACACATACGCCGTCGGATGAGTTTTGTCCGTTCTGCATCAAAACTCATTCAGCCTGTTACAGGCGTTTGGATTGTCTCCTAAAACTTAACCAGCTCCACACTGTTTGAATATGTGATAAAGAAAGTCTTTGAATTTATCAAGATCAGGTTTCTTACATCCATACCTGCGGTGTACTTTGATGCGCCCCTGCCGTTTGGCTTTGACAATATTACATCTCTGCCCATATTATATAAAATGCGGTTTGAGCTTATATCAATATAATTTGGCATTTCAGATACGGCAAGCATCTTTTTTTGCTTACCGCCCTTAAAAATTCCAAGCATCGGCACATTGTCGTTATCAAGTGTGAGCAGAGTATTTTTGCCGTTATCAATTGCATAATGGCTTATGGGCGATTGGTCAAACCTTAAATCATACAAGGTCTTTCCGCTTTGTGATACCCCCACAAGTGAGTTATCGCCAAATGCGCAAATGGTATTATCAATATACAAAACATCAAATAAAGCAGTATCTGCATATTTTGTTGTTGATTTAGGAGTTGTCTTTGTTATGTCAAACACCTGAACGCTTGATACAATTTCATTATCGGTATTTAAAAGAGTAACCGCAATATCCCTTGACGACGGTGAAATTGCCGCAGACAGTACGCTGTCACTGCCCGATGACCAGCCGTAAATTTTTTGTCCGCTTTTGTTATAGGCGTATATTGCGCCCTTGTATAAATCCTTTGCCGTTACAAGCACGCAGTCCCCCCTTGCCGACACATTTGCGCCAAGGATATTCTCCTCACAGTCGGTGTCGTATAAGAGCTTATCCTCATCATAAAGGCATAGCTTTCTGCCTCCGTTTTGCGCAATAAGGATATAGTTATCCGCAACCGAAATTATCGGGTCGATAACAGATGTGGTAAGCTCCCATTCTTTTTTACCGTCTGAATTTATATAGCAAAGGTAGTTTGTCGCCGCACATACAAGCCCGTCATCAAGCCTTGCATATACCGACTCGTTTGCATATGCATACGGAATAATAACCGATTTCTTGACATCGGTATTGTATGAGATGTTCCGCTCCTCTTTCTTCTGCGCCTTTTGGCTTGCCTCAACCTGCTTTTGGTGATCCTCAATTGATGTGTCTGTTTCGGGTACATTCTCGCTCTCAAGCGAGTATGTTACTTCCTCCTCACCCTCGGGGTTTTCCTCGGAAATAACATTTTTTGTTTTATTAAAATACCCTGCTATAAGCTCGCAGTTGTGCGCAAAATTCTTTTTGTATGTTCCGATTAAGCCCGTATCCGTTGTTATAAACTTAAACGCAAACAATATTACAAATACCGTAACCAAAATCCGCCGTATAATCTTTACAGCCTTTGATTTTGGCTTTTTTGGGGTTTCCTCAAGCTCGTTAAGACTAACATCGTCAAGCTCGGATAAATCAATGCCGTCAAGCTCTGATAAATCCTCTATATCTTCAATATCATCAATATCCGCAGAGCTATCATTGTCGCCGATATCCTCTGCATCCTCATAGCCGTCAATATCGTCGGTATCTTCGACCTCATAATCAGCGTCGGCATTATCAGTAATTTCCTCGGGAATATCTGTAATTTCCTCCGTATCGCTTTCAATATCGGCATCAATCGGCAAATCGCCTATGACTTTTGTTTCGCCAAGGTCGTCAGAGCTTTGTGTGTCAGCAGGTACTTCCTCATCGCCGAAATCTATTAAATTTTCAATATCCTCACCAAGTCCGTCATTTTCAAACTTATCGTCCATCAATAGAAAACCTCCTTTAAGAATAAGCCCTGCGGCGGAGCGGTTATCCCTGCCCTTTCCCTGTCGCAGGAGGCGATTATCTCACCTGCTTTTGTATAGTCAAGCCTGCCGTTTCCCATATTAACGAGAGTGCCTGTAATTATGCGTACCATATTATATAAAAATCCGTTTCCGCAAATTTCAAACTCAATTATATCATCATTTTTGGAAATATCAAGTGAATAAATCGTGCGCACCGTTGTTTTTACCGAAAACCCAGCCGAGGCAAACCCGACAAAATCATGCTCGCCCAAAAATTCGCGCGCCGCCGTTTTCATCTTCCCGATGTCTAAATCATACTTGTAATGCCATGTATAGTTGGTTAAAAAGGCGTCGGGAAACTCGGAGTTTAGCACCCTGTATACATAGGTCTTTTTCTTTGCGCTCTGATTTGCCCGGAAATTATCATCAACAAGCGTCGCACGCTTTATAACAATATCATTTGGAAGATGCGAGTTTATTGCATAGGGAAGCTGGGATATGGGAATGGTTGTGTTTGTTTCAAAGTTTGCGGTATAATTTATCGCGTGTACCTTTGCGTCCGTTCTTCCGCAGCCTATAAGGTTTATCCGCTCGGCTGTGAGCGTCGCAATTGCACGGGTAATTACCGATTGCACCGTTATGGCATTTGGCTGTGTCTGCCAGCCGTGGTAATTTGTCCCGTCATACTGTAAATCCAATCTTATATTCATTTTCTTTTCCTTATATTATATAGCCAAACATTATAATTATGATATTTGTACATATAAATACCAACGCATATGAAATATCGGCTTTCCCTATCCTTGATGTATTTAGCTTTGTGCGTTTTATCGTGGCATTGTAACAGCGTGAGTCCATTGCCGTTGCAAGCTCGTCTGCACGCCTGAAAGCCGATATAAAAAGCGGTACCAAAAGAGGTATCATTGCCCTTGCCCGTGTTATGATGTTCCCCGATTGAAAATCCGCGCCTCGTGAGGTCTGCGCCTTTTGAATTTTGTCCGTTTCGTCCGCAAGCGTCGGGATAAACCGTATGGCAATGCTCATCATCATCGCAATTTCGTGCGCAGGTACCTTTATATGCGACAAGGGCGATAAAAGCGTTTCAATCGCATCCGTTAATTTTAGAGGCGAGGTGGTAAGCGTAAGGAGCGATGTCCCCGTTACTAAAAGCACAAGCCTTGTAAACATAATAACCGCCGACCTTATTCCCTCATATGTTATTTTAAAAATCCAAAACCGTACCATTACCGTACCGGGGGTAAGCAACAAATTCATAACCGCCGTAAAAATTATGATAAATACCAAGGGCTTTAGACCTTTTATAAAAACCTTCGGTTTAATATTGCTCATCAGTACAAGACAAAGCGTCATCAGGGCAAACAATACATAGGATACACTGCCCCGTATGATAAACAAAACCACAACATATAAAACTGTCAATATTATTTTTATTTTCGGATCAAGCCTGTGCAAAACGCTGTCTGCATTTATATACTGACCGATTATAATATCTTTAAACATCAGTTATTTGTCTCCAATAAGATTTTTTTAATATTATCATATGCCCCGTCTATTGTGTATATATCGGGATTTACAGGCACACCCAAAACGCTAAGCTCATGCATAAGCTTTGAAATCTCGGGAATGTCAAGCCCGATACTTTGCAGTGTTTCGGAATGTTTAAAAACTTCATCAACACAGCCACTCATACAAATCCTGCCCTTGTTAAGGACAATTACCTCATCCGCCGTTTTTGCCACATCCTCCATAGAATGTGAAACGAAAATAATTATCATTTTCGGGTTTTCTGTATGCAGATTTTTTATGATTTTTAAAATCTTCTCCCTGCCCCTGGGGTCAAGACCTGCCGTTGGCTCATCAAGTATTAAAACGCTCGGTCGCATTGCAAGCACACCTGCTATTGCAACCCTGCGCTTTTGTCCGCCCGATAACTCAAACGGCGATTTTTGAAACAGCCTCTCGTCAATATCAAGGAGCCTTGCGGCATATCTTACACGAGTGTCAATTTCTTCCTTTGAAAGCCCCAAATTCTTCGGCCCAAACGCAATGTCAAGATACACCGTTTCTTCAAATAGCTGGTATTCGGGGTACTGAAACACAAGCCCTACCGATTTTCGTATATCTGAAAACTTTGTTTTCTTGTCCGTAATGTCTGAATTATCTATATAAATCTTTCCGCTTGTGGGGCGGACAAGTCCGTTAAAATGCTCTATAAGCGTCGATTTTCCGCTCCCCGTATGCCCGATAATCGCATAAATTTTCCCGTCGTCAAAATCAAGCGAAATGTCAAATAATGCCTGTCTTTGGTCGGGCATTCCCTCTTGGTATATGTAGTTTAAATTCTTTACCTTTATCATTTTCTTTTCCCTAAAATATTCAAAATCGCCTGCTTTGCCTCGTCAACCGTTATACATTCGGGTACATCAAATCCGTCTTGGCGGAGCTTATACATAAGCCGTGTAACCTGCGGAATGTCAAGACCTATCTTATCAAGCGTTTCAATATGCGAAAATACCTCTTTTGGCGTTCCGTCAAGCACCACTTTTCCGTCGTCTATAACAACCGTTCTGTCCGATTGCACCGCCTCGTCCATATAATGCGTTATTAAAACCACCGTCATATTCTTGGTCTTGTTAAGCCGTTTTATTGTGCTTATCACCTCACGCCTGCCCCTTGGGTCAAGCATGGCTGTCGGCTCGTCAAGCACGATACATTCAGGCTCCATTGCAAGCACTCCCGCTATTGCAACCCTTTGCTTTTGTCCGCCCGATAGCTTTGAGGTTTGAGAATGCATATAGTCATACATTTCTACCGCTTTTAATGAGGCATCGACTCTTTCCCTTATAATTTTGGGATCTATGCCAAGATTTTCGGGCGCAAACGCAACCTCGTCTTCAACAATCGCCGCAACTATCTGATTATCGGGGTTTTGGAACACCATACCGCACCTTTTGCGTATGTCAAACACATTTTTTGTATCACGAGTATTTAAACCGCCCACCAAAACATTGCCCGATGACGGCGTAAGGATTGCATTAAAATGCTTTGCAAGCGTAGATTTTCCGCTTCCGTTATGCCCTAAAACGGTTACAAACGAGCCCTTTTCAATTTTTAAGTCTATTCCGTGTAAAATCTCGTCGGTCAGAATTTCTCCCGTTTCAAGATCCTCGTCACGGAACTCAAATCTTAAATTTATGGTTTCTAACAATGTAAAATTTCCCTTTCATGGAATTGCCTGACGGCACGAATTGTGCCTGTTGGCATGATTTGAAAACCGTTGGTTTTCATGAATTGCACCTTATCGGTGCATGAATTGTGCCTGTTGGCACATAATCAAAGAAAAATCGAAGATTTTTCTCCCATACCTCTTCACTCTTCACTATTACCTATTACTTATTATTCTCCCATCGTCCCGAAATTCCGCACGGAAGAATTAAATTGCTTGACTTCATTTTAAGACCTACCTCGTCAGAGTCAATTTTTCCGCCGAATTTTTCTGCGACAGTCATTTTAAGAATATTTGTAAGCACCTGCGCGCTAAGTCCTGTCGTGTATGAATTTATAAGGAAAAACAGCGGATTATCCGATAACAGCTTTGTACACTCGCACACAAGCGGATATAATTCGTTTTCAATCTTCCAGACCTCGCCGTTAGGACCTCTGCCGTAGGAGGGCGGATCCATAATTACAGCATCGTAAGTTCTTCCCCTGCGCTGTTCACGCATTACAAACTTTTTAACATCGTCAACAATGTACCTGATACTCTTATCCCCGAGCCCTGAGGATATAACATTCTCCTTTGCCCAGGTAACCATGCCCTTTGATGCATCAACATGCACAACCTCCGCCCCTGCATAAAGCGCCGCAACGGTTGCACCGCCTGTGTATGCAAAGAGGTTTAAAACTCTTATAGGTCGGTTTGCCTTTTTTATGAGATTTCCAAACCAGTCCCAGTTTGTTGCCTGTTCGGGGAACAGACCTGTATGCTTAAAGCCCATAGGCTTTATGTTAAATACCAAATCTCCGTAATTTATTGTCCACCTTTCGGGTAGGTTCTTGTTAAAAAACTGCCATTTGCCTCCGCCCGTGTTTGACCTGTGATAGGTCGCGTCGGTCTTTGTCCAAAGCGATTTTTCATATCTTTTTGACCATGCCGCCAACGGGTCGGGACGGCGCAGGAGGTATTCCCCCCAATACTCCAGCTTTTCGCCGTCAGAGGCGTCTATTAAAATATAATCTTTCCAGTTATCTGCTAAAAACATAGTTATTCTCCGCTAAAATTATCAGAAGTCATAATTATACAGGATACATTGTACCATTATATAACAAAAATATCAATCCGAAAACCAAACTTTAAACTAAATTTAATATTTTATTAGTAAATTTCTGTTCACAAACCAAAACTTTTGTGATAGAATAGACAATGGTGAGGTTCGACCATTGTAATGAATAATGAATAGTGAATAGTGAATAATTATGGTAGAAAAATCGGAGATTTTTCAAAGATTAGAATATAAGGAATTTAAAAAAAATGAGAATTGCAATTATAGGACTTGGTTTAATAGGCGGATCAATAGCACGGCGGTTACGAGGTTTTAAAGACTCTCAAATCGTTGCATATAACAGATCCAAAGAGGCGCTTGACTTAGCGCTTCGTGACGGTGTGATTGACGAGGGTTATACCGATGCAAGGGAGGCGTTTTCGGGGGCGGATTTAATAATCCTCTGCCTTTATCCAAAGCTTAATATCGAAAAGGTTAAGGAAAGCCTTGATGTAATAAAAGACGGGGCGGTAATTTCTGATGTATCGGGCGTAAAGCAGTTTATGGTCGATAATATGCGTGAGATTTTACCCAAAACCGTTGACTTTGTCGGCGCGCACCCAATGGCAGGCAGGGAGGTCGGCGGATATAAATCATCAACCGACACATTGTTTGATAACGCTTCATTTTTAATAACCCCGACAAAGGATAATAACCCCAAAAGCGTCGAGCTTGTGCGGGATCTGGCAAAATATATCGGCTGTTCAAATGTCGTAACGACAACACCGCATGAACACGATGCAATCATCGCATATACATCACAGCTTATGCATGTTGTTGCGGTTGCGCTTTGCGATAACCCCATGATTGAGCGCTCAACTTATTTTAGCGCAGGGTCGTTAAGGGACTGCACAAGGGTTGCAAAAATAAACGAGGTAATGTGGAGCGAGCTGTTTATTGAAAATAAGACAGAGCTTGTAAAGCGTATCCGTGAAATGGAAGAAAGCCTTGAAAAAATGGCGGTCGCAACGGAAAATGAAGATGTTGACGAGCTGCAAAGAATAATGCGTGAGTCTTGCCAAAAGAAACTAAAATGGTTAGAGGAGAAATAAAATGCCAAGAACTAAGGAAGAAACAAAGGATTTAACACTGCTTGGAAACCGTGGTGTGGAATATAGAGACACATATTCGCCCGAGGTACTTGAAACATTTATAAACAAGCACCCCGAAAACGATTATATGGTAACATTTGACTGCCCCGAATTTACATCGCTTTGCCCCATAACGGGACAGCCCGATTTTGCGCATATTTATATTAACTATATCCCGAATGAGAAAATGGTCGAGTCAAAATCGCTAAAGCTCTACCTTTTCAGCTTCAGAAATCAGGGCGATTTCCATGAAGACTGCGTAAATATAATAATGAAAGACCTTGTAAAATTGATGGAGCCAAAGTATTTGGAGGTCAAGGGTGTGTTTATGCCAAGGGGCGGAATTTCAATCTATCCGTTTGCAAACTACGGCATGAAAGGCACAGAATACGAACAAATTGCAAAGAAAAGACTGTTTGAGTCTTTAGGAGAGAAATAATGAACAATAAAACATTGGTAGTATTATCGGGCGGACAGGACAGCACAACCTGCCTGTTCTGGGCGATAGATAAATTCGGAAAAGAAAATGTATCGGCAATAGGCTTTGACTACGGTCAAAGGCATAAATTGGAGCTTGAATGTGCAAGTGAGATTTGTAAAAATGCAGGTGTAGAATACACAGTAATCAACACGCCCATTATAAACGAGCTTAGCGCAAACGCGCTTACAAGGTCGGATATTGAGGTTGATACAGAAAAGCCTGAGGACACTCCTCCAAATACGCTTGTTGAGGGCAGGAATATGCTGTTTTTAACCTATGCAGGAATTTATGCAAAAACTCACGGTATAAAAAATCTTGTAACGGGAGTTTGTGAAACGGATTTTTCAGGCTACCCCGATTGCAGGGATATTTTTATAAAATCGCTAAATGTTACCATGAACCTTGCAATGGACTATAATTTCTGTATATATACTCCGCTTATGTGGCTTACAAAGGCCGAGACCTGGGAGCTGGCGGATAAATTGGGCGTGCTTGATACAGTGTATAATAAAACGCTTACCTGCTATAACGGAATTATAGGCGAGGGCTGTGGAAACTGCCCTGCCTGTAAGTTAAGGAGCAGAGGCTATAGAGAGTATAAATTAATGAATAATGAATGATGAATAATGAATAATTATGGAGGAAAAATCTTCGATTTTTCTTCAATAATGTGCCTTTGGCACAATTCATGAAAACCAACGGTTTTCAATTCATGCCGACGGGCAAATCATGCACCGGTACGGTGCAATATATGGAGAATGATAATGTACGAGGTAAGAAAAAGAATAGAAATAAGTGCGGCGCATAAGCTCACGCTTGACTATGACTCAAAATGCACCAACCTTCACGGTCATAACTGGATAATTGATATTTATTTAAGGTCAAAAACACTTGACAAAAACGGTATGGTAATGGACTTTACCCATATCAAACAACGCATACAGGACAAGTTCGACCACAAGGTAATAAACGAGGTTGTGGACTTTAACCCGACCGCCGAAAATATCGCAAAATATATCTGTGATGAGTTGGAGCCGTATTGCTACAGGGTTGATGTACAGGAAAGTACAGATAATGTAGCTACTTATACAAAGGATTGAGAAAGGGTTTAGATGAAAGTAGTAGAGATATTTGACAGCATTGACGGCGAGGGCATACGCACAGGACAAGCGGTAACATTTATCCGTCTTGCAGGCTGTAATTTAAGGTGTGGCTATTGCGATACAAAGTATGCCATATCGCCTGATAGCTGTGAGTTTGAGGAAATGACAATTCCCGAAATTTTGGAGCGTGTGCATTTTAAATATGTTACCCTAACGGGCGGTGAGCCGTTAATACATAAAGATGTAAAAGATTTGATTTTTGCGCTTACGGACAAGGGTATCGAGGTAAATATCGAAACAAACGGCGCGGTGGACATTCGTCCGTTTCGTATGGAGAATATGTTTTTTACCGTTGACTATAAGCTCCCGTCAAGCGGTGAAGAGGATAAAATGCTTTGGGAGAATTTTAAAAATCTCACAAAAAACGATGTTGTAAAATTCGTTGTCGGAAATGACGATGATGTAAATAAAATGCGTGAGGTTACAAAAGAGCTTACCGCATTTTACGGTGATAATTTACCACACCTTTTTGCAGGCGCCGTATTTTCAGATTATTCACCCGAACAGCTTGTAGCCGATATTTTGGAAAATAAGGAATTGCACAATGTACGGGTGCAGTTACAGATACATAAATATATATGGGATCCAAATAAACGAGGCGTGTAAGGGCAAAAATTTGGGTTTGGCGTATCAGTGCAAAATCGTAAATTGGTATGGTCGTAGGGTTGGGGCTTGCTCCAACCGCATCCCTGATACCGTATACAACGGCAGGAGCAAGCCCCTGCCCTACAATAACATTAGATATTACCCCGATAACCAAAATTTACAATCCCGATATTGAAAGGAACATAATATGAAAAAAGAATTTAATCATGAGAGAATAAAAGAGGCAATACGCATAATTTTAGAGGAATTAGGCGACGATCCCAACCGTGAGGGTTTATTGGAAACTCCCGACCGTGTTGCAAGAATGTGCGACGAGGTTTTTGAGGGAATGCGCTATACAAATGACGAGATTGCCCAAATGTTTAACAAATGCTTTGAAACGGAGCAAAACCGTGATTTGGTGCTTGTGCAGGATATTGAGGTGTTTTCATACTGCGAGCATCATTTGGCGCTTATGTACAATATGCGCTGTCATGTAGGCTATATCCCAAACGGCAAGGTTATCGGCCTTTCAAAGATTGCCCGAATTTGCGATATGGTCGCAAAAAGGCTACAGCTCCAGGAGCGTATCTGCTCCGATATTGCCGAGATTATACAAAAAGTCTGCGATACGGAGGATGTTATCGTAATAGTTGAGGGCGAGCATAGCTGTATGACGGCAAGGGGCATTAAAAAGAGCGGTGCAAAAACGAGAACCGCCGCCATTCGCGGACTGTTTGACACAGATCACGAATTGAGAAACGAAGTCTATAACTTATTAAAATAGGAGAAAGCCATGCTAAAAGGTAAATTTATCGTATTAGGTGTAACGGGAGGAATTGCGGCATATAAAATGCCAAATCTTGCAAGAATGTTAATAAAAGCAGGGGCAGATGTACAGGTCATAATGACAAAAAACGCACAGAATTTCATAACTCCGTTCACATTTGAAACGCTTACAAAGAACAAGTGCCTTACCGACACATTTGATAGAAACTTTACATACAGTGTTGAGCATGTGTCTGTTGCAAAGCGCGCCGACCTTGTTATGATTGCGCCTGCAACGGCGAATGTAATCGGAAAGATTGCATCGGGCATTGCCGATGATATGCTTACAACCACCGTTATGGCGTGTACCTGTAAGAAAATCATTGCGCCTGCCATGAACCATAATATGTACCATAACGAAATTGTAGAGGATAACATCAAAAAGCTAAAGGCATACGGCTATGAGTTTATAGGGCCCGATACGGGTATGCTTGCAAACGGCGATATGGGCGACGGCAGACTGGTAAGCGAGGAAGTGCTTTTTGAGCGGATTTTAACGGAGCTTTCCCATACCAAGGATTTATTGGGTAAGCGTGTTTTAATAACCGCAGGCGCAACAAAGGAGGCAATTGACCCTGTACGGTATATAACAAACCATTCAAGCGGAAAAATGGGACTCGCCCTTGCAAAGTCCGCCACAATGCGAGGTGCAGATGTTACAGTTATAAAGGGCGAAACAAAGGTTAAATTCCCCGACTGTGTAGAGGTTGTTCATGTTAGCAGTGCAGACGATATGTATAAGGCGGTTATGGAACGGCTTGACTTTGACATTTATGTATCTGCGGCGGCGGTTGCCGACTATACGCCAAAAACCACGGCAAAGGACAAGATAAAAAAATCCGATACCGATATGTCAATAGAGCTTATAAAAACGCAGGATATTCTGTCGGCTGTTTCAGAGCATAGAAAAGACGGACAGTTTATATGCGGATTTTCCATGGAAACGGAGAATGTGCTTGAAAATTCAAGACAGAAGCTAAGAAAGAAAAACCTTGATATGATAGTCTGCAATAACCTAAACGACGAGGGCGCAGGCTTTGGTATGGACACAAATATTGTAACCGTTATAACAAAGGATAAGGAAATACCACTGCCCAAAATGTCAAAATCAGAGGTAGCGGATAAGATTTTTGATTATATATTGGAGGAATTTCGTTGAATAAGAATTATATCCCCACATTATGCGTGCTTTTGGGCGCGTCAATGTGGGGTTTTATAGGAATATTTGTAAACAGACTGCCAAACACAACGGCATTTGAGCTTTTGGCGGTCAGGAGCCTTGTATCGGCAATTGGACTGCTTATCTGCATATTTGTAAAGGGCAAAGAGCTTTTTAAAATAAATATCCGTGATATTTGGCTGTTTTTGGGAACGGGCGTTGTAAGCTTCGGCGCATATACCGTATTTTATACAAACGCAATCCGTTTAACATCTATGTCAACGGCGGTTGTGCTTTTGTATACCTCCCCCGTTTTTGTTACGGTTATGGCGGCGCTGTTCTTTAAAGAGAAATTGAATTTAACAAAAATTATAGCCGTAGTCGGCGCATTTTGCGGGTGTGTCTTGATTTGCGGATTTTCAAAGGCAGGGGCTTTGGGAATTGTATCGGGGCTTATGTCGGGATTTTGCTATGCTCTGTATAGTATATTCGGTGCCGTTGCTGTGAAAAAATACCATTCCTTGACAGTAACCTTCTATACATTCGTGTTTGCGTTTTTGTTCTCCGTTCCGTTTGTAAATTGGCAGGACTTTATAATGTATGCAGACGATACATCAGCGGTTTTTTGGTTTTTAATGTATGCCGTATTTTGCGGACTCCTGCCGTATCTTCTGTATACATACGGATTATCAAAAATGCCGTCGTCAAACGCCGCAGTTATGGCGTGCGTTGAGCCTGTTGTTGCAACGGTTTTGGGTACTGTTGTTATAGGCGAGGAAATATCCCTGTTCCAAATTGCGGGCATTTTGCTTGTGCTCGGCGCGGTTTTTATACTGCAAATAAAAAAATAGTAACCAAATGCTGAAAAGTTTAGGTAAATAGCATTGACAGGATAGATTTGCTATGTTAGAATGGTATCAGGGAAAATGCAACATGCTGGGGTAATAGCATTGGATTTTAGACCAAAAAAATAAATAATATGGAGGAAAAGAGAACATGAAAACTAAAAAACTCTTGGCATTGCTTGTAGCAATGGCAATGTCTATCGGGCTCTTAACCGTGCCCGTAATGGCAGAGGGAAATGTAGCCAAAATCGATAGCACAGAGTATGCAAGTTTAGCAGAAGCTATTGCAGCTGTACCGACCGACGGAACAGCAACAACAATCAGACTTATTGACGATATTGATTTGGGTGAGTTTAATGAAACCAGTGCTTTGACTATAACGAGTGGGCAGAATGTTGTCCTTGATCTTGCAGGGCATTCGATTATAGGAACTACAATCAAACCAAACTCATCACAAATGATTTGCAATGAAGGTACATTGACGATAAATGATAGTGCAAATAGCGTCATGCCTGACATTGATGTAACCAATAGTAGTGACGCAATAGCGCAGCTGGATAGTTATACAGGTGCAAAAATAGTTTTCTATGCAGGAAAGCCGGATGGTAACTATGGATACGGACAGAATGCGATTACAAACAAAGGTAGTCTTACAATTAACGGAGGTCTGATTGCAGCTAAACAGACAGAGGGAGGTATTGTATTTCCTATTGATAACTATACAAATTCGGCTGATCCTAATAAAGTAACTACCTGTACAATAAATGGCGGAGAAATCTACAACTGGGGAATGCCGGCTATAAGATGCGTTACTTTTAAAACAAACGGAGAAATTGTCAAATTAAATGTCAATGGTGGAATTATAAAGGGTTATAAGCCAGTTTGGATAGACTATCAAAGTAAGGCGTATATTCCCGAAATAAACATAACCGGTGGAACGATTGCTTATAATAATAGAGAAAAACCCACTGATGCTATTAGTACAAATTCACCGACATATGGCTCTGGTGTAAAATTGAGTATATCGGGTGGTAGCGTTGATGGTGTTAATTTAAATATAGATCCAACAAGTGCATCAGAAATAAATATAACTGACGGTAAAATTGGATATTTTACCTCAACCTATGGGACCGGCGAAGATATAACAGGCGGCACATTTAATTATTGTGGTTGGAAATTTCAAGAAAAATTTGATAGTGAATCTGACGCACAAGCATTTGTACAGGAAAAAGGATATACCCAAGGACAGTATGTAATCGCATATTATAATGTTGGTGCTACTACATACTATTATGTATACACATACCCATCAGAAACATGGGATCTCGATGACTTCGAGGAGTACTATGTAAAAGACGGCTATGAGGCTGTAGACACCGATAACGGCACATTTACAGTAGGAAGGGTTGTGACTAACACACTTGCTCCAGAAACGACCGCAGCAGAAGGCTATGACGCTACATATACGGCAACAAAAGCGGTGGTTGGCAGTAATAATCAGACACTTGCAACAGGCGCAACAATGACTGTTAATGTAAAAACTGTTAATAGCACAGTAGCTAATACTGAAATCAGCAAGTTTGACATGAATGAGGTTATCAGTGAAGCAGTTAAAGCTACTGATGAAACTACAATAAATGTTAGTATCGAAATAGTCCGTGGTGACAATAATCCTGCTGTTGTAGATAACACTATCACATATGAGGTACACCCGGTTGCTAAGATTTCTGTTAATAATGACGAAGTAAAAACTGTGGAAATTGGCAATGATGCATTGGCTGAAAACGCAGAATTTAACATTACTCTTCCGGTACCTGATGAATTGGTAAACAATGGTAAGGTAAAGGTAACTCACAAGAGTGAGGGCTTTGAAGATGATGTTAAAATATGCAATGTAGACGGTAATGCAGGTGCATATACCGTAACCGTAACAGTTAGACACTTTAGTGATTTTCTTGTTTCATCACTTGAAGCTGTTGAAATTACAGGTGTTGATGCATTTATCAGTTCAACAAACGGCTTAGGTAATATCCGTTTCCTTACAACTGTAAATACAACCGATATAGTAACAGAATACGGTACATATTTCTCACTTAATGGCGAAGGTATAGAGAATTCAAATGTTAAGCGTAATGAAACTGCTGGGTTAGGTGCAGCAACAAGCTTTGATGCCGATTTAAGAGATGTGGCTGAATTTACTGCTGAGAGAAACAATTTCTCTACACCAATTTATGCAATATCTTATATTGTCATCAATGGTAACCATGTTTGGTCTGATGTCAAGGAAGCAACTATAAATCAGTATAACCATAATTGATGATCGGAGGTAAATGGATAATGAAATTAGAAAGATACGAAACTCCGGATATGGAGGTTATGTCATTTGATGGCGAGAACATTCTCTGCGCAAGCGTAGCAGACGACTTTATTATAGAAGGTGATACGCATTTGAGCAGCCAAGCTGATGCTGTTGCTGATGCTGCTGCATTATTTCAATAATATATAAACTTTTATATATTATGACATACAACCCCAACTGATATGTCAAAGAAAAAACGGCTGTTTTTAGCAGCCGTTTTTGTTGTTATACAGATAAATTTTGGTTTAGCATACCAATGCGAAATCGTAAATTGGTATGGGTTGTAGGGACAGGTCTCTGTGCCTGTCCGCATCCCCGACAACGCATATTGGGAACGGGAGGGCATGGAAACCCTCCCCTACAAATTTCGATACCCATTTACACCGCTAAAC
>JAFSXU010000030.1 GCA_017443895.1 Clostridia bacterium
AAATTCCGCAACCGAGCTTTTGAATGATGGAAAAAGCGTTACAGAAACGGCTGAAATATTAGGCTTTTCATCACAGGCTCACCTGTCAAAGGTCTATAAAAAGATGATGGGCAAGAGCCCAAGTCAGATCAAAAGAGAAGGCTGATAAAGTATATTAAAATAGGGGGACAGATAAATGAAGATTTTAAGCATAGGTAACAGCTTCTCGCAGGATGCAACCAGATATTTACACGGCATAGCAAAAAGCGGGCAGGTGGATATGAAGGTAGTAAATTTATATATCGGCGGATGTTCTTTGTACAGACATTATGTAAATATTCATAACGATGCCAAGGATTACGGCTTTGAGTTTAACGGCTGTGATACGGGAATAAAAGTATCTGTTCGTGAGGCACTTAAAAGCGATGTATGGGATATTGTAACCCTACAGCAGGTAAGCCATGAGAGCTTTGACTATAACACATATCAGCCGTATCTTAATGCTCTTGCTGACTATGTTTATATTCATGCGCCAAAGGCGAGGATTATGCTTCATCAGACATGGGCATATGAGGAGGGGAGCGACAGGCTTATAAAGGAGCTTGGCTTCACAAACCGCAGGGCTATGTTTGACAGGATAAAAGAAGCATATCAAAAGGCATCAAACGAGCTTGGAGGGGTAGAAATAATACCTTGCGGTGAAGCGTTTGAAAATCTTATTGAAAACGGTATACAGAATATACACAGGGACACATTCCATGCATCGTTAGGAGTCGGCAGATACACACTTGGCTGTGTGTTTTATGAAAAGCTTACAGGCAATAGCTGTATAGGTAATACATTCAGGGATTTTGATGAATTTATATCCGAAAAGGATATCCGACTTGCGCAGGAAAGCGCACACAAGGCATCAAATATGTAAATAAATAATCAGTAAAAAATATAAAAAATATATATTCAGGAGGGACACAAAAATGAAACCAAGAATAGGCATAAGACCTACAATTGACGGACGCTGGGGAGGCGTAAGAGAAAGCTTGGAGGCAAAGACCATGGCAATGGCAAATGCCGCAAAGGAGCTGATTGAGGCAAATGTACACTATCAGGACGGAACAAGTGTTGAGTGCGTTATCTCACCCTGCACAATAGGCGGAGGTGCAGAGGCCGCAAAGTGTGCCGAATACTTTGCAACACAGAATGTTTGCGCATCATTGGCAGTTACGCCGTGCTGGTGCTACGGCTCAGAAACAATGGACTTATCGGGTGATACCGTAAAGGCAGTCTGGGGCTTTAACGGAACGGAAAGACCGGGCGCTGTGTATTTGGCGGCAGTAATGGCGGCATTTGCACAAAGAGGCCTGCCTGCATTTTCAATGTACAGCCATGATGTACAGGATATTGATGATAACACCGTTCCATGTGATGTTGCGGAGAAAATGATACGCTGGGCAAAGGGTGCAATTGCGGTAGGACAGATGAAGGACAAGGCATATGTAAACCTTGGCGGTGTTGCAATGGGCATTGCAGGCTCATACTGCGATATGTCCTTTATGCAGAAGTACCTTGGTATAAGAGCTGAATTTGTTGACTTAACAGAGATTTTAAGAAGAATTAACCTTGAAATCTTTGACAAAGAAGAATATGAAAAGGCACTTGCATGGATAAAGGAAAACTGCAAGGAGGGCTTTGACAAGAACGCAGGAAAGAACTTCCCTGAAATCATCACAAAGTCAAAGTTTATCCCTGCCGATAAGGATTGGGAGTTTATCGCAAAGTTTACTATCATTGTAAACGATATATTATACGGAAATCCAAAGCTTGACGATTTGGGCTGGCATGAAGAGGCGCTTGGAAAGAATGCAATAGTGGGCGGTTTCCAGGGACAGAGGAACTGGACAGACTGGCTTCCCAATGCTGACTTTACAGAGGCAATAATGGCGACCTCATTTAACTGGAACGGTAAGAAAATGCCTACACCGTTTGCAACGGAAAACGATACCTTAAACGGAATATCAATGATGTTTGCAACACTTTTGACAGGTAAAGCGCCTGCATTCCATGATGTTCGTACATATTGGTCGCCCGAAAGTGTAGAAAGAGTTACAGGCAAAAAATTAACGGGCAATGCCGCAAACGGTATTATCCACCTTATAAATTCAGGTGCTACAGCGCTTGACTGCACAGGTGCCTCAAAGGACGAAAATGGAAACGGCACACAAAAAGAATGGTGGAATATGACAGATGAGGATATCAAGGCTTGCCTTGAAGCAACGGACTGGTGCAGAGCTGATTATGAGTATTTCAGAGGCGGTGGATTTTCAAGTCATTTCAGAACCCATGCCGAGATGCCTGTTACAATGTTAAGAGTAAACATAGTAGAGGGAATAGGTCCTGTTATTCAGATTGCAGAGGGTTATACCTGTGATTTACCTGATGAAATACATGAAAAGCTTGATAAGCGTACAGACCCGACATGGCCTACAACATGGTTTGCACCGATTTTAACAGGCAAGGGTGCGTTTAAAGATGTGTACTCTGTTATGGCAAACTGGGGAGCAAACCACGGTGTAACAATAGGCGGTCATGTGGGTGCGGATTTAATCACACTTTGCTCAATGCTTCGCATACCTGTAACAATGCATAATGTACCCGAGGAAAAGGTATACCGTCCGCACGCATGGTCGGCATTCGGAACAGAGGATATGCAGGCTGCCGATTATGCCGCTTGCAAGAAGTACGGACCGATGTACAGATAATGAAAAATGGTATATGCTAAGGGGACATAAAAAACATTTTATAGTTCTCACTATTTGATGATTTAACTAAAGTCGCTTGTATACTAACAACAATAATACAAAGCAACTTAACGAATAGGAGGTACGGAAGAATGAAAGACTGGCTTAAAACCGCAGTATTTTATGAGATATATCCTCAGAGCTTTAAAGATACAAATGCCGATGGTATAGGAGATTTTAATGGGATTATTGAGAAGCTTGATTATATAAAAAGCGTGGGATTTAATGCAATATGGCTCAATCCTTGCTATAAATCTCCGTTTAACGATGCGGGCTACGATGTAACAGATTATTATACTGTAGCTGAACGCTACGGAACAAACGAAGACTTAAAAAGACTTTTTTACGAAGCACACACCAGAGGAATGCACATAATTCTTGATCTTGTACCGGGTCATACCTCGCTTGAATGTGAATGGTTTATCCAATCTCAGAAAGCAACTCCGAATGAGTATTCCGGAAGATACATATGGACCGATAGCGTTTGGACAGATGTTACAGGTATTAGTGGCATAACCGGTTCATACAGAGGGCTTTCGGAGCGTGACGGAAGCTGTGCGGTGAATTTTTTTACCTGTCAGCCTGCGCTTAATTATGGCTTTGCAAAGGTAACAGAGCCGTGGCAGAGTTCTATGGATTCTCCTGAGGCACTGCAGACAAGGACAGCAATGATAGATGTAATAAAATTCTGGATAGGCATGGGCTGTGATGGATTCAGAGTTGATATGGCAGGCTCACTTGTAAAGAATGATGATGAGGAACAGTCTGCGACTGTACGGCTTTGGCAGGAGATTTTTGCCGAAGTTAAGAAACACTATCCCGAAGCAGTTTTTGTATCTGAATGGGGTGAGCCTGACAGAGCGCTTTGTGCCGGCTTTGATATGGATTTCTTGTTACATTTCGGTTCAAGCCATTACATGGATTTGTTCCGTACAGATAAACCGTATTTTTCGTATGACGGACGGGGAAATCTTGAAGAATTTTTCAAAAGCTATCTTGAAAATCTCAAAAAGACAATGGGGAATGGTTATATATGTATTCCGTCCGGAAACCATGACATGGAGCGCATAAGTAGGGCACTTGATAATGAGCAGATAAAATTAGCATTCGCATTTTTGATGTCAATGCCGGGTATTCCCTTTGTATACTACGGTGACGAGATTGGAATGAAATATCTCAAAAATATAGCATCGGTTGAAGGCGGGTATTACCGCACAGGAGCAAGAACTCCTATGCAATGGGATACGAGCTCTAACTGCGGATTTTCCGCAGCAAGCCCGAATAAACTCTATATTGCAATTGACCCTGATGAGGGCAGGCCAACCGTGGAGGAGCAGATGCTTGATGACACTTCAGTTCTGAATGAGCTGAAAAGAATTATAACTGTGAGACATTCATGCAAGGAGCTGGGCAGTGATTCAGATTTTGAGCTTATAAGTTGTGGCTATCCGCTTTTATATAGGAGAGGAAAAAAAGTTCTTGTAGCTATCAATCCGACGCAAGAAGAAAAAACTGTGGAATGTAGCGCCATAGCTTCGGAGATTATATACTCATATAACGGCGGCGCAGTGCTTGAAGACGGTAAAATCACTGTAAAGCCTGCAAGCGTTGCATATATTCGCTTGGAAAACTAATAAAATAATAATAGCTTGACTTAGCAAATAGTCATTTTTATAGATGTTTAGAATGTTGCAGAATAGGAGTAGATAATGAAATACACTTATAAGGATTATGAATTTGGCAAAACGCTTTTAAGATATGTAATTTCAAATGAAACAGGAAGAGTGTTTTTAAATCTTTTGCCCGTTGATGCACAAGTCCCTGTAAATGAGTCTTTCCGTAGTTTTAGTGCGGGTAATGATTTTGATGATCAATATGATTGGTATGAGGGTGTATTGTTCCATGTCAGGCTTTCGCATCATGCAATACCGCCGTATCCAAACAGCTATAAGCTCGGTGATTCATACGATGATATGCACTTCAAGGAACAAAATGTAATAAGCTATGAGGACAGGGCGGTAATCAAAACCTGTCTTGCATCTGACGAGGGGTATGAGGTTTGGCATATCCTTACACATTATCGTGGCGAGGACGGGTTTGAGGTTTATTCTGTATTTAAAAATAATTCAGGGAAAGATCTCACACTTGAGATGTTTGAGGGAGTGAGCCTTGATAATATAAGTCCGTATATGAATGACGACGGCTCTGAGGATTTATCGGTTCATGTATTCAAATCAGGCTGGGCAAGCGAGGGCAATAGGTTTGAATACACATTACCTCAATTAAATATGGCAAAGGCATGGAGCGGAAATTTTGAAAACTATAAAATAGGAACAAGGGGCTCCCGTCCTACTGCGGACTATTTTCCGCTTGTAGCGGTAGAGGATAAAAGAGCCGGTGTCATATGGGGTATGGAGCTATACTGTGAAGGCACATGGCAGGCGGAGCTGTCAAGAGTCGGGTGGAAGCTTTCGCTGTCCGGCGGACTTGGCGATGCTGATTTTGGCAGCTGGACAAAAACCGTCAGAAACGGTGAAGAATTTTCGACTCCAAAAGCACTTATTGGCGCAGTTTGCGGCGGTATAGCAGATATTTGTAATGTATTTTTGAAAATGCGTGATAAGGATATAAATGCTTACGGTGAGAGTGGTATGCCTATAATGTTTAATGAATGGTGTACTCACTGGGGCAAAACCTCGCATGAGGCGAATGTAAAGCTTGCAAGAAGGCTCTCAGACTCAAAACTTAAATATTTTGTTATGGACGACGGATGGCAAAAAGGGATAGGAGACTGGGAGGAAAGGCCTGAGCTTTTTCCAAACGGTATAAAGGCGTATACCGATGAGATAAGGAGTATGGGCTTTATACCCGGTATATGGATGGAACTGGAATGTACAAACGAAGGCACAAAATATTTCTCCGCCGAATATGACGATATGCACTTAAAGCATAACGGAGCGGTAATTCTCGGCAGAGCAAACCTTAGCAGGCGTGAGAGCTTTTGGGATTTTACAAATCCTGATACCGTGAAATTTCTTGAAGATAAGATTATAAAATTCTTAAAGGAAAATGGATTTGGTTATTTGAAGGTGGATTACAACGCCAATGTAGGTCCTGTATGTGACAGTAAAGACGGGGGTGGCGAGGGCTTGAGACAGCATATGCTTGGCGTGCATAGCTTTTTCAAAAAAATTAAGGCAGAAATCCCCGGAATGATAATAGAAAACTGTTCATCGGGAGGCATGAGGCTTGAACCCACTATGATGGCACTTAGTGCGATGAGCTCTTTTTCCGACGCACATGTGGCGGCTGAAACACCTGTTATTGCGGCGAATATGCACTACCTAATTCCCCCATGCCAGAGTCAGGTATGGTGTACTCTAAGACCGCAATTTGGCAAAAACCGATTTGCATATGCCGTTGCGGCAGGTTTTTTGGGCAGACTCTGCTGGTCGGGAGATATTATGGGATTGAGCGATGAACAGATGAATGAAATTTACAGGGTGGAAACCTTTTATGAAGAGGTATCGCATATTATCAGACATGGAAAGAGTATAGTTTTAAGAACTGAAGAGCTTGTAAATTACAGACATCTGAAAGGTACTCAGGCGGTTATAAGATACTCGGATAAAGGAGATACGGCTTTGCTGGTATATCATTGCTTCACACGCCCTCAAAGACTTGAAATCCCATTAAACGGCAGGTGGGAAACAGAAAAATCACTTTATGATACCAATATCGTAATAAGCGACAGAATGGTTATAGATGAGAATAAAGAGTTTTTCGGTAATGCCGTACTTTTGAGAAAGAAATAAAATACATCAGTATTATAGGGGAGAAAGCGTATGTTAAAAGGAATACCGAGTATAATTTCACCTGAGCTTTTAAAGATAATGGCACAGATGGGACACGGTGATGAAATAGTAATTGGTGACGGTAATTTTCCGGGTGAGTCAATAGGGAAAAGAGTAGTAAGATGTGACGGACACGGTGTGGCGGAGTTACTCTCCGCCATACTTACCCTTTTTCCACTTGATGTATATGAAAAGCCTGTATATCTTATGGAAAAGGTACTCGGAGATGCTGTAAAAACGCCGATATGGGACGAGTATAGGAAGATAATAAAACCCTATACAGATGAAGAGCCTGAATTTATAGAACGGTTTGCGTTTTATGAAAGAGCGAAAAATGCCTATGCGGTAGTAATGACGGGCGAAAAAGCGTTGTACGCCAATGTAATTCTAAAAAAAGGCGTAGTTTAAACGGTGGCGGACTTATGTCGGAAGTTTTTGAAGTAATTATGATTATAGGTTTTGGTGCGTCATGGCCGTTAAATGTTATTAAGTCATACAAGGCACGCACCGCAAAAGGAAAAAGCGCAGGCTTTTTATACCTGATTTTTTTCGGGTATATCGCAGGTATAATATCAAAATTTACAAACCATGAATACATGGCACATATTCATGAAAAATGGTATGTTCTGTTTTTCTATTTTTTAAATTTGTTAATGGTAAGCGCAGATTTGGTTTTGTATTACAGAAACACAAAAATAGATAAAAAGGCAGAAAAGTAATAAAGGGGCAGTTGCTTATGCGAAAATACGAAAATCCTCGTTTGCTGTGCGAGGGGAGATTGTCACAGCGTTCATATTACATACCCGAAAATTCATATATGAGCCTGAACGGAATATGGAAATTTGATTTTTACAGCAGTGATTTTGACAAAAAGAGACGATTTCAAGGCGTTTCAGGAGGCGAGAATATGTTATTCGAGAAATCATGACGCATCGTTATGCGGTGGCTATGGTGGCGAACATATAGTTGATTTTCATGCGGTGTTCCCTGATTTGGACAGGATGCGGGTGATCCTACATCGTATGATTTTACATTGACGGATATTTTTCTTAAAAATATTCTTGATGCCGGTACACAGATTTTTTTACAGACTTGGCTCAAAAATAGAGCATTGTGAGAAAAAGTACGGAACTCTTGTGCCTAAGAATTATAAGAAGTGGGTGATTATATGTGAGCATATCATACGCCATTACAATTGCGGTTGGGCGGAAGGCTTTTATTGGAACATTGAATACCGTGAGAGATGGAACGAGCCGAATCTTGATGCGGACGATGCTCAGAATAAGCGAAACTGGAGCGGTACGGCACAGGAATTTTACGGATTTTATGATGCTTCATCAAGAAATCTTAAAAGCGTATTTCCGGATTTAAAAATCGGCAGAATAGGCTTTGTATTAACAGGAAATACATATAACTGGCTTGATGGATTTTTTGCGTATCTTACAAGGACCGATGATAGAGCACCCATGGATTTCTTTTCGTGGCACATTGGTATGGATATAGAAAAGTATCTGGGTGCAGATGCTTTAACATTGACGCTTAATCAAAGCTCATATGGCATGTAAACCACAATGCACAAAACCCTTGACATCGAGCAAGGGTATATAAATATTCAAAATGCACAATTTTGCATAAGTGGTTGCAGTTGTGCATTTTTAAATTGAATTGTGCAATTTTCTTTCGGAGTTGTGCATTGTACCAGATAGATTTACCGCTCATTCTTACGAAAAATTGAGCCAAAAACTGTTCTCCAAAGTCAATAATATTTGCAAGAAAACGATTACAGGGTGAAATAAAACGATAACCTGCAAGAAAACGGTTAGATTTGATAAAAATAGCAAAAACCAATAAATACCGCTTTGATTTTTTGTATCAGGGCGGTATGCTTTTGCATACAAAACTCTAAAAATGGCTTAAAATAAGGCTTTTCGAGGCTAAAAAAAGAACACTGAATTTTTATCAAAATCAGTGTTCTTATATGGCAAAGGACTACACCTTTTGATTTCGCTTTTTTTGCGCACGAAGGGAGGCGCCCGTTAGGGGAGAAAATACCCGTAGAGATATGACTCCCCCCTTGCATATATATAAATATTATCACCTATTCACCAATTATTAGGGAGTTGGTGATAATTATAACTTTCATAGTAATTCTTAAAAAGAACGGTGAAATGAATGCCTTTTTACATTATCCCAAATGTATGAGCTGTGCATTTGTCATTATCCTCTGACGCAAGGTTGATATGATATGTTTGTCCACATTCATGTTATCCCACTCGGACAGTGGTCTGTTTGTTACAAATACAAAGCTTCTCGCTTCTGATAAAAACATAGTGATTTTGTATAACAGTTTTAAATTTTCGTCTGTGGGAGTTAAATAAAAAAGCTCATCCAAAACAATCAAATCTGCTTTCAAGATTTTCTTCCACACACCTTTTTGCTTTTTATATTCCATAAGTAAATCTTCTTCCGTAACATAGACAACAAGATTGCGTTTGTCTATTGCGTCTTTTGCTATTTTTGTGGCAAGAGATGTTTTGCCTGTTGCAACATCACCGACGATCATAATCTTTTCATTCGTCTTTGAAAAATTCATTTGTTCGATTTTATGTAATTGCCATCTCATTCCTTGTGTGATTTTTGCAGTATCAAAAATCTTATTGATTGGAATATGCGAACCCTTTTGGATTGCCTTTTTTTATTATCACTTCGAATATCTACCTCTTGTTTTAAAATATTGTATAGATAATCGAGATTTGATATCTTTTCATCAGTCAAATCAATATTACCGTTGTAAATATTCATAAGGTTAAGCGTATGTGCCAGCTTTTTAATTTCAGATATGTCTGCCATTGCTTTCCTCCTCTTTTATTTCAAACTTAAACGGTAATATTATTTGTGATAGCGTGGAATGGAGGTGTATAGAGAGATGAATAATAGTGAAAAAGCGCAGGCACTAAAAAGTCTGCTTCGTAATGATGTTATTCACATGGAAGATTGTTATACCGTATTGGAGCAGACTGAAATTCTGAAGAATAACTATGTGGGTTATGTCATTATATTACACTCCACGGTGTTTTTGTAACTACATAGTATTTGTATTTTTGAAATATTTTTTTGTTGAAACTCCAAACTCCTTTTTAAAACAGCGCAAGAAATAGTTATAGTCCGAAAATCCGACAGCGTATGCAATTTCAGACGCAGACATATCGGTGTTTTTAATAAGCTGTTTTGCCTTTTCAAGCCTACGGTGGCGGATAAATGCTGAAATTCCGCCTTTTTGGTATTCTCCCATAAGCTTATACAGCTTTGTGCGACTTATATTAAATTCCCTGCACAGTCGCTCTACAGATATTGGCTCGCTTATATGAGCATCAATATAGGTTTCAATTGGTTCTATAATTCGTTTTCCTGAAAGCTGTACCATTCCTTTTAAATGTATGTATTCAGTAAGGGAATCAAGTATTTTTGCGGCGGCACGAATTTGGCGGTCACTTCTGTATTTTATTTTTTTTATCTTTTCTGAGATATTTTCTGCCACATCATATTTTTTTGCCAACTCCTCAAGCTTTAAGGAAAACTGCTCTTTATTTTTATCTCCCGTTACCTGACCGAACATCATATACCCTATAACCCTGTCATTTTCAATTATAGGCGCAGTTGCTTCTGTAAGTCCGGCGTGACATTTGTAGACATAGAGGCTTTTTGTTTTGCGACACGCCTCAAACGAGGCTGTATCGCTTGCAAGACATTGCTTTTTGAATTTAGAATTTTTCTTCATGCATGAGCAAAAGGTTTCTTTATTGTTTGGATATGAAATAAGTATTTCGCAATTCTCATCATACAGAGCAATTCGTATTCCTGTAAGAATATAAAAATCCTCCATAAGCTCTGTCAATTCCTTATCATGAAACAAAAGTGTCATAAAAATCCCTGCCTTAGTACAATTTTACAGTTTTTGAGTATGTTATTGCATATAATTATACCACAGCTTGTGATAAAATCAAGAAAACAATAATAGAAATGGAGGCAACACATGAAAAAACAGACATTTGCATTGTATTTTGGAAACCGTGGCTTTATGCCGGCGGAGCTTATTGAGGGTGCAAGAGAAGATATGGTTAAGGCTGTTACAGATGCAGGCTATGATTATATTATGATGGACAAGGATGCAACCCGTTACGGAGCAGTTGAAACCCGTGACGAGGGCAGAATTTATGCAAAGTGGTTAAAATCCCATGAGGGTGAATATGACGGAGTTATACTTTGTATGCCGATATTCGTTGATGAAAACGGTGCAATAACAGCATTACAGGATGCAGGAGTGCCTATTCTTATGCAGGCATATCCCGATGAGATAGGCAAAATGGATTTTGCGCACCGCCGTGATGCGTATTGCGGTAAGTTCTCGGTAACAGATGTATTTGAGCAGTACCGTGTGCCGTATACTGTTATGAAGCCTCATGTGGTGCACCCGTTATCAACAGAATTTAAACAGAATTTAAATGATTTTGCAGCTGTATGCAGAGTTGTAAACGGAATGAAGCGTTTTAATATCGGTTGTATCGGCGCAAGAACAACGGCGTTTAAGACCGTAAGATTTGACGAGCTTACTATGCAAAGACATGGCATAAATGTTGAGAGCTTTGACTTATCGGAGCTGTTTGAACTGGTACGGGCAAAATCGGATAATGACGAAAAAGTGATTGCAAAGAAAGCTGCACTTGAGGCATACACTGATTTTTCAAATGTGCCTGAGGATAAAAAAATAATGCTTTCAAAAATAAGTGTTGTGATTGATGAATACATAGAGGAATATCATCTTGATGCGATTGCGCTTCGGTGCTGGAACGAGATGGAGACATATTTAAGGGTTTGCCCTTGCGTGTTGCTGTCTGAACTAAATGACAGAGGAATTACCGCATCATGTGAGATAGATATGTGCAGTGCGATTACCATGCGTGCATTATCGCTTGCAACGCAGGGTGCGGCGGCGTGCCTTGACTGGAACAATAACTACGGTGACGATCCTGATAAGGTTATACTCTTCCATTGCGGATCAACTGCACAGTCGCTTATGCGAGAAAAAGGAACGCTCACATCGCATAAGATGTTTGATAAAACAGACCCCGGCAGTGGCTGGGGCACAAACGAGGGACGAATAGCATCATTCCCGATGACTTTTTCAAACTGTAAGACCGAGGACGGAAAGATAACTATATACTTCAGCGAAGGCGAATTTACCGAAGATGAAATTGAAAAGGACTTTTTCGGCTGTGCCGGCGTTGCAAAAATCGATAACTTGCAGGATAAGCTGATACGGCTTGCAAGGGGCGGTTTCAAGCATCACACAACGGTTGCAAACGGTCATGTGAAAAATGTGCTTGAAGAGGCATTTAAGTATTATCTTGGCTATGATGTTGTATCGATAGAGGGTTAAGCTATGTATATAGGCGGACTTGATGTAGGAACAACAGGCTGTAAACTTACGGTTTGTAAGGAAAACGGTGATTTTGTATATAACTCGTATCAGGAATACGAAGCAAACCGTTGTGGCGGTGAGCATGAGATAGACGCAGAGAATATATTTAATGCTGTATGCCATGTAATAAGTGATACGGCTAAAAAATATGAGTTAAAGGCAATAGGCGTTACAACATTCGGAGAAACATTTACAGCGCTTGATAAAAATGATAAGCCTCTTATGCCCTCGATGCTCTATACCGACCCAAGAGGAGCAGAGGAAACCAAGGAGCTTTGTAACAGGCTTGGCGAGAGGACTGTTACAGATATAGCCGGAGTAAAGCCAAACAGTATGTACAGTATACCTAAAATTATGTGGATAAAAAAGTATAAGAGTGAGGTATATAAAAACATATGCCGTATTATGCTTATGGAGGACTATATCGTGTATATGCTCACTGGCATTGCGCAGATAGATTATTCCTTGGCGGCAAGGACAATGGGCTTTGATATACGGAAAAAGTGCTGGAGCGAGGACATATTTAAGGCGGCAGGTGTAGATGTTTCTCTTATGTCAATGCCTGTAAAAACCGGCACGGTAGCAGGGGAAATAAAGCCTGAAATAAGGGAGCGACTTGGTATAGATTATACAATACAAATAGTAAGTGGTTGTCATGACCAGGTGGCTGCATGTGTCGGTGCAGGTGTGTTTACACCGGGTGAGGCAGTTGACGGAACAGGAACGGTGGAATGTATAACTCCCGTGTTTGACAGTATTCCCAAAAGCCCTGAATTTTACGATAAAGGCTACTGTGCAGTTCCGTATGTATTTGACAATACATATGTGTGCTACGCATTCTCGTTTACGGGCGGTGCGGCGGTTAAATGGTTTCGTGATAATTTCGGGAAAGAACTCTCTTATAGCGAGCTTGATAACAGTACAGGCAAAGAGCCTACGGGAATACTTATAATGCCACATTTTGCAGGAGCGGCAACACCGTATATGGACAGTGGTTCAAGGGCAACAATTATAGGACTTACACTTGAACATAGCAGGGGTGATGTATACAAGGCTGTTATGGAGGGCGTAACCTATGAGATAATGTTAAATATTGATACGCTCAGAAAATTCGGAGTAACTCCTCAAAGCCTGTATGCAACAGGCGGAGGTGCAAAAAGCAGGGCATGGCTTCAGATTAAAGCGGATATTTTAAACAGACAAATTACCGCATTAAAGGCAGAGGAGGCAGGTGCGTGCGGAACTTGTATGCTTACCGCAACTGCGATAGGCATATACAAGGATTTAGTATCTGCAAAAGAGGCATTTGTAAAGTTAGGCGAGACATTTATTCCCAATAAAGAAAAAACGGCAAGATACGGACAATTATATAATGCGTATAAAAAGATATATATTCCTGTCCGTGAGATTATAAGGGGGACAGAAAATGAATAAATATATAGGACACCCACTCCAGCTGTGGGGTGTAGAGGAGATGCGTCTTATCGGTGGTAAAGGAGACGGTATGAGGATACTGCGTGTAAGAAACGCCAAAGGCTTGAATTTTGAAATATCGCTTGACCGTTGCGGGGACATATCAAGGCTGAATTTTAAAGGTGATAATTTCGGTTACTTTGCACCGTGCGGTTATGTGTCCCCTAAATACTATGACAGCAAGGGTACAGGTTTCTTAAAATCGTTTACGGCAGGTTTTTTTACCACCTGCGGACTTACAGCGGTAGGCTCGCCATGTACGGACAGCGGTGAGGATTTGCCACTGCACGGTACCATATCAAATACACCGTGTGAAAACTATTCATATTGGACGGAAAATGATATGATGCATATACGGCTTACGGTACGGGATGCGTCGTTGTTTTCACATAAGCTAATACTTCAAAGAGAATACATATGCGGTATATATGAGAATGTTATAACCTTAAAGGACAGAGTTATAAATATCGGCTCTTGTGATACTCCGTTTGAAATACTGTATCATTGTAATATGGGATATCCTTTGCTCTCGGAAAACGCTGTTGTCAAAATACCGTCATCTGAGGTAAAGGCAAGAAATGACCATGCAAAAGAGGGGATTGAGGATTGCCTTAAAATGGAGAAACCGCAAAGAGGGTATGAGGAAAAATGCTATTATCATACCATGAGCGGAAAAACGACAGTGTCAATATATAATCCCGACATAAGCAAGGGACTTGCTATTTGCTATAATGCCGATGAGCTTAAATATTTTACCGAATGGAAGATGATGGGCGAATATGAATATGTTCTCGGACTTGAGCCGGGAAACTGCCTGCCCGACGGCCGTGATGTTATGAGAAAGAGCGGTATTTTAGATATCATAAAGCCTGATGATACAAGAAGCTTCACTGTTACATTTGAATTTTTGACGGAGGATAAATAATGTTAGTTGATTTAAAGGAAATTTTAGAAATTGCCGAAAAAAATAAATGCGCCATTGGCTCATTCAACACACCAAACCTTACGAGTATAAAAGCGGTAATATCGGCAGCAGAGGAGCAAGGTATGCCTGTTATAATAATGCACGCACAGGTGCATGAGGAAATGGGACTATGCTTTATGGACGAGATAGCACCGATAATGCTGTTTATGGCGGACAGGGCAAGGGTGCCTGTATGCGTACATCTTGACCATGGCACGGATATGGATTATGTAAAAAGAGGTATGGAGTTAGGCTTTACATCTATAATGTATGACGGCTCGGAGCTTACAAATGAGGAAAACTATAAGAATACTGCCGTCATTTGTGAGCTTGCACATAAAAAAGGCATATCCGTAGAGGCGGAGATCGGCTCAATGGGCGCAAGAGAGAGCGGTGAGAAAGGCAATGAAAGCATATACACCGACCCTGATGTGGCATATGATTTTGTAAAGCAGACGGGTATAGATGCGCTTGCCTGTGCATTCGGCACAGCTCACGGACTGTATTTAAAACAGCCAAAGCTTGATTTTGAACGACTTAAAAAAATACATAATACAGTATCTGTTCCGCTTGTAATGCATGGCGGTAGCGGAGTAAGTCATGAGGATTACAGACGGGTTATAGAGCTTGGCATAAGGAAGATAAATTATTATACATATATGGCAAAGGCAGGTGGGGCTGCTGTTACACAAATGAGCGATAAGACATTTTTCCATGATATGGAGGTTACGGCGCAAAAAGCAATGAAGGAAGATGTAAAACAGGCAATTAAAATTTTTTCGGCAGCAGAATATGCCGACTAAGTATGAATAGGACAGTATTCTTGACGGTTGAAATTTTTTATGCTATACTGGCATATGAAGTCAGATAGATTTGATTTGGAGGGGCATTTATGCGAGTGTACACCGAATCGGAAATGATAAATTCCGCTGAGGATATATTTGTTCAAAAAAACACGATACATGCAGATGTAGTTGAAGATGTGCATAATCATGAGTTTGTTGAGCTTGTGTACATACTTTCAGGCAGGGCGGAACATTTTATAAACGATAAGAGATATGAGCTGTCAAAGGGGAATATACTGTTTATAAATTATAATCAGACCCATAGCTATAAGGCGCTTACAGAGCTTGAATTTGTAAATCTGCTCCTAAAGCCTGAGTTTATGAGCGATAGCCTGTTAAACAGTAAAAATATATACGAGATATTTTATTTATTCTTATCCGATGAATTTAACAATATTGAGGATATTATTCCCGTTGTCAAGTTAAACGGCAAAGAAATGGTAATGATAGAGCGAGTTATCAATAATTGTATTGAAGAATTCAATGCAAAAGAAACGGGGTATTTGAATATTTTAAAAGGGTATATGCAAATAGTGTTTAATATGATAATACGGAATATGCATCAAAATACCGAAAGCGTAAAATATATCCATTCAACCCTTGATAACATTATCAGCTTCATAGATAAGAATTACGGTCAGAAAATAACGGTTGAAATGCTTGCAGAAAGATGTTTTTATAACACTGCATATTTTAGCCGTGTATTCAAGGAATGTTACGGACAAAGCTGTTCCTCATATATAAAGCAAAAACGGCTTACCGAGGCGATACGCCTGTTAAAAGAAACGGACCTTTCTGTGGAAAATATCATAGAAAAAATAGGCTACAGCGATAAGAGTGTTTTCTACCGACACTTAAAGGCGTTCACCGGTCAGACACCGTCGTCAATCAGAAAAAATGTCAAAAAATAAATAACCTTTTGTAGTAAGTAAAAAAATGCAACATTGAGGTAAAATAAGCCCATTGTTGCATTTTTTTGCTTGTGCTAAGATTATTGTAGAAATAATTGTGCATATTTAACAAAAAGGAGGGTTTCAATTTGAATATCAGAGATTACAGGGAAAAAGTTCAAGGCTGTTGGTTAGGAAAAAACATTGGGGGAACACTTGGCACTCCTTTTGAGGGCTACAGGGGAGCGCATGATATAGACTATTACACGCAGGATATGTCAAAAGGTGCATTACCTAATGACGATTTGGACCTTCAGCTCATCTGGTTAAATGCTGCGGAAAAGTATGGCAGGAGCGTTAATTCGACTATTTTAGGCGATTATTGGCTTACATACATAGTAGGAAATTGGGCAGAATACGGAGCTTCTAAAAACAATATGGCAAACGGCATTTTGCCACCTGTATCGGGCTGGTATAACAACCATAACCGTAACAGTGACGGAGCGTTTATAAGAAGTGAGATATGGGCGTGCCTTATGCCGGGGCATCCTGAGCTTGCGGTAGAATATGCATACGAGGACGCATCTGTTGACCATTTCGGCGAGGGCATATACGGTGAAATTTTTACGGCTGCAATAGAGAGTGCGGCTTTTTCTGAAAATGACATTGATAAGCTTATTGATATAGGACTTAGCTATATCCCGTCAGATTCCGATACTGCACGGGCAGTAAATCTTATAAGAGCTTGTTATAACAGCGGACTTAGCTGGAGAGATGCAAGAAAAAAGCTTTTAAAGAGTATTCCGTGTGCTTTTGGTACAATTTTGGAGGATAAAACCAATATACCCGAGCCTGATATACCAACGGGAACTCCGGGTTATGATCTTCCTGCCAATATAGGCTTGTTGATTTTGGGACTCATATATGGCGAGGGTGATTTTGGTAAAAGCATATGTATCTGTGCGGGAAGCGGAGAGGACGGCGACTGTACAGCGGCAACGGCAGGTGCAATTTTAGGTATAATAAACGGTGCAAAGGATATTCCTAAAAAGTGGATAGAGCCTATAGGTGATGAGATAAAGACTTTATCCATTAACCTTGCAATGAACTCAAATGTATCGCCAAAATCCATAGTAGTACCGCAGACAGTTACGGAGACTACGGACAGAGTGTGTAACACTATGCCGATATTTATGTATGGCTTATATGATATTTTCAGCAGTGAAATAACCATGTGCGACAGCGATAAAATGATGTGCAAGGAGAAATACAGGGCAACTTTTATATCTGAAAATTTCAGAGATATATTCAGTGTAAATGCACCGGTAATGAGCTTTCAGAATATGTTCTTAAAGGCTTTGTTAAAATGCACTGACGGCATCAATATAGAAGAGGAAAAGCCTTTGGGCTTCACATTGGAAACAATAAATCTTATCCCGTCTCAGCAATGGCTTAATGTAAGAATATTCATGCCGTCTGAATGGGAGTGCAGTGCAGGAAAAGAGTTTGCAATAAATCTTGACCAGCCGCACGCAGGCTTTGGAAGAGAAACGGTTTCGTTTGAGCTTATCCCGCATAATATAACGGCATCAAAAACGGAAATAGTTATCGAAATCAGCTCGGTAGGCAAGCTTGGCAAGCTATATATTCCTGTTTCGCTGTTCCGTGCACCGCAAACATTCAGAGAAATACCGAATAAGCTTTAAAATATTTGTGAGGTAATGGATAATGTATGATGTGTTTTCATTAAAGGATTTTACATTTCCCGATAACTTTATCTGGGGCAGCTCTTATGCCGGACATCAGGTTGAGGGTAACAATAAATTCAACCAATGGTGGGATAGGGAGCAAGAGGGCAAAACCGAGCAAAAATCGGGTATGGCTTGTAACAGCTATGAATTGTATGAAACAGATGCAAGGTTAGTTCAAGAGCTTTCGCATCAGGCATTTCGCACATCTGTTGAATGGTGCAGAATTGAGCCGCATATGGGCGAGTTTAACGCTGAGGCGGCAGAGCATTATATACGCTTTTTTGCAAGCCTTAAAGAAAAAGGAATAAAGGTTTTTGCCACGCTTGTTCATTTTACACACCCAAGCTGGTTTGAAAAGATAGGACATTTCAAAAAGCGTGAAAATCTTAGCTATTTTGAGAGGTATCTTGAATATATAGTTCCCAAAATTGCACCGTATGTGGATATATGGAATGTAATGAACGAATTTAATATGGGAAATGACGAGGATAGGATAAACAGTAAAACAAATTCCGTTGTGTTCCATGCTCTTGGGTACAGGGTAATAAAAAAATATTCAAAAGCACCTGTAAGCTCTGCGCATGCACTTGTGCAGTATATGCCATACCGTCCGTATGATGAGTGGGATAATATGCTTGCAAAGCTTTTTGATATGCGTGATAACGAATACTTTTTTCACGCTATACGGACAGGCGAGATAATATATCCCGGCAGAGATGTGATTGTGGCGCCTGAGGTAAAGGACACGGTTGATTACTGGTCAATAAACAGCTATACAAGGGATATGGTGGACTGTCGCAGAGCGCGTGGAAACGGCGACAAGTATATTCATAAAAATCTTGATATGATAGGCAGGAAATTTTTTGCAAACGAAATGTATCCCGAATGTATGATAGCTAATCTTGACAGATTGAGGGATAAGGCTGTATTTATATCGGAAAACGGTTGCGCTTGTCATAATGACGATTTTAGAATTGTGTATCTTAGCCTTTATCTGAGCGCTATATATGAAGCAATTAAAATGGGTGTAAATGTTATCGGGTATATGCACTGGTCATTGCTTGATAATTTTGAGTGGGGCTCTTATGTGCCTACATTCGGCTTGTGCAGTGTTGATAGCAAGACTTTTAAAAGAACACCTAAAAACAGTGCATATTTCTATAAGGAAATAATTGAGAATAACGGGTTTAGTCAGGGAATACTAAGACGGTATTTAAAAAAATTGCCGACCTTGGACAACCATGATAACAACTCGTAAATTTTAATGTATTATACAAAAACAGATTTATTATTATAAAAACAGATAAAAAAGTAAGAGGGTAATGTAAATTCCAAAAATTGGTATTATTCTACATCTGATTTTATAAGTTATTGTCGGGTTTTGTAAATTGAAAGGGTTATTTAGTTTTGCTATAATATAGTTAAATAAAGCTTGAATTTTTGTGCAAAACAGTTAAAAACAGGGGGTTATATTATGAAAAAGCTATCCGAAACAAAAGAAAAGCGAAGCAATCTATCAAAACGGATATGGGCGGATAGACAACTGTATTTTATGCTTATTCCGTTCCTGCTGTTTTATGTGATTTTTGTATATAAACCTATGTGGGGATTGCAGGTAGCATTTAAAGACTACAATATTTTTAAAGGCATGAGCGGCAGCCCGTGGGTGGGCTTTGAAAATTTCAAAACGATATTCGGAAATCCGTATTTTTTCAGAATTTTGAGAAATACACTTCTGATAAGCACATATTCTCTCATTTTTAGCTTTCCCATGCCGATAATTCTTGCACTGTTGTTGAATGAGGTCAGGATAAGAAAATTTAAATCCCTCGTCCAGACCTGTACATATTTGCCGTATTTTATATCTACGGTTGTTGTTGCGGGTATGGTAACGAGCTTTTTGGCACCGTCAACGGGAATGGTCAATCTTATACTTGCCAAATTAGGCTTTGAAAAGATTTATTTTTTGTCAAAGCCCGAATATTTCAGAACAATATTCATTACGCAGGGCATATGGCAAAACGCAGGCTATTCATCAATTGTGTACATCGCGGCGCTTGGCGGAATTGATATGGAGCTATACGATGCGGCAATGGTTGACGGGTGCGGAAGGTGGAAACAGACACTTCATGTAACATTGCCAGGACTTTTGCCGACAATTGTAACACTGTTTATAATAAGTGTGGGTAATATTTTAAATGTCGGTTATGAAAAGATAATCCTTTTATATCAGCCTGCAACTTACGAAACAGCCGATGTAATAAGTACATATGTATACCGTTTGGGTGTTGAGCAGGCAAATTACGGAGTATCAACGGCGATGGGATTGTTTAACTCGGTAGTCGGATTTGTATTCGTATATGCCGCAAACAAAATAAGTAACAAGATAAACGGAATGGGACTCTGGTAAAGAGAAGGGGTGTAATGACAATGAGAACAAGGGGCGAAAAAATATTCGGTATTTTCAATGCCATACTCTTAACAGCTATTGCTATGGTATGCATTTACCCGTTTATATATATACTTGCCGTATCGTTAAGCGATGCAAAAAGTGTTAATATGGGAGCCGTTTGGTTATTGCCAAAGGGTATAAACCTAAACTCATATTCACAGATAGTGCATAAGGAGGGCATATGGACAGCATATTTAAACTCTTTCTTCTATATGTTTATGGGAACTGCGGTAAGCATGGCACTTACAACCTTGGGTGCGTATGCGCTTAGCAAAAAAAGACTTGTCGGACACAGATTTTTGAATTTATTTGTTGTATTTACAATGTGGTTTAACGCAGGTATGATCCCGATGTATTTAAACTTCAAAAACATGGGAATGCTTGATAACCGCTGGGCAATAATTTTCGGATTTGCAATCAATACATATAATTTTGTTATTTTACGAACATACTTTGCAAATGTTCCTCAGGCACTTGAGGAGGCGGCAAAGATTGACGGTGCAAGTGATTTTAAGGTGCTGTTAAAGATTTATCTTCCGCTTGCTGTTCCGTCTTTGGCGACAGTTGCTCTGTTCTATGCGGTTGAAAGATGGAACAGCTATTTCTGGCCGATGATATTATTAAAAAGCGACAGTAAGATACCGTTGCAGGTGGTATTGAAGAAAATGGTTGTTGATATGAGCAGCCGTATGGACAGCCTTAACTATGGGCGAGATATGACAGGTACCTCAGAGGACGGCTTTATATACAGCACCATGGTAATAGCCATGATACCGATGCTTATACTTTATCCGTTTATTCAGAGATATTTTGTAAAGGGAGTAATGGTAGGCTCTGTAAAGGGCTAAAGGAGGCAAAAGCTGATGAGAAAAACTGTATATGTGGCTTCTGTGGCGGTAATGTCAAGTCTGATATTCACTACTGCTGCACAGGCGGACGATATATATGCCAAATATAACTTCAGCACAGATACCGTTAGCGTTTGGGGTAACACAGAGAGCTATAAGGAGCTTATGTCGTTTATGGTTTTACCCGACGGTGTGACACCGGAGAAGTTGACACCCGATACGGCAGACAAATACATTTTTTACGAGCTAAGGAATGAAAGTGATGGCTCGTTTGATTTTGATGTACAGCTTCCAAAGGATACAGATGCAGGGAAATACAATGTGTACGCATTTTATGATGACGATGTGATGAATACAGAGTTTACATATCTAAAAGATGACGACCTTAGGGACTTTGCCCAAAAGATAAATTCAATGAATGTATCGGGGGTTTGTGAGCTTTTAAAGAATAACAGTACCCAAATTGGACTAAAGGACGATAGTCTGCCGTATAGCGATCAAATTGCAGATTTTATAAAGTCGGCACAACCCTCAGGTGGCTATTCCTCAAATACACTTTTTGAGGAGCTTGGAAGAAGCTCGGCTCTTGCGAGGCTTATAAACGGTGCTGATATTAGTGATATTATGCGTGAGTACGGCGAGTATTTTGGCAAAGATGCATCGGATATTATAGCTTCAATGTCCGATAATCAGAAGAATACATTTACAGAGTATCTAAAAAACAATCAAAAGACAAAGAACACAAAGCAGCTTTTTTACAGAGCCGTAATGATGAGCGGTATCATAAACTCAGGTAACTATGTTGTCATGAGTGAGTATATAACAAAGTACAGAGCAAGTACAGGTCTTAGTGCGGATTTATCAAGGGCAACGCCAAATACATATAATCAGCTCTATACCGCAATCAAAAATTCGGGAATAGCCACATTTGAGGCAATGGAGTCAAAGCTAAAGAGCCTTTTGTCTGCAAATAATCAAAGCGCAGGCACAGGCGGCGGTGGAGGTGGCGGAGGTACAGTGAGTACCGGAGCTACACCGTCAGGCAGTGGCAATGCGGTTATTGCAACAACAAGCGCAAATGATACAAGCGTTGTGCGCTTAACATACAACGATATCCAAAGCCATTGGGGAAGAACATATATAGAGAAGCTAAGTAAGCAGGGGATTATTGCAGGCTATGATGACGGAAACTTCCGCCCTGATAAGAATGTAACCCGTGCCGAATTTACAAAGCTTGTGGTTTCAACACTGGGTGAAAAATCAACAGCGGCAGTATCGTTTGGAGATGTATCACCAAGTGATTGGTACTATTCATATATATGCGCAGGCTATAGTAGCGGACTTATAACAGGTGATAACGGTAAATTCAGACCAAATGACTTGATAACAAGGCAGGATGCGGCTGTGATTTTGTACAGAGCAATAAATGGGAATATAAACGGTGATGCTACACTTACTTACAGCGATGCACAGAATATATCCGATTATGCAAAAGATGCTGTTTCATATCTTAGTGACAGAGGTTTGCTAAGCGGAAGTGACGGTAAGTTTCTGCCTAAGAACAATACAACACGGGCACAGGCTGCAACAATGCTGTGTAAGCTGATAGAAAACATGGGGAGGTAATTTATGAAAAAAATACTTATTGTATTAACAGCAATTTCAATATTTGCCTCTTTAGCTGATTTTTCTGTTTTTGGTGCCGATACGGAGGTTAATACAAATTCAGAAATAAATGATGAATATTACGGCTTAATATCGTCAATATCCGATGCGGAGGAATATTTGCCCTATGATAGCCAAACTGTAACGAGGGGCGAATTTATAGAGGCGTTTGTAAGTGCCATGGGCTTTAGCAAAAGCATAGGCAAGGACATAAGCTTTTCAGATGTCCAAAGCGGTACATACTTATACGATGCACTGTCAATCGCAGTCGGTGCAGGGCTTATAGGAGATGGAGATAATTTCAGACAAGACGATGCAATAAAAATAAACGAAGCGCTTAAAATCTGTGTATGCGCAACGGGGTACGGAGTGTACGCAAACCGTGGCGGCGGCTATCCTGACGGATATATTGCAACAGGTACAAGTCTGCATCTGTTTGACGGTATAACATCATCCGGCGTGCTTAGCGGCAAGGATGCATACAAAATGATATATAACACTCTTGAGTCCGATTATTTGGAATACACAAACGGAAGTTACGAAAAGGGAAATGATAATGTTTTGTATGCATACAGAAACATTAAAAAGATAAAGGGCATTGTAACCTCAAACAGTACCGCCGCAACGGGCAGTATTTCAGATTCACAGATTTCACCTATGAAGCTTGCAAATACCATAGGTATCGACTATGTAAGGTATAAAACCCAAACCGAGGAGTTTGACAAATACTTAGGCTATAGTGTTACAGCATATATTTGCGATGACGGTGATGATGTGTATGCAGTGTATCTGCACCCCAAACGGGATAATAGTGAACAGACCTTTAAAGGTAAGACCTTTACATTCAAAGACAGCAAAATTGAACTGAAAAAGAATGAGGGCAAAAAATACACCATAAGTCCCGGTGCAGAGGTGATATATAACGGCAGAGCCGATTACGGGTATGACCTTTCAAACCTTGAAAAAGTCTGCGGCACTGTACGAATAGTAGATAATAACAGTGATAATAAATACGATTATGTAATAATTGATGATTATTACTATATGAAGGTCGCAAGCTTTGATAAGGGCGATATAGTAATAAGAGATACAGAGGATAAAGACAAGGAAATAAATCTTGACGATCATTATATAAAATACAGCATATATAATGACGAAGAGCAAGCACCGGCGGAGCTTGGCGACATTATACAAGGCTCAATTCTTGCGATAAGGCGCTCGTCGGATAAATTGGTTGTGGATATAGTAATTATCGGAAGAATACTAAGCGGAACTGTAGAGCGGTCTTTTAATGACAGTGCAATAATAAATAATGAAGAATACACGCTGTCGGATTACTTCCTGTCAAGCAGCCAAAACGGGCTTGGCGTAGGCAAGTATTCGGATTTCTATATCGGTATAAATGATGAAATAGTAGCTTTGAGCTATGTGGAAAGTGCAATGCAGTATGCATATCTGATACGCACCTTTGATAAAAGTGATGAAGAGAGCTCAGGGATAAGGCTGTTTAATCAAAAAGGTAAAATGCTTGTTTTGGACCTTAGCGAAAAGGTAATTCTGGACGGAACAAGCCTTAGTGCAAAAAATGCCTGTGCAAGAGTGAACGATAAACAGCTCATACGCTACGGTACGGACAGTGACGGCAAGGTGAAATGGATAGATACCGCCGTAAGTATAAGCTCATATGTTGATGATACAAAGCCTCTTGATGAATACAATCACCTTGTAAGACAGCGTTTTGCAGCGTCGTATTATTACAGGTCGGCGCAGTTTTATCCGTATTTTAATATACAGGACACCATTATATTCAGAATACCCAAAACGGTTGACGATTACGACGGATATGAGATAGGCTATTCATTTGTTGACGGTACCATAGCTGACGGAGATGTTGAGGCATACGATGTAGGTCTTGACGGAACGGCGGAGGCACTGGTTGTATATGCTGACAGAGATGATGCAAATATTGACAGGGTAAATCCGAAAATCATGCTTGTCGAGGAGGCATATGTTGAGCGAAACGATGAAGGCGAGATGCGAAGAAAGGTATCGGGCTGGGTAAATGGCGAGTTTCGTGAGCTTTATTTAAAGGACGACCTTACAATATTAAAGCACAAGCAAAAATCCGTTATCGAGTCGGGCGACATCATAAGATATACGGAAAATGACGGCGAGATAACGGCGGCGGTTGTTGAGTTTATGGGACAGACTCTTAGCCAGAACTCAGGCGATAACTTAGGATATTTCAATATCCGAAGCACCGATTGTCATTATCAAACAGGCAGTGTGTACTCGTTTGAGGGTGCGTGGGTATTGCTTTCGCATACCGAAACAGAGGACGGCTACAGCTACGAAACCAAAAATCTTGTGAATGTAAAGGTTCCTGATAGGATAGCAATATATAACCGCACTTCAAAGAGCATAAGAACGGGTACAAAGGACGATATAAAAACCTATCGCAATTCAGGCAAGGATGCGAGCTATATACTTATAAAACAGTATTATGCAAGATCGGATTTTGCCATAATATTTGAAAAGTAAAAGGAGGGTGCAGGATATATGAAACAAAAGCTTAAACAAATTTTATCCGTAATTCTTGCCTCCTCCATGCTCATTATCGGAGTGCCTGCCTTTGCGCAGGATATATATCTTGTAGACATAGGCTTTGACGATGTTGTAACAAACGATTCCTCGCCTTATGTTTCCGTTGACGGATCAAGCAGTGCAAGGGTTGTCGAGGACGGTAAGAATAATAAATCATATACAGTGGAATGTGAGAATGCGGATAATACCCTAAAGGTGTTCCTGCCCGAATATATTGCTCCAAAGCAGTATGCGTTGCAGTTTGATATGCGAATTGAAGGCGCACCTGTGGAGGGAAAGATAACATTGTCAAACCCAGAGGGAATAGAAGAGGACTTAATAACCTTAGACGATAAAAGCGGTTTAAGGGCAGGGGACAATAAATTTTTGGGTTATGCTACATCAAAGCGTATGCAAACCGTAACCATCATGATTAACAATGAAATGAAATCCCATTCCATAGGTGTAAACGGAAAAATATACTATTTCAGACATGATATGGGCGTTGCACTTAGTAATGTTTCGGAGATTGCAATTTCTACCTATGCGGCAAAGGCAAAATCAAATCTGTATATAGATAATGTACGGATTTATGGCGGTACAAACTATATAAATAAGCCGACAAAATCAAATTATAATGACAGCTCATTTGAGTACATACCTGAGGATGAGTCAGGTCTTGCGGACAAGGTATACTATAAGAACATATTAAACTCGTCATCTGCAATGTCTATGACAAAGCTTCAAAAGCGAAACACCATAGAATGGATTGGTGAGGGTGACGGAGGATTTTGCAGGATAACCAAAACAACGCCTGACGATGCCATGATAGATATGAATATCGGTCAAACCACAAAAAGACTGATTGTTCAGGCCGATATAAGATTTAATAAGAGTGCTCCCGAAACGCTGTTCTATTTAAGAGATAACTCACAGGGTGCAACGGTTAATGTAGCACCGGCGACTGTTACGGGCGACAGGGTGGTTGCTCAGGGACACTCAAAGCAACTGAGAAAAAATGTATGGTATACCGTTAGCGTGCAGTTAGACATTGCAAAGCACAAGTATAATGTCTGGGTAGACGGGGAGAAGATTGCCGAGGATTTGAGCTTTAGTACAGATTTTCAAAATATTTCGGTCTGGAGAATGTATGTGGGCGGAAGCTCATACGGTTCAGTGGATATAGACAACCTTGCCCTGTACGGCGGTACAGAGCCAAGGGATATTACAAACGATACCGTAACGGCAAAGAGCAGGTATTCGGATAAAACGGCACTTTCAATCCTTAACGGAAAGCGTGCTTTGGAGCTTTATGCAAGTACGGAGTTTATAAACGGTGTAAAAACCAAGCTTGAAACACCCATAATTATCGAGCACTCAGATGCACTTGTTCCAAAAGATGTGTTTGAAAGATTTTATGGAGTAACGGTATCTCAAAACGGAAATGCTGTTTCTATTGGCGATACGAAAATGTCGCTTAACTCAAAAACCATAACCGTAGGCTCAAAATCATACACAATGACCTGTGCGCCAAAGACCGAGAACGGTATTTTATATATACCCGCTCGTGCGTACGGTAAATATGCCGAGCCTAAGGGCTTTGTTGATGACGGACACGGAATGTTGATTATCGGCAATAACCTCGATAAAAACGATGCAAGACTAAAGCAGGCAAATCTGTATATGTTCTTTGACAGAAAGAGTGCCGATACCTTAAAGGAGCAGTTTTTAAACAATACCGATAACGGTAATATGCACCCAAGGCTTATTGCAACAAAGGACGATTTTAACAGATTAAAGACTGAGGTAAGGACTGACAGCCAAAAATCCGAGTGGCATCAGAAGATTATAAATCAGGCAAATAACTATATAACCCGTGATCATCTCGAGTATAAAATAACTGACGGCAGACTGTTAGATGTTGCAAACGGCGCACTCCTTAAAATGGAGTGGTTAGGTTATGCGTATCAGATGACGGGGGACAGAAAATATGCAGATTACGGTATAGCCGAGCTTTTAAATCTGTGTTCCTTCTCCGACTGGCACCCCGACCATTTCCTTGACACGGGAACACTTGCCTCAGCAGTTGCCATAGGCTTTGACTGGCTCTATGATGCAATGACGGATGAAGAACGAGAGACCATTTCAAAATCGGCACAAAAGCTTGCTTTGGAGCCTGCAAAATCGGCGTATTTTGCAAGCGCAACCTTCAATGATTTCTGGGCGGATACCGAAACCAACTGGGGAATTATAGTAAACGGCGGTATTGCAAACCTTGCCATAGCAACCGGCGAATATGATACCGACGAGAAAATGGAAATTCTCTATAATGCGCTAAGGTCAATAGAGATACCGTGGTACAGAATAGCGCCTGACGGAGCGTGGTACGAGGGTACGGGCTACTGGGGTTATCTGCTTACACATCTTAGCCTGTTTATGAGCGCTTATAAGACCTCAATGGGCGAGACCTTTGGCGAGAACTATATGGGAATGCGAGAGTACGGATATTTCCAGGCGTATTTCCAAGGCCCTGACGGCTTGTCAAATAACTTCCATGATGCCGATGAGGTAACGGTTGATAATCCGGGACAGTTCTACCTTGCAGGCGAATTTGATGATGAATCGCTTATGCTTTACAGGCTTGACCAAATGCGGAAGTTCAATATTGCGCCTACGATATTCGATGTTATATGGTGTGATGCCGGGCTTTCGGATAAAAAATCGTCAATTGAGCTTGAAAAGGAAAAATATTACGGCGAAACGGAGTTTGTAGCATTAAGGGGCGACTGGAACGATGACAATTCATCATGGCTTTCGTTCCATGGCGGTTATTCAAACAATGCGCATGACCATGTTGATGCAGGAACTTTTGTGTATAACATAGGCGGTGTAAGGTGGGCAGTTGAAACAGGCAGAGAAATGCTAAGTTATGTAAGCGACGCTCAGAACCCGTCAATTCTGGCAGGCTATACCTCAAAATATTTCTACAGGCGAAAGGGCGAGGGACATAACATAGTTGTAATTGACCCTGACGCAAACTTAGAGCAGGATATATCACAGTTTGCAGAGGTGTCCCGTCCTGTAGGCGGAGTAAGTGGTTCATATGCAACAATAGACCTTACAAGTGCATATAACCAAAAGGTAAATAAATATGTACGGGGCTATATGCTTACCGATAACCGGCGCACATTAACTGTTCGTGACGAGATAGAGTTAAAGGGAAAGTCCTCAATGCATTGGTTTATGCATACAAGGGGCGATATAAGGATAATTGATAACAATACCGCCCTCATATATCAGGACGGAAAAATCCTTAAGCTCAAATTCCTCTCAAATGCCGAGAGTGCGAATTTAAAAGCTGTTGAGGCAAAGTCTCTGCCGACAACTCCGCAGTTTGAGAATACACCAAATCTTGAATTTACAAAGATTGACTACGAGGTAACGGGCTCCGGTGCGGTAAATATAACCGTAAAAATGTCGTTACTCGACGAGATCGGTTCACAGAGCGGAGTGGATGATGTAAGTATTTCCGATTGGGGTACGCTTATAAATAAGCCTGCACAGGCTTTTGATACCAAAGACGGCAGTGCATACTTATCGGGTATTTATGCTGACGGTGAAATGATAAAGGACTTTTCACCAAATAAATACAGCTACACCGTATCAAAGCTTGAAAACGGCAGATCGCCTGAGATTACCATTGGTAACGGCGACAGAGCCGAGCGTGATACTTATACAAGGTTTGACGGCAGTGAGGCTGTGGTATTCACACTTACAGATACAAACGGTAAAAAGACGGCATATACCGTAAATATTACAGACTATAATATAAGAAGTCTCACGGTATATAACAAGTACTCACTTACAGCTATTGATGCAAGCAGTGAGCAGGTAACCGAGGATATAGACAACTGTAAGGAACACAGTACCGATAACGACTATACCACACGCTGGAGTGCTAACGGACCTAATGAATGGTGTATCTATGACTTGGGTGAGGTAAAGACAATCGATGCATTTGCGGCAGCATTCTGGATGGGCAGTCAAAGACATTTCAAGTTTGAGATTGCCGTATCTGATGACGGGCGTAACTTTACCAAGGTTTTAAATACCGTATCAGATGTATATACCGAGGACGCTTTGGTGTATGTACCGGACAGCACTGTACGGGCAAGGTATATCAAATTTATCGGACATGGCTCCAATGCAAACGATTGGAACAATGTCATTGAGTTTATGGCATTAACGAAGAAAGAGTGATTGATATGAAAAGAATAACAATCAGTATACTTCTTGTAGTGGCAATGTTTATGCCCTCTCTCTCTAATTTTAATTGCAGGGCGCAAAGCGCTTGGGAGTGCACTGCACTCCCGGCAGGCTCTGCCAAGGCAGAGGCAGAGGAGGACAGCTTGTATTTATCATACGCTACAACGCAGGACGACGGAGAGGCGACGGCAATAAGGGGTTATGACCTGTCGGAGAACGGCAGTATATACATATCCTTTAAAAGTAAGATGAGTACAAAAAGGGGCACAGCAAGACGCCAGCTTATTATAAAAAGCGGAAGTAAATTCCAAAAGAAAATAATCAATATAAACGGATCAAATATGCTCCTGTTTGACGAGAAAAAGGCAACAAGACCTCTTGAAGACAGTAAAGAATATCAGGTGGATATAGGTCTTGATAAGGAAACGGGCAATACTGTAGTATGGCTTGATAGTCAAAAGGTTTATGAGGGTAGCGACCTCACAAAATGGAGCGGAGTTGATTATTCGGACATCAGAGTGCTTTTCCAGAACACCAGTAACGATGATGAAACCGAGGCTGACTGGGAAATTACAAACTATACATTATCAGATAACAAAGCAGGCTATACATCAGCACCCGAGAATGGGAATATGTTTGCCGAATATGATGCGGAGCGTATCGATATAAAATATGCGTCTGTAAAATCTCCTGCTACATATGAGGCTTCAAATTATGAGCTTTTAAAAGGCAGTGAAGCGATAGATTTTACGGTGGAAAGAAAGGGCTCAGAGCTAAATATCATTCCAAAGGACGGATTTTTAGAAGATACTCAATACACCGTAAAAATCAAGACAATATCCGATTTGTTTTTAAATACAGAGTCGGAAAACGAGGAAATCACCTTTAAAACCGCAGGCTCTGACTATGAAAGAGCGCAAATTACAATAAGCACTGAAAATACCGAGATATATGACAGCCAAACAGCAACGGTTGCCATTGATGCAAAATCAGGCTCGGGAATAGACAAAATAACAGTATATTCTGACGGCAGCGAGTATTTAACACTTTTGGGTGATGCTAAGAGCTTTGAGTTTTCGGGTGATTTTGGGACACATACACTGTATGCCGAAGTCCTTGATTTAAACGGAGCAAAGGCGACATCTCAAAATATTACAATAAATGTTTTGCATAACGATCCGCCAAAAATCAGCGTAAGCGGTATAGCATCGGGTGGAAAATACGATGCCAAAAAATTAAGCAGTGTATTAGTATCTGCAAGTGATACAAACGGAATTGCAAGCCTCTTTTTAGAAGTTGGGGACATAAAAAAGGAGCTTGTGTCGGACACAGAAAATTCGGTTGATTTGAGCACCCTGTCACAAGGTATATATACACTTAAAATTACGGCAGAGGATATGTTGGGCGCAAAGACGACCGAGAATATACCGTTTACCGTAAAATCGGGGTATACAACACAGCCCACCTTTGAGTCCGACTTTAACTCATATTCAAGCGAGGGCGATATAAACCCGGGCATAGTGTTTACCCTTGCAGGCGATGCAAAAATTCTGTCAGATGATACATTGGGGGAAGAGCATGGCACGGCGGTTGTATTTAAAACTGACGGCGGTGAAGTCGGCGGCAAGAACGCTGGTGGTTCATGGGGCAGAATACCGACCGTAAACGCAACGGACGGATTTATCGTAGGAATGGATATGTATCTGTTTGACGATGTCGGCTCGTACGAGTTTTATCTGAAAAACCCTGCTACATCACCTGTATCCGTTGATGTAACCATTAAAAACGGAGTCCTTTCCTTAAAGAACAAGGGCGGGCAGGGAAAAACCGTAAAGCTTGATACAAACCGCTGGTATAAAACGGTGTATCAGGTTGATATAAAGGCGCAAACCTATAGCTATTGGCTTGATGATGAGCTTGTTGCAGAGGATTTTAAGATTGACAATCCTGCAATAGACAGGGTAGATGTAAGACTTGTTATGACATTTACCGACGGCACTCCAAAGGCACAGGCAATGGCGTTTGACAATATGAAAATTGAATATATAACGCCAATTCCGCAGATAACTTCTGTTACGGGTGATGACAAGGTGGCGGTATCAAAGATTTCGCCGTATTCAAATACCTTAAATGCAACCGTAAATGTGGGACTTTCACAAAATACCGTAAACCGTGAAAGTGTACAGCTATATTGTGGCAATGAGCGGGTTTATTATGACAGTGTAGACTATGATACACAGAACAGGGTTCTATCTCTTACATTGTCTGAAAAACTACGCTCCGACCACAGCTACAGGCTTGTTATAACCAATAAGGTTACCATGTCTGACGGAACAGTTATACCTGACGGAATCAGCGTACCGTTTGATGTATCATATAACAATGTCGATGTATCATCACTTTTATTTGATAAATCGGAAAATACCGTAAAGATAACGGGCGATATTTATAACTCTACAGGCAAAAGCGGTGAATGTTATCTTATTATAAGCGTTGTAAACGGGAAAAGGATAGTAAGTACGGCTGTTAAGAAAATTAACTACACCGCCAAGGAAAAAACAGGCTTTGTATCCGATAATATAAGTATCGGTAACGGCGATAGCGTAAGAGCGTATGTATGGTCGTCGCTAAAATCGCCAAAACCTGTTTCATCAAGGATTTACACAATGCAATAAAAATAGAAATACTGTTTTCGACACCTTAAATTTAAACCGGAGAGGAGATGAGAGACGAGGGCATTTAATAACTTGGGTGTCGGTTGGAGTATTTAATATATAACATTCCATATTATACAAAAGAAATTTTACGATTTCAGAAAGGAGAAATAATTTAATGAAAACAACAGTATTAAAGAAAGTCACAGCAATAGCCTGTGCATCGGCAATGAGCGCATTGCTTTTGCCTACAGCATTTGCGGCAGCTCCGTTTTCAACAAATTTCAATGACGGCACTGTACCGAGTGAAGTAGTGGTTGCCAACGCAACGGCAACAAATGTTGACGTCCCGGGCTGTGGACGGTTTGCAGACGATAAGTCATACCACATTATGGCAAAAAACGCTGCTTATGCAGAGCCGAACGTTGAATTTGATTTTTATAAAGGTGTAAAAACTTTGGGTAATCAAGCTATACAGTCTGCAACATTGGAATTTTCAATGCTATACAGCAATATAGGAGACTGCGAATTGTTACTGCATGAAGATGTGTCTACTAATATCGACACATTGGGTTGGATTGCCAATTTAGATTATTTAAAAATACAGAGCGGCAAGGTTTACGCAATGGCATCTGATAAAACAGCAAGTGTTGACACAGGAATTGCTGTTGAGGAAAACAAGTGGTACAGAATAGCCGTAGAGCGTTTTGAAGACGGAGGCAGAAAAGTAAATGTATATTTTAACGGACAGAAAATAGTTGATGGTTTTGACACAGGCGGCAATGGTGCATATGACAAATCAACGTATTTCAAACTTAAATCACCGTCAACAAACGGTATTGTAAGAAGCGTATATCTTGACGATGTATCCGTATATGAGGGCAGATACAGTGCGGCAGCAGATGCTCCGACATATACGTCAAGCGGTGTATCAAACGGCACACTTTCGGTTCCTGTAGGCACAACTGCAGCCCAGGCAGCCGCAATGGTAACACCCACAGGCAGCGGCACACCGTTTGTTATGAAACAGCAGACAGGTGCTGCACAGCTTGTTACAGGTGCGGTATCAACGGGTAATGTGATTGTAATACCGTCAACAAGCGGTAAGGCAATGAGCTATGTAAATATCGCTACATATGATGTAGCTCCTACATTTGTAGGCACACCTGAAAAGGTAACAGCTGACGGAATAGATGCGGTTGCATTCTTCGGCGAAATAACCGACGCAGGAACATCATCTGATTGGGGTATCACAGTATCGTTGCCTGAGCTTGGAAGCCGTGATATTGTAATTGGCAAAGAGGTAAAAGAGGGCGGTTTGCCGTTTGGCGTAATTCTTACAAATTTAAAGGACGGTTGGCGCGAAGCTATGACGGCAGCCTATAAAAACTGATAAGGAGGTCATAAGATAATGAAAAAGATTTATGAAAGACCTGTTGCAGAAATTGAAAAATTTGCAGCAGAGGATATTTTAACAACATCTACTATTGACAACCTTTCGGAACAGCTTGTGAAAAACGGTGTTGAGGTCCAAGATATAACAACGGTTGATGCACAGAGCTTATTTGGCGAATAATATAGCATCTGACATTTTGTAGGGCAGGGGCTTGCTCCTGCCGTCATATACCTGTATGTATGACGGGAGCAAGCCTAACCCTGTAAAGGATATGTTATAAGTGCAAGCAATGTTTATTGCTTGCAGTTACAACAAATCTTACAAAGTACCCAAGCAAGGTGCAAAATACATCTTGTATATATAAAGTTATAAAAAATGAGAAAGGAGCGGGGTTAATTATGAAAAAATCTCACAGAAAAAGTATTGCGATGCTATTGTCAATGGCGTTGAGTGCGACACTCATTACCGTGCCGATAACGGCAGGTGCCGAGCCGGCAGTACGGGGAACGGTAGTTGATGAGGATCATTTTGTTGCAAGCTCATCATACACAATGGCAGGCGATACGACCTATGCAAACAAGAAAACGGTAACGGGAGTGTTTGGCAGAGAGGATACGGACTATTCCTTTGACCTGTACACCCAAGGTCTGCCTGCAGGTACGGCCGTAAGTAACCGTTACAATTTTATGGCAGGGTACAGCTTTGACACTCAGGACACATTTACAAGGGAATTTTCCATCGGTGCTGACGGGTATTTTGATGCTGTAAATTTCCTCATAAGATGTAACTTAAATCCTGCAACGGCAAGGAGCACATACCTTGAGGCGGCTTCGCTGTCATCTAACGGTACAGTAAAGGCAAACGGTACGGCGGTATCGGGCTTGGAGTTCAGGAAAAATCAGTGGTACAGAATGGCAATAACTGTTTATCCGCAAACCTTAAAGTATGATTTATACTTTAACGGAACCAAGATTGTTGACAATCAGAGTATAACGCCGGGGTATAGTGACGGTTATTCCATAGCAAGCTTTGACTGGTTCCAAATTCAGCCTGTATACAACGATAGCGTTGCATTTGAAAGAGACGGCAATGTTTATATAGACGATACCGTTACATATATGGGCACATATGTACCTGAGGACGGCTCAGAAGCAAAAATTCAAACCGAGGACTTTGAAGTAAAAGAGGGCAGTGGTATAATAACAGTGCCAAAGGGTACGGATATATACGATTTTGACGACTGTATTGAATACGGCGATGCAACTTTAACGGTGTATACAGACGATACATATTCAGACACCGTAAGCGGAAAGTTAAAGACGGGCAATATGGCGGTAGTTGTATCTCCAAACGGTATAGTATATAATTATTATGCAATTATCCTTGAGGGCGAGAGCCCAACTCCTGCACCTGCAACTCCTGCACCTCCTACTCCGTCTCCTACGCCTACACCTGTTGTGTACTATGCAACGGACTTTAATGACGGCAAATTAGTTGACGGTGTAACAGTTTCAAGCAATGCAACCTGGTCGGGACTTGATGAGGCGGGCTGCGGTAAGTTCGCAGGCGATAAAACATATCATTTTATCGCTAAAAATGGTGCATATGCAGAGGTTTCATTCTCCTTTGATTACTATAAGGGAGTTGATACCTTATGCGGTGACGGAAGCATACAGCAAAAGACACTTGAATTTTCAATGCTCTATGACAATATAGGCGATTGCGAGCTTGTACTCCATGGCGATATTGCAAGAAACAAGGCAACCCACGGCTGGGCGGGAAGCTATGATTACTTAAAAATTCAAAGCGGAAAGGTATACGCAATATCGGGAACTAATGATGCACAGACAATGGTTGATACAGGTATTACGGTTGATGCGGATAAATGGTACAGAGTAGCTTTAGAGTATATAGAAACCTCAAGCGGAAGAAATGTAAATGTATATTTTAACGGTCAAAAGGTAACCGAAAACTTTAATACCGGCGGTAACAGTGTATATGATAAATCAACCGTATTAAAGCTCAAATCTCCGTCAACATCTGATTTAAGAAGCGTATACATTGACGATGTTGCGGTTTATGAAGGATTTTATAATGCTACTGCCGATACTGTAGAATATTCGTCCGATACTATAGAAAACGGCGAAATAAGCGTTCAGGCAGGAACAACGGCGGATACGGTATTGGCAGGTATTACAACAACAGGTGACAAATTTGTAATCTCAAAGCTCACAGGTGTGGCACAAACGGTTACAGGAGAGATCTCAAATGGTAATCTGGTAGTTATAAAATCACCAAGCGGTAAATCATTTGAATATATAAATCTTGATGTTGCTGAGCCTGATCCAACTCCTACACCCGAGCCGGGAAGTAATATCTATTTTGAAACAGACTTTAATGACGGTGAATTAGTTGACGGTGTAACAGTTTCAAACAATGCAGCATGGACAGGTATTGACGAGCCGGGCTGTGGTAAAATTTCGGGTGATAAAGCATATCATATGGCGGTTAAAAATGCCTCATATGCCGAGGCATCATTCGCCTTTGACTTCTATAAGGGCGTTGACACCTTAGCAGGTGGGGAAAGTATACAGCAAAAGACCTTGGAGCTTTCGTTCTTATACAATGGAATAGGCGATTGCGAGCTTGCACTGCACGGCGATATAGCAAGAAATGCCTCCACTCACGGCTGGGCAGGAAGCTATGACTATCTGAAAGTACAGAGCGGTAAGCTGTATGCAATATCAGGAAATAATGATGCCCAAGCATTGGTTGATACAGGCATAAGTCTTGAGGAGAACAAGTGGTACAGAGCTGCGGTGGAATACAGGTTACAAGAGGGTGGAAGATATGTTAATGTATACTTTAACGGTCAAAAGGTAACCGAAAACTTTAATACGGGCGGTAACAGTGTATACGATAAATCAACCGTGTTAAGGATTAAGTCCTCCTCCACATCAACCGTAAGAAATCTCTTTGTTGACGATGTTGCGGTATATGCGGGCTTATATGATCCTACAGGCGATACTGTAGAATATTCATCAAGTGATGTAAATGACGGAAAGATAAGCACCGAAACAGGAACAGGAGCAGATACGGTATTGTCAAAAATCACGACCGATGGCGATAAATATGTTATAGAGAAGCTCACAGGTGTTGCAAAACCTGTTACGGGTAATGTATCAAACGGAAATATCATAGTTGTAAAATCACCAAACGGCAAGGGCTTTGATTATATTACAATAGATCAGTTTGACCTTGATAGTGAGATAGAAATAACGACAGATGCCGAATATGCAACAGCAACCGTAAATATGTATGTCCCTGTATCATCAACGGCAAAAACAGCGGTGCTTGCAATAGCTTCATATGATGAGAATGGCTCTCTTACGGCGGTTAATTACGAGGAATATACGGTAATGGGAGGTATGATGCTTGAGGCATATATCCCTGTACCCGAGGCGGGTTCAGTTATAAAAGCAATGCTTTGGGATCAGAATATGAAACCGTATTTACCCCAAAAGGTGTTTGAATGATAAGGGCAAGGATTTTATTATCGTATTTGCTTGCACTCACGATGCTTTTAGCATCTGTGAGTGCGGTAAGTGCCGATAATACGGAGATTTATTTTTCGGCGGATTTTAACGATGCTTCGGTGCCGTCACAAATCACGACCGCAAATGCAACATGGGCAGGGGTTACAGAGCCCGGCTGTGGAAAATTTTCAGGCGATAAGGCATATCAGTTGACAGCCAAAAATGCCAAATACAGCGAGGTATCATTTTCATTTGACTTCTACAAAGGTGTTGACACCTTGTGCGGTGAGGGCAGTATAAGGGAAAAGACTTTGGAATTTTCGTTTCTCTATAGCAATATCGGGGATTGCTCCTTGATATTACACGGCGATATTTCAAGGAATAAATCAACTCACGGCTGGCCGGGAAGCTATGATTATCTCAAAGTGCAGAGCGGAAAAGTATATGCAATATCGGGAAATAACGATGCTCAGGAAACTGTGGATACAGGCATAAGCGTTGAGGCAAACAAGTGGTACAGGGTTGCGCTTGAATACTACGAAAATTCAAACGGAAGAAATGTAAATGTATACTTTAACGGCACTCCAATAGTCGAAGGTTTTAATACCGGCGGTAATACCGTGTATGACAGATCCACGGTTTTAAGACTTAACTCGTCATCGACCTCTGTGGCAAGAAATATATTTATTGACGATGTTGCGGTTTATCAAGGGCTGTACGATAAAGATGTGGAAGCACCTCAATATTCATCAGATGAAGTGTTTGACGGTGAGATAACCGTACCGGAAGGGACAACCGCAAGCGAGGTTACATCAAAAATCACATCTGACGGATCTTCATATGTTATAAAGCAATTAACAGGTGTTGCGCAGCAGGTTTTAGGCGAAGTATCCGACGGAAATATGGTTATTGTCCCGTCAAAAAACGGAAAGGCATTTGAATATATCAAAATAAATGTCAAAAAAGAGGAGATACCCGACTTTTTAAAGAACAAAACCGCCCTACAGCCGTATGCGAACAAGATTTTCTATTCAGGCCAAAAGCATGATACAAGCTATAACGCTATTATAAGTGATGACGGAGTGCTTATATCAAAGCCCGATTTTGAAACGCTGTTTAATACATCTGTTTCGGTTTCGGGAAACGATATTTTGGTAGGTCAGGGTATGAAAATGATGCTTAATACCACCGCATATACCTATAACGGCACAAGCGGTAATTTGGGCGTTGCACCCATAATAAGGGACGGAGTTTTGTATCTCCCGTTTGAAGAATACGGCTCTTTTATAAGTGGATATGTAAGCGACAGTCACGGTCTTGTAGTAGTGGGAGGTGACAGTGCAACATATCAGGAGCTTAAATCGGCAAACAGGTATATGTTCTTTGATAGGGACACAGAAAATGAGCTGAAAGCAAAATTTTTTAACCGCACAAATTCAGGGCAAACACACCCCAGAATTATTGCAGATAAGGCTGATTTTACAAGACTAAATTCCGAGCGCAGAACAGATGCCAATAAGAAGCAGTGGTATTCAAATATTTTGTATACCGCAAATTCAATTATTGAACAAGACCCTGTAACATACACAATAAAAGACGGGAGATTGCTTGACAGTGCCAATGCCGCACTTTTACGGCTTGAATATCTGGGCTTTGCGTATCAAATGACGAAAAGTGCAAAATATGCCGAAAGAGGAATAGCGGAATTGGAGGCAATATGTGCATTTCCTGATTGGAACCCGTCGCATTATCTTGATACGGGAACATTAGCATCGGCATTTGCGATAGGCTTTGACTGGCTCTATGACGCAATGAGCGAGGAGCAAAGAGAAGCACTTGCAAATTCCGCAAAGGAAAAAGCCCTTGATACGGCAATCCTTGCATATGAAGGAAATGCGACATTCAACAGCTTCTGGACGGATACAGAAACAAACTGGGGCGTTATAGTAAACGGCGGTATTGCAAACCTTGCCCTTGCAACGGGCGAGTATAATACCGATACTGCAATGAGGGCGCTTGGCTATGCACTAAAATCTATCGAATCAACATGGTACCGGTTTGCGCCTGACGGTGCATGGTTTGAAGGACCGGGATACTGGAGCTACAATCTTACGCATCTTAGCCTGTTTATGGCAAGCTATGAAAAGGTAATGGGTACGCCTTTTGGTAAGGACTTTATGGGACTTTCAAAATATGCTGAGTTTAAAGCGCATTTTGAGGGACCCGACGGGCTGCCGAACAATTTTCATGATTCAACCGATGCGCATGTAGAAAATTACGGTCAGTTTTATCTTGCAAAGATATATAACAATCCGTCGCTTATGATAAGCCGTATTGCAGAAATGAGCAAATATAATATACGGCCGAATGTAATGGATATTATATGGTGCGATGCAGGCTTATCGGGAGATTTGGAACAGCTTGACCTGGAAACGGATAAGTATTTTAGAGAAACGGAATTTGTGTCAATGCGAAGTGGCTGGGACGCTGATGCCGCATGGGTATCATTCCACGGCGGAACATCAAAGGATGCGCATGACCATATAGACCCCGGCACATTTGTTTATACGGCAGGCGGAGTACGCTGGGCAATAGATTTGGGACAGGAGCCTTTAAGCTATGTAGGAAGTGCTGATAACCCGGCAATACAGGCAGGATATAACTCGTATTATTTCTACAGGCGAAAGGGTGAAGGTCATAATATTGTAGTGATAAATCCAGACGATAAGCTTGAAATCGACCAATACGCCTTTGTGCAGGCAAAAAAGCCTGTTACAAACGGAAAAACAAGCATTTCATCGGTTGATTTGTCGGGAGCGTATGTAAAAAATGTAAACTCGTATATCAGGGGCTATAAATTATCCGATAATAAGCGTACCTTGACAGTCCGTGATGAAATATCGCTAAAAGGTCAGTCAACTATGCATTGGTATATGCACACAAAGGGCGCTGTTACGGTGGTTGACAACAGAACTGCCGTTATAGCTCAAAACGGCAAAAGGCTTGTAATGAAGTTTTTGACAAATGCTCCCTCATCAACGCTTAGCATTGCGGAGGCTAAGCCTTTGCCAACATCGCCACAGTTTGAAAACACCGTGAATACAGGCGTTAGCAAAATTGATTTTTTGGTAAACGGGTCGGGAAATGTCAACATAACGGTCAAAATGGCGCTTGAAGGTGAGACAGGGGATGACGACATAGTTGATAATTCATCAATAAGCGACTGGTATGAGAATATTTACAAAAATGAGTTTAATCTGTATATAAACGGTGTAAAATCCAATACCCTAAAAAGCGGAACAATCAAGGGTGAATATATAATGTCGCCCGTTCTCCAAAATAAAGAATACAGATTTATTATGGCGGTTTATAAAAACGGCATTTTGCAAAATGTTCTTTTGGATAAAAAATATGCAGAGGATACAGCGACCTTCTCAAAAGCATATGAGCTTACGGACACAGAAAATGTGACGGTAAAAATGATGCTTTGGGATAATGATATGAAATACTGTAAAGAGGTAAAAGAATTTAAATAGGAGGATTATGATAATATGAAAAAAGTTGTAAAGCTAATGAGCTTGGTGCTCTCAATTGGAATGCTGGCATCATGCGGAAGTAACACTACATCAGGGACAAAGGTTGATAATTCCGACTCGGAATTTCTTATTGCCCCGGAAATGACGGAGCTTACTCTGTTTTCAATGGCGGAAACCCGTATAGACGACACGCCTGTATGGAACAAGATAGCAGAGCTTACCAATATTAAAATAAAAACAGTTTCGTCATCGTCAAACAGCGATCCTGACACCGCACTTAACACTATGCTTATGTCCGGCGATATTCCTGATCTTATCTTTAGCACAAAGATGAAGCAGTTTGCAAACCAGTACGGTCCCGACGGTGCATTCGCAAGGATTGACGAGCTTGTAAGTGACGAAACCCCAAATCTTAACAAGCAGCTTGAAAGAAAAGAGATAAGCTCCTTTATCACAAACTATGACGGGCATAAGTATTATATGTGCGGAGTGAACCCCGATACCGTTGCGGCAGGCTGGATAATAAGACAGGACTGGCTTGATAAGCTTAATTTAAAAGCACCTGAAAATCCTGAAGAGTTTTATCAGGTAATGAAGGCGTTTAAAACTCAGGATCCTAACGGCAACGGACAGGCTGACGAGGTGCCGTATATTTCAAGATTTGGCACGGTTGACGATCTGGACTTCATCTTTGACGCGACTCCCGAATGGGCAGTTGATGATAACGGCAAGGTTTATTACGGACCTACAAGACCTGAGTTCAAGACTGCATATGAAAATATTTCAAAGTGGTATAAGGAAGGGCTTATAGACGAGGAAATATACACAAGAGGCGCAAAAACAAGAGATAAGATGTACGGCGAGAACAAGAGCGGTATAATTCACGACTGGTTTGGCTCTACCATGCAGTTTAACGATATTTTGACCGAGGATATCCCGGGGTTTAAGCTTGTAGCAATCGCACCGCCGAATGAGAGCAAGAAGGAATATACAAGACGAGATGTTGCGATTACTCAGGGCGTTTCGATAGGTGCAAACTCAAAGAATAAGGAATATGCAATAAAGCTTCTTGATTTCCTGTTCTCAGAAACGGGAAGCAGACTCTTAAACTTTGGTCTTGAGGGAGAGCAGTACGATTTAGTAGATGGAAAGCCTGTTTTTAAAGATTATGTTATCCATGGTGACAAGACCGCTATTCAGGTCTTAAACGATGCAGGTGCTTGCGGTCTTGTATATGAACAGGATTTTGATTATGAAAGACAGTGGCTTACAGAAGAGGCACAAAAAGGCGCCGATATGTATATCAACAACGGTTATCTCATAACCAAATTCCCCGGACTTAATTATACAGAAGAGGAATACAATGAGCTTAACAAGATGATTACAAACATCGATACCTTCCGCGCCGAGCGGACACAGCAGTGGGTATTCGGTACGGCAGATGTAGATGCAACATGGGACGATTATCTTGCCGAGCTTGATAGACTTGGAATTAAGCGTGCAACCGAAATTCAACAGACTGCATATGACCGCTATATTAAGAATTGAGATATTCATACGAGGGTTGCTGCGTTAGGAGTAACCCTCTATACTAAATCAAGGAGAACTTAACATGATTTCTAAAGAGGACATCAAGGACTTAATGATAAAGGTAAACGATTATTGGCAAAAGGAAAAGCCACAGTCGGGCAATTGCGCATGGGAGCGAGGCGCGTACATGATAGGAAATATCGCCGCGTATGAGGTTACAAAAAAGCGCCAATATCTTGACTATGCAATAAAGTGGGCGGACGATAACAACTGGTCGTTTTATGATAACGGTACGGACCAAACATGGAAAAGTGCCGATAACCAGATATGTGGGCAGAGCTATTTAAGGCTTATGGAGCTTGTGCCGGGATACGGAACGGCGGATAATATGCTAAAAAGTATGGCGATTGTTTTAAATGACGCTGCCGCTGATTACTGGTGGTGGGTGGATACCATTTATATGGCTTTGCCGTTTTATAATATGATGGGTGTAAAGTTTAATGATGAGAGGTACTTTGATAAAGTACACGCCCTGTATATAAATTCAAAGGTCGAGAGAAATTGCTATGATGATAAAGAGGGATTGTGGTACAGAGATGAGCGCTTTTTGCCGGGCAATGAGTTTGCCTCATCGGGCAATAAAATATTCTGGGGCAGAGGACAAGGCTGGATAATCGCAGGTCTTGCAAGAACTCTCGAGGTTTTGCCAAAAACCAATAAATACTATAATGAATATTTAGAGATGTTTAAGACTATGGCAAAGGCTCTTCTACCTTGGCAACAGAAGGACGGATTTTGGCGCACCAATATCAAAGAGCCGAAGGAATTTGATTTCCCCGAAACCAGTGCGACGGTGCTTATTCTGTATGCGTATATGCTGGGTGTTAATTTAGGCATATTGGATAAGCAATACTATAATGCTGTAGAAAAAGGCTTTAAGGGCTTAAACGAAACGGCAGTATTTGAAAACGGAAAAATAGGATATGTACAGGTTGTGGCATGGGGGCCGGGACCTGTTGATAAAAATGCATCAAATGACTATGCTGTAGGAACATATTTGCTCCTTTGCTCTGAGATAATAAAATACCTGGATAATCAATCCTAAAAATGGCATAAATTGTGATATGATTTAAAAGAATTGAGTATTTGGATTTAATAAAGGAGACAAATAAAATGATCAGACGAAAAGAGATTCATGCCGACCTTTGTGTTGTAGGCGGGGGTATGGCAGGTCTGTGTGCAGCAATAGAAGCTGCAAGGTGTGGCATAAAAGTTGTTCTCATGCATGAGCGTCCGGTGCTTGGCGGAAATGCGTCGTCGGAAATCCGAATGTGGATATGTGGTGCTTTTGGTGAAAATAACAGGGAAACGGGAATTTTAGAGGAAATTGCACTGGAAAACTATTACAGAAATCCAACCAAGAATTATTATATATGGGATACTATTCTGTATGATTTTGTGCGCCGTGAGGTAAATATTACCCTTCTTCTTAATTGCACATGTATGGACGCTGATGTTATAAACGGTGAATTTTCATACGGGCGCACTGTGCGGATAAACAGAGTCAGTGGGTATCAGATGACGACACAGACATTTTTTGATGTTTATGCCAAGAATTATGCCGATTGCTCAGGTGATTCCATACTTGCACCCCTTACAGGTGCGGAGTTTTCTATGGGTCGTGAGAGCACGAAGGAATTTGGCGAAAACACCCATGTAAAAACCCGTGATAATCTGACTATGGGTATAAGCTGTTTAATCCAAGGCAGAGAGACTGAAAAACCTGTAAAGTTTATTCCTCCAAGGTGGGCAACTAAATTAAATGAGGAAAATTTTAAGTACAGAAATCCTGATTTGTATAATTCTTGTGAGAATTTTTGGTATTTGGAGCTTGGCGGTAACAGAGACTGCATACATGATGCGGAGGAAATCAAAAAAGAGCTTATACCTCTTGCGTTGGGTACATGGGGTTACATAAAAAATAATCCTCAATATGATGCACAAAACTGGGAACTTGACTTTTTAAGTTTTTTGCCGGGAAAACGGGAGTCTCGGAGAATGAAAGGCGAATATATATTAACCGAGCAGGATATAACAAAGCGGAGACAGTTTGAAGATACCGTAGCCTATGGCGGTTGGCCGCTTGATGACCATTTTCCCGATGGCTTTTATCATAAAGGAGAACCAAATACAAATATTGACACACCGGCACCTTATTGTATTCCGTATCGCACACTGTATTCGTGTAATGTAGAAAACTTGTTTTTTGCCGGACGGAATATAAGTATGACTCACATGGCTATGAGCAGTGTCCGCGTTATGGCGACCTGCGCACTGCTGGGTCAGGCGGTTGGTGCTGCGGCGTCAATTGCGGCAAGATGTGATATTGCGCCGCATGGAGTTTATGAAAGTGGATTGCAGGAACTAAGAGAGACGCTGTGTCGGCATGATTGTTTTCTGCCTGATATGCTCCGTCCTGTGTGTGAGCTTTGTGCTAAAACGCCAATTATAAACGGCAACAATTCTTTAAAAGACGGGACAGACAGACCGCACAAAATATATAACACTAACACCTGCGGGATTGTTGTAAATAACGGTACAGCATTAGAGTATAATTTTGACAGGGATAGGTATGTAAATCGATTGCATATTACATTTGACAGCGATCTTTTGCGCAATACAATTGCGGGTGATTGGTGTGAAAGGACTCATATGATGCGATGCAATACTTTACTTGACAGTGCTGTTTTTGATATGCCAAAAACCTTGAGTAAAAAGTTCTATGTAGAGATTGTATGTAATAATCAGAGTCTCCGCATTTTTGAAGAAGAAAACAATCTTAAAAGAGCATATGATATAGAAATAAACCGTTCGGTCAGTATGATAAGGCTTGTAAACCTTGAAAACTGGGGTGGGACGGACAAAACAGCGGTATTCTCTTTTGATTTTATATAATAGTTGTTTCATGACGATGTTTATCATGCAGTGAAAGTATTAAGATAATAAAATTTTAGACAACAAGTTATTTTGGATAGGAAAGACTTATGAAGAATATTGAATTTTACCATGTAAAATTAAATAACGGCTACTGGAAATTGAAGCAGGATTTAAATACTGATGTTTCAATGCAGTCTGTATGGAAACGGTTTTGTGATACGGGAAGAATAGGCGCATTTGAGTGTAGCTGGAAGCCGGGCATGGAGAATGAACCGCATTTTTACTGGGACAGCGATGTTGCAAAATGGATTGAGGGCGCATCGTATATTTTAAAGGTCAGCGACAATAAAATATTGGAGGACAGGATTGATAACATAGTTTCCCTTATCGAAAAAAATCAGTGGAAAGACGGCTACTTTAATATTTATTATACAGTAACGGAGAATGAGCGTTTTACGGAACGGAATAACCATGAGCTTTACTGTGCCGGACACCTTATAGAGGCGGCAGTTGCATATTATGAGGCAACAGGCAAGGATAAATTCTTAAACTGCATGATAAAATATGCCGATCTTATTTATAAGGTGTTTATGGTAGATAAGAGTGCCGCATTTGTAACTCCGGGACATGAGGAAATAGAAATGGCACTTGTACGGCTTTATAAGTGTATCGGAGATAAAAAGTACCTTGAGCTTGCAGGTTTCTTTATAAAAAACCGCGCAAATAATGATAAGGACTGGTATTGTGCGCCAAATGCAAAGGCATACTATTGTCAGGACCATATACCGCCTGAAAAAATGGACAGTGCAGAGGGACATGCAGTAAGGGCGCTGTACCTTTACTGCGGTATGATTGACTATGCTGTGGAGGCGGGAGATAAGGAGCTAATAGACGCCTGCAACAGACTGTATAATGACATTACAGAACGGAAGATGTACATAACAGGCGGTGTAGGCTCAACATTCATGGGCGAGGCATTTACTGTGCCGTATCATTTGCCAAACGAGAGCGCATATTCAGAAACCTGTGCTTCCATTGCACTTATAATGTTTACAAAGCGTATGCAGGAGCTTGGTAACAGCTCAAAGTATGCTGATGTTATAGAGCGTGCAATGTATAACGGTATGATGGACGGAATTTCGCTTGATGGCAGATGTTTCTTCTATGAAAATCCGTTGGAGATAAATCTCAAAAATCACAGTATAAACAGAAGCACTACCATGGAGGAGCATATTCCTATTACCGAAAGGGTAGAGGTGTTTGACTGTTCCTGCTGTCCTCCCAATATTAACAGAACATTGTCGGCTATTCAGGGCTTGGCGTATGCATATGAGGATAATACAATAGTTATAAACCAGTTTATGGACAGCACACTTAATATTGATAATAAATGCGTAAGCGTAAAAACAAAATACCCAATAGACGGAAAAATAAATATCACAAAAGAAAATGTAGAAAAAATAAAGGTAAGAATACCGTCATGGTGTAAAAATATCCGCTGTGACTGTGAGTACACAGCTAAAAACGGGTATATGGAAATAACGGAAGATAATGTAAATATCGAGTTTGAAATGAGACCGATGTTTGTTAAAGCAAACCCCAAAATCCGTTCAAACAGAGGCTGTACTGCAGTGCAGTACGGGCCGATTGTATACTGCATCGAGGGTGTAGATAACGGCGATATATATGCCCTGTCACTTGATACAAAAAAGAATATAACCGTGGAATATTCCGATGAATACAGTTTAAATATCATAAATGCCAAAGGACGCAGGCAGTTGCCGTGTGCAGACCTGTATATGAGTGCGGAAAATGTACAGTATGAAGAAACAGATATAAAGCTCATTCCGTATAGTTGCCATGCAAACAGAGGCGAGTCGGATATGTTGGTGTGGATAAATGAGGTATGAAAATTATGATTGAAAACAGACTAAACAGCACAGGTGAGTTTTCATATTCGGGTATTTCCGATGATATGATAAGATTTATAGAGAAAGCTCAGTTAAAGGATACAAAGCTCTGGGATTTGATTATTGAGCAGTTTTCGACCAATTCCGATGATGCAGATGACGGCTGGAGATGCGAGTACTGGGGAAAGCTTATGCGTGGCGCCTGCGTGGTGTATGAGTATACAAAGGATAGGGAACTTTATAATATTTTGCTTGACGCCACAAAACGGCTTATTGAAAAAGCAGATAATCTCGGCAGAATTTCCACATACAGCGTGGAGCATGAGTTTTGCGGCTGGGATATGTGGGGCAGGAAATATGTGCTTTTGGGACTTATCCATTTTTTTGAGATATGCCACGATGAGGAGTTTGGGCATACGGTAATAGAAACTGCAAAAGCACATCTTGATTATATAATATCAAAGATAGGTGAAGATAAAATTGATATAACAGAAACATCCATGGTATGGGGCGGAATAAATTCGTCCTCTGTTTTGGAGCCTGTTGTAAGACTGTATTCAATAACCAAGGAACAACGGTATCTTGACTTTGCAAAATACATAGTGGATAGAGGCGGTGCAAAGGATTTTGATATTTTTTATGCCGCATATGAAGATAAACTCTATCCATACCAATACCCTGTTACAAAGGCATATGAACTCATGTCATGCTTTGAAGGACTTTTGGAGTATTATAAAGTAACGGGTGAGGAAAAATATAGAACAGCGGTAATAAATTTTGCGGACAAGCTTATTGAATCCGAAATAACCATAATCGGTTCGGCAGGGTGTGAGCATGAGCTGTTTAACCATTCGGCACTTATGCAGACTTATACAGGCTATGACGGACTTATGCAGGAAACCTGTGTAACCGTTACATGGATAAAGTTATGTCACAGACTGTTGTTGCTGACAGGTAATATGAAGTACGCAGACGAGATTGAAAAGTCTGTATATAATGCACTTTACGGCGCAGTAAATATTGACGGTAATCTCTGCTCAGACGAGGTAAGATTTGACCTGCCGTACTACAAGGATGTATATAAAACATATCATAGCAAAAATCCGAGGGGACAGGTATTTGACAGCTACAGCCCTTTAAGGCTTAATATCCGTGGCAAGGCAGTAGGCGGATTTAAGGCTATGGATAATAATACGGCATACTTTGGCTGTTGTATCGCAATAGGTGCTGTAGGAATAGGCTTAGTACCAAAAACAAGCGTTTTAAATGATGACAACAATTACACATTTGCACTGTATCTGCCCGGAAAAGCGGTGTTTAACAACAAAGACGGAGGCAGAGTTGAATTTGAGGTTAATACCAAGTATCCAAGTGACAGTAAAATTGGAATTACTGTAAACACCGAAGGATATTTTTCTCTAAATTTACGGGTACCCTATTTTGCCGATAATTATAGCGTGACATTAAACAATGATATAATAAACACAGAAAATAACAACGGTGTTATTACAATAAGCAGAGAGTGGCATAAAAATGATGTGATAACCCTTGATTTAAATATGAATTTCAGAACAGTAAGAGCACCAAAAAACCCCGATGATAAAGCCGGTAAAAACCATATTGCATTTATGTACGGGCCTCTTGTTTTGGCAAGGGACGAAAGACTTGAAAATGCGGGTGGAGTGGTTTCGATACCTCAAATCACACCTGAGTTTATACCGGAACAATTTGATGAAGCTATGATGGCTTGCAAAAGTGTGAAAATTGGGGACAGAAAAATTAAACTTATTGACTATGCGTCTGCAGGCAGAACATGGAGGAGAAATTCACAGTTCGAGGTCTGGATAAGGACAAACGGAGGATGATATGTTAAATTTGGAGTTTGCGGGAATGGGTTTGTTTGAATATGACGGAGAATGGATTCATCCTGAAAAAACCGAAAAAACCTTTGAATTGATATATGTTTTGGACGGTGAAGTATATATTAAGGAGAATGACCGGTATATAACGGCAAATAAAAAGGATTTGATAATCCTCTCACCCGGGATAGCACATAAGGGATTTAAAAAAAGCGAGAGTAATACTTCGTTTTACTGGATCCATTTTTATGCCGATAAGCTTGATCTTCAGATGCCGTATCACAAGGAGTATTTCAACGGCTCATATCTGTTCAGAGAGCTTAACCATCTTAGTAATCTCAGTGATGAAAAATGCCCTAAATATATACTTGATGCATATGTATCTTATATCATTGCAAGGCTTATTGTTGAGCAAAATCAGCATCAGTCTGCCCAAAAAATTACAGACGAGATTTATGAATGGGTAAGAGTTAATGTAGATGCAAGGCTCACAGTGAATAAGGTTGCAAACCATTTTGGATTTAACTCAGAATACATTTCAAAGATAACAAAAAAGGCGTTTGGTGTACCGCTAAAAGGTATAATCAATATGTTTTTGATTAACAAAGCAAATGACTTGCTCTTAAACACTAATCTGTTCGTGTCAGAGATAGGCGAGGCGTTGGGGTTTGCGAGCAGTACGGCGTTTGTCAATTACTATAAGTATCATCAGAATATAACGCCTACACAGTACAGGAATATGTATTCAAAAACGCATATGAATAAAAAATAGAAAGGACAGTGCCGATATGAATAAAAGGTTGGAACCATACTATAATGTTGATGTCGAGGGCGATTTCAGTAACTGGAATATGTCGGGATTTATAGGTGGTGGTGAAGGTAAGAGTAAAGTTGATGTACACCACATTACAAAAACTTCAGGCAATGTGTGTATAGGTCAGACAGTTGTAAAAAACATATCCGATACCGATATAGTCCTAAATCATGTAAGCTCTGTACTTTACAGGGGTGTTGGCAGATTTGAAAAAAACAGATATACAGTTTTTATATGTAAATGCGGTTGGCAGGGTGAAATGCAGTGGATAGAGCAAGACCTTGCGAGTTTGGGTGTGTATAAGGCGTCAAATCACGCAGACACCTCGGTATTTGAAATTTCCTGCTCAGGCAGTCAGACAACTTCAGAATACTATCCGTTGATAATGATAAGGGACACAAAATTGGGCATTACATACTATTTTGAAACAGAGCCGTTGTCTGGCTGGTATATAGAAATAGGTATTATGGGCGAGGACATATATGTAGAAACCAATTCAGCGTTTATGGGTAACGACGGTTGGATAAAAAGATTGGCACCTGATGAAGAATATATATCGGGAAGAACATTTTATGGCTTTGCAGAGGGCGAATTTTCCGATGCAGTCAATGAGCTAAATGCCTTTAAAAGAACACAATGGAAAGCCGGGGATTTAAAAGTAGTATTTAACGATTATATGAACTGTCTTTGGGCAAAACCGACGCTTGGAAAGCTAAAACCCCTGATTGATACGGCAAAGGAGGCAGGCTGTGAAGTGTTTTGTGTTGATGCGGGTTGGTACGGAAAGGATACGAGCGATAACCACCTTGGCGACTGGTTTTTGGAAAGCCCCGATTTGGGCGAAAATGGTCTGAGTGGCATTTTTGGTTACATAAAATCAAAGGATATGCTCCCGGGAATTTGGCTTGAAATGGAATGTTGTGCAAGCACATCAAATGTATATAAAGAGCTTAATGATTGCCTCCTTAAAAGAAACGGAATTATAATAGGCGGATCAAGAGCGTACTTGGATTTTCGTACAGAAAAGGTGAGGGACTATACACTAAGAGCTGTTGACAGACTGTATAAAAAAGGCGTAAGATATATAAAAAATGATTACAACCATAATTTAGTGTTTGGCTGCGACGGTGCAGAGAGTCTTAGTGTCGGCTATGCAGAGCACAGAAAAGCATTTCTTGACTTTATATGTAAGCTTAAAGGAAAATATACGGATTTGACTATAGAAAATTGTTCAAGCGGTGCTATGCGCTCGGATTTTTGTTTGCTAAGGAATTTTGATATTCAGAATTTATCGGACCAGGAATATTACTATAATATTCCGCCGATTTTGGCAGGAACTATGGCTGCAATTCCGCCTGAAAGATGCGGTGTTTTATCATATCCATATCCGTTACTGTATGAAAATCAGCCGGAGAAAAAGGACTATGAAAGACTTAACATAGAATCGGATAAAGAAGAAACGGTTTTCAATATGGTAAATTCCATGCTTGGTGCAATGTGCCTGTCGGGGCATATAGATTGTGCTGATAAAGAAAATCTTGAGCTTATTAAAAATGGTATAGAGATATATAAAGCATACAGACATCTCATACCCAAAAGTGAAATCCTTTATTTTACTCCTAAGCTTAGAATTGGCGAAAAAGGTGTAATGGCAGTAGGATTGAAATTTAATGATCAGATTATCCTTGCGGTGTGGAAAATCGGAATTGATGATAAAACAGTAAAAATTCCTGTTTCGGAATACGCAGGGAAAAATATTGAAATAGCATACCCTAACAGTATTAAGACGGAGTATTATATTGATAGCCAAAATCTGATTATAGAAATGCCTGCTAAAAATACGGCAAGATTATTCAGGATATATTAAGTGAGGTTTTTATATGGGCAGAATACATGAAAAATATATCTATAAAACGACTCCAAAATCCAAAGAACAAGCAATAGTAAAAGGGGACACATATAGGTTCACTATTCTTTGTGACAGGCTCATAAGAATGGAATATAATAAAACCGGCGTGTTTGAGGACAGAGCCACTCAAACTGTTATAAACCGTGATTTTTGTGTCCCTGAATTTTCGGTTTCACAAGAAGGCAATACACTTATTCTTGCAACGGATTATATTGAAATAACCTATCACGGCGGTGAATTTACAAAAAACAGCCTGTCTGCAAGGTTTACAGGTAAATTGGGTAATACTAAGTTTGACTGGCATTACGGTGATAGTAAATTTAACTTAAAAGGAACTGCCAGAACGCTTGACACGGTTGACGGTGAATGTGAGCTTGAAGATGGAATAATGTCAAGAGTGTGTATGACTACCTTAGATGACAGCAATTCCCTTATCCTGTCCGATGACGGATGGATTGATGTAAGGGATAGGGGTGGCGTTGATATATACCTTTTCGGGTACAGAAATGATTATAAATCCGCACTCAAAGCATACTGTCAGCTTACAGGCACAACGCCTATGATACCAAGATATGCTTTGGGTAACTGGTGGAGTAGGTTTTATAAGTACACACAGGAGGAATACTGTGCCTTGATGAACAGATTTAAGCGTGAGGGTATTCCGTTTTCCGTTGCCGTAATAGATATGGACTGGCACTATACCGACATTGCTCCTGAGTACGGCTCGGGCTGGACGGGCTTTTCGTGGAACAAAGAACTGTTCCCCGACCATTGTGCATTTTTGAAATTTTTAAATGATAACTGTATGCATCCGACACTTAATTTACATCCTGCGGAGGGAATAGCCGCACACGAGGATTGTTATGAGGCTTTGGCGGAGGCAATGGGTATTGATGCAACTACGGAAAAAACGGTTGCGTTTGATATTGCAAATCCGAAATTTGTGGAGAATTATTTTGATAAGGTCTTGCACCCGATGGAAAAAGAGGGTGTTGCATTTTGGTGGATGGACTGGCAGCAGGGTAATACTACAAAAGTTCCGGGACTTGACCCGTTATGGATGCTAAATCATTACCATTACATAGATATGCAGGGTAGAAATATCCGACCGATGATTTTTTCAAGGTATGCAGGAGCGGGAAGTCAGCGATACCCGATAGGTTTTTCGGGTGATACCGTAGTAACATGGGAGTCGCTTGATTTTCAACCGTATTTTACAGCCACCGCCTCAAATATCGGCTATGGCTGGTGGAGTCATGATATTGGCGGGCATATGTTTGGATATCGTGATGATGAAATGGTAACAAGGTGGGTTGAGTTGGGTGTTTTCTCGCCTATAATGAGACTGCATAGTATGTGCAGTGATTTCCAGTCTAAGGAACCATGGAACTATAATATGCAAAGCGAGTATGCAATGCGTAAGTTTTTAAGGTTAAGGCATAGCCTGATACCGTATATGTATACCATGAACTATCGTGCATATCGTGAGAGCATTCCTATGGTAGCGCCTGTTTATTATGAATGTGACGATGATGAGGCATATACGGTTAATAGAAATGAATATTTCTTTGGCACACAAATGCTTGTATCTCCGATAACACATAAATCCGATTCGGTAACGGCTATGGGATCTACTACTGCATATTTGCCTGAAGGGGTATGGTTTGATTTCTTTACAGGCAGATGCTATAGCGGAAAAAGGACAGTAAGACTGTATCGAGAGCTTGATAAAATGCCTGTACTTGTAAAAGGCGGAGGCATTGTTCCGATGGATAATTCAGGGGTAAGGAATGGTACAGATAACCCCAAAAGCTTGCTGATACATATTTTCCCGGGTGCAAACGGCGAGTTTACATTGTATGAGGACGATGGTGTTTCAACGGACTATGAAAATGGAATATGTGTTAAAACAAAGCTTGAACTAAGGTGCGAAAACGGTATTGAATTTAATATATCGGCACCTTGCGGAGAGGATAGCTTAAAGGTCAAGGACAGGGGATACACGCTTGCATTCAGAAGTGTTCTGGATAGCAGTGATATTACCGTTACGGAGAACGGAACAGTCAAGGAATTTATAAAGCACTATGATGATAATACTTTGTATATCGAGATTAAGAATGTAAACAGTGAAGTTTCGGTGTATGTGAATTCTAAGCAGTGTAAAAATCCTATAAGGGAAGAAGTATTTAGAATTCTTAAAAATGCACAGTGCTCAAATACATTAAAGGAGCAGGTATATAATAAGCTTATATCGGCAAAGTCAACTTCCGATTTTGTTTGTGAGATGACGGCATTGGATATGGATTTTAACCTTTTTTCAGCAATAGTAGAGGTTGTAACGGCATATGAGCGATAAAATGAAGTGAGCAATCATTACCCCACATTGAGAACATAAAAATATAAAGAAAACTTAATTTAGTGGACCGACCCCCAATAGTCAGATTTTTTCTCAGACTTTTGGGGGTCGTTTCAAAATAACCACAGCTTATTCCAATCTTTTTGTTATCAATAATTGCATTATGTACAAAAATCCATATTCTCATAATTTTACATAAATCGTAAATAATCGAATTGTGCACATTGTCAAAAAAATAGAGTTATCACTCTATTTTTGTTGAATAATGCTAAAAATAATTATATAATGATATATATTTTATATTGGAGGGGTGTGTCATATGAGTGCGAGTTATAAGAGACTGTGGAAAATGCTGATTGACAAGGATATGAAGAAAAAAGACTTGGCAGCCAAAGCCGGAATAAGCACCTATACCATCAACAAACTAAACCGTGGTGACAATGTGACCACCGATGTGCTTGCAAAAATATGCAAGGCACTGGATTGTACCGTTGACGATATAATGGAGTTTGTGGAGAAATAGACTTAATAGGAGATTATGGTTATGGCAAAGAAAAAAGCTGACGAAACAATAAATTTAGACAATATTTTGTTCAAATGCCGTGATATATTGCGTAATGCACGCAACTCAGGCTCTTTTTTTGAAAAGCGTGATATGATGCTCACTTTAGTATTTTTACGCTTTATTGGTGAAAAATTTGAACAAGGCGTAGAAAACCTTAGAAGAAGCCTTGAGGATAACGGTCTTGACATTAACGATCCGGATATAAGAATTGCATTTTTAGACGATCCCACTTTTAAGGATGGAACTCGTAATCTGCTTCCGGAAGCTCGTTGGTCAACAATTATAAACACACCTGCGCCGGAACTGAATGTTGCTCTTGACACAGCACTGCACAGCATAGCTGCAAATGACCAAGATTTAAAGGGCTGTTTTGTAGAGGGTACATTTACAACACGAAATCTGGCTCCGAACGATATAAAAAAACTTGTTGACGAAGTAAATAAAATCAGCCATAAGGCGTTTGGTGAAGAAAAAGATTTAATTGGCCATGTTTATGAATATTTCCTCAAAGAATTTGCCGTAAACGCAACTAAGGAAGAGGGTGAATTTTATACCCCGCATGATGTTGTTGAACTGATTGCCACAATGATTGAGCCTTTTGACGGAACATTATATGATCCGTGCTGCGGCTCGGGCGGTATGTTTATACAAAGTGCAGATCTTGTTAAAGCAAAACGAGGCAATATAAGCCGTATAAATGTTTACGGTCAGGAAAAAGAAGCAGCAACATATCGACTTGCGAAAATGAATCTTGTATTACGGGGTATCAGTCATTATCTCGGTGAGATGAGTGATTCGACATTTACGCACGATCTTCATAGCGGAATAAGTTTTGATTATATCATGGCAAATCCCCCTTTCAATTTGAAGGGTTGGTATGACGAAAACTTAAAAAATGATCCCCGTTGGACAGATTATTCAACTCCTCCGGAAAGTAATGCAAATTATGCATGGATTTTGCATATACTCTCTCATTTAAAAATAGACGGTGTTGCCGGATTTCTTCTTGCAAACGGTGCTTTAGGCGACAGCGATACTTTGGAAATCCGTAGCAAATTGATACAGAATGATAAAGTTGAGGCAATTATAATTCTTCCTCGTGAACTTTTTATTACAACCGACATCAGTGTAACACTTTGGATTTTAAATAATAACAAAAAAGGTGGATTATATCACGAGAGAAATCTGCGAAACCGTGAAAATGAAATTCTTTTTATGGATCTCCGTACATGGACAAATAATCCTGTAAAGGGTGAGAGCAAAAAGAAAGTCCGTCTGGCTACCGAGCAAATTGAAAAAGCTGCCGACATTTATCATACATGGCAGAGTGAAGGGACAGACGGAGCTGATTACGCCATACCCGAGCTTTATAGAAGTGTCGGAATTGACGAAATTAAACAGCAGAATTGGAGCCTTGTCCCCAGTAAATATATAGAGTTTATCGACCATGATTTGGATATTGATTTTGAAAAAGAAATGAGCCGTATCCAAATGGAAATGCGAGATATTCTGGCACAGGAAAAAGCGTCTCAAAAAATGCTTGAAGATGCATTCAGGGGGATAGGCTATGGGATCTGAATATATAAGACTTGGTGACTTTATTGAACGCTCTACTATAAATAACAAAGATGAAAGATATGGGACAGATCTTATTGTCGGTGTTAATAACGAAGGTGTTTTTACGAGCCCTAAAGGTAATCCGGAAGGCGTAGATTTAAAACCATACAAAATTGTATATAACGGCGCATTTGTATATAATCCCTCTCGACTGGATTTGGGTTCTATTGCATACAGAACCGAGGGAACGTGTATTGTATCTCACCTTTATATCGTGTTTTATTTGAATGAACAGGGGAAAAAGAGAATAGACCCTCAATATCTATTTATGTATTTCAGACGGCAAGAATTTTATCGAGAAGTTCGATTTAGAAATTTTGGGAGTCAGCGACCGGAATTTAATTTTAACGACATGAGTGATATTATTATGCCACTGCCGTCCATCTCCGTCCAGCAAAAATATGTAGATATATATAAAGCTATGGTAGCAAATCAGCAGAGCTATGAGCGTGGACTGGAAGATTTAAAGCTTGTTTGCGATGCATTTATTGAGGACTTACGAAGAAAAATGCCTTGTAAGAAAATAGGACAATACATTAGGCAAAGCAATGTAAGAAACAGCGACAAATCAAATGATTTTGTTATGGGATTAAGTACCAAAAAAGAGTTTAGAGAAGCTCAAAGTCGAGTTAATCGTAATGAATTAGGTAATTATAAAATTGTGAATCCTTATGATATAGCTTTTGTTCCTACAACAGATACATGGAAGGTACTTGCATTCGCTATTAATAGATTTGATAAACCCATAGTTGTGTCTCCAATATATGAGGTTTTTTCTGTTGATCAATCCAAGCTTCTGTCACAATATCTTGCAATGTGGCTATCTAGACAAGAATTTGACAGATATGCAAGATTTAATTCGTGGGGCTCTGCAAGAGAAAATTTTTCTTTTGATGATATGCAAAATGTTGATATTCCAATCCCTGAAGTAGAAAATCAAAAATCTATTGTAGATATATATAATGCATATATTGCAAGGAAAAAAATAAATGAAAAAATGAAATCTCAAATCAAAGACATATGCCCCATTTTGATTAAGGGCTCGTTGGAGGAAGGAGGACAACAATAATAATGCCAAAACTTCAAAACTATAACGGTCATTTTTGTGAATATGAATATGAAGAGGTCTTTCTCTCGTTTTTAGAAAATGAGGGTTGGCAGTATTTGCAAGGAAAAAATATTTTACGGGATTCTCAAAGAGATGTCTTAATTAAAGACGATATGGAACGGTTTTTGAGTAAGACGAATCATGAATTGACTGTGAACGAAATCAGACGGATTGTAGATACTGTAAGGCTTGTAGGAGCGGAAAGCAACTTTGCGACGCTTCACAAGGTGTATAGTTGGATGGTAAACGGTATTCAGTTTACACCTAAAAGCGGTATTGCCAAAATGGTCTCTCTGATTGATTTTGACACGCCTAAAAATAATATTTTCCGCGTTGTAAATCAATTAACTATTGAATATACAGTTGACGGTCAAACAGAAAACAGAAGACCCGATGTTCTTTTATATGTCAACGGTCTTCCACTATGTATAATTGAGCTCAAAAATCCGGCAGATGCAAAGGCAACCATATATGACGCTTGGGAGCAGATTTACATCAGGTATTGGCGTGATATACCGCATTTATTGCATTACTGTCCTTTGGCGTGCATTTCCGATGGAGTGAAAACAAGGCTTGGTACCGTTCGTACACCTTATGAACACTTTTATGCATGGCGCCGTGTAAACGATGCCGATAAAATATCCACGCTCCCGTTTGATGAGTTGCAAACTATGATAAAGGGTGTATATAGTCCCGCAAGATTTCTTGAAATATTCAGAGATTATATATATTTTCAGGACAGCGAATATGACAGCAAGGAATTTGAAATTGTATGCCGTTATCCGCAGTTTTTTGCTGCTCGGCTTTTAAAACAAAGCATTATTCAATCGATAGAAGAGAAGAGTGGTAAGGGCGGAACATATTTCGGTGCAACAGGTTGCGGAAAGACATATACAATGGCTTTTCTTGCTCGTCAACTTGCTTTGCGATGCAAAAATGTACCCGGATTTGGTTCTCCGACCATTATAATGATAGTTGACAGAGAAGAATTGCAAAAACAAGGGGCAAAGCTATTCACAAAAAGTAAAGAATTTTTAAATCTTGGCGAAGTCAGCGTTGTACCAACTCGGAATGCACTCAGAGAAGAGCTTGGTGCCAGAGAGAGCGGAGGTTTTTATATCTGTACAATACAAAAGTTCTGCGACCGAGCAGATGATAAAATCGGTTTAATAAACGGTCGTGCAAATATTATTTGTTTTTCAGATGAAGCACACAGAACACAGCTTGAACGATCAAAAAGAATTCAGTTCAGTGAAGATGCTGACAAGAATATGAAAGCATTAGTTTCAAAGCCGTATGCTATTGTTCTAAAAGAGGCTTTTCCTCATGCTACATTTGTCGGTTTTACGGGAACGCCGATTGCCGAAACTTATCAGACATTCGGTGATGAAATTGACCGCTACACTATGGATCAAGCTGTTGCAGACGGCATAACTGTGCCTATCAAGTATCACCCCCGTATTGCAAAAGTTTTGCTTGATGAGGAAAAGGTTAAGCAAATTGAAGATTACTACAGGGATTGTTATGATGAGGGCGCAACAGCAGAGGATATAGCTGCAAGTAAAAGGGCTATGAGTTCAATGGAGATTATTTTGAGTGAGCCTTCACGACTTGAGCGTTTGGCTGTCGATATTCATGACCACTTTGTTGCAGCTCGTGCCAATGAACCTGACAGAGTTCAAAAAGCAATGATAGTTTGCTCAAGCAGGACTATTGCCTATGACTTATTAACAAAATTCAAAAATAAATATCCTGAATGGTTTGAGGAAAAGAAAGCCCCCGACGGAGCTAAAGTTTCACCTGATGAACTAAAAGCATTGAAGCCTATGCCTTTTATTGCAATGGTTTCAAGTGTCAGCAGTAATGATAAGACTGAAATGTATAATTACTTAGGTGGAGTGAAAAACGACAAGCGTTCGGCAGAACTTGATGCGGCGTTTAAACAGGATAAATCCAACTTTAGCATAGCCATTGTTGTCGATATGTGGATAACCGGCTTTGATGTGCCAACTCTCACATACCTATATAACGACAAACCATTGCAAAAACATCTGCTTATCCAAACAATAAGCCGTGTAAACCGAAAGTATCCGGGCAAGGAATATGGTCTTATTATTGATTACATAGGAATTCGAGACAATATGCGAGAAGCAATGAAAATATACGGTGGTGATAATTCCGTTGCGCCTTCGCCCGACGATGTTGAACAGGCAACAAGTGTGTTTAGAGAAGAGCTTGAAATTCTTAAAGGCTATCTAAGTGAATTTGACTTGTCTTCGTTTATAGATCCAAATACTGCCCCTGAAAAGCGCTATATACTTTTAGACGAGGCAGCAAGCTTTGTCTTTAACTCAACAAAGCAGTTACACATGCAAGCAGATGGTGGGAAAAGGGTAGACACAGTAACTTTTAGGACTTATTTTCTAAGAACAGTAAAATTTATGCGTGCGGCTTATGATATTTGTCAACCTTCAGGCGAGCTCGGAGAAGAAGAATCTGCACTCGCACAGTGCTTTATGGCAATAGCCGGCTTTGTCCGCAAAATGAGCGGAACTGAAATTGAGGTTGATACAGAAACCATGAACCGCCGTGTGGAAAAAATGGTTCAAGAGGCACTAAGATATAACAAAGTTGAAAGCATACTCGAGAATGGCGAGCAGGAAGACATATTTAGCCCTGAATATTTTGAAAAATTATCTGATGTTAAAATGCCTGCTTCAAAATTAGAGTTGCTGGTAAAAATGCTCCGTAAGTCAATTAAGGAATACGGAAAAACAAATAAAATGGCAGCAAAAAAATTCCAAGAGATGCTTGAAGAAACAATAGAACAATATCATGAAAGGCGTAAGCATTTAACCGCAGAGGAAGCCGGAGCGACACAAGAGTATACATCTGAAGTAATTATCAAAAATGCAACTAAGCAGGCATTGCAAATCCTCAGAGAAATGAACGCTGACAGGGAAAGCTTTCGTAAAATAGGACTTACCTTTGAAGAAAAAGCGTTTTATGATATTTTGACTTCTTTGCGTGATGAATATGATTTTGAATACGGCGAAGATAAAATTGTAAACGGTGTCACGATCAATGAAAAATGTAAGTCTCTTGCAAAAAAAATAAAAGAAATAATAGATACAAAATCATCTTTTGCCGATTGGCTTAATAATCAGTTAGTAAGAGATGAACTTAAATTTGATATTAAAATCTGCCTTGTTAAAAATGGCTATCCGCCACAGTATAGTCCGGATGTTTTTCGCAAAGTCATGGAACAGGTTGAAAATTTTGAGGAGAATAATTGATTTATCTTAAATAAATGATAATATGATAAACAATTATAATAATGTACTGAATTGCTACTGTGCTTTTATTAATTTTGCCGGAAGGCTGATATCACCTGCAGTAAAACGGTTACAGGGTGAAATAAAACGATAACCTGCAAGAAAACGGTTAGATTTGATAAAAACATCAAAAACCAATAAATACCGCTCTGATTTTTCATATCAGGGCGGTATGTTTGTGTGTGCAAAACTCTGAAAATGGCTTAAAATAAGGCTTTTTGAGGCTAAAAAAAGAACACTAACTTTTTATCAAAATTAGTGTTCTTATATGGTTGCGGAGGAAGGACTTGAACCTGTGACCTTCGGGTTATCACTTCGTGCCGCCTTGCTGTAAGCAAAAAATTATCACACATAAAGTGTTCAATTTTTTGACAGCTGCGGAACTCGACACACGCCTTCATCTGCCACAGGCAGCGGCGTGTATCTCGCCCCAACGAGCTACGCTCGCCAAACTCATAACCCGAAAGTACAATAGTTAAGCTATTTCTGTAAACATTAAAAAAATAGCCGTGGTAACCCACAGCTATCTTTTTAATGGTTGCGGAGGAAGGACTTGAACCTGTGAGAAAATAGCCTACCTTTCTAACAAGGGATAAAAAAACAGGCTCTTTGTCAACAATTGGGGTGAAATAAAATGGGATTGGTGCGGCAGCTTATGCTGCCGCATTAGTTTTTGCTTTTTCACTTTTGTATCTGAACATATTTAATATGCGTTTTCTAAATCGTTCAAAATTGCGATATCCG
>JAFSXU010000031.1 GCA_017443895.1 Clostridia bacterium
GACGCTTCAACAAGGGAGCAAAAGTACACGGCCGCCACGGACAAAGACGGAAATTACAATTTTACGCTCGTTCCGGGTGACTATATAATCCAGTTCGTCGTTCCGGAAGCGTACAACTATTATTATATGAGAACCTATAACAGCAACACTGATATGTCAGAATATGCAGATATTTCGGGTGACGGCACTGTTGAATATAATTTTACCGCTGCAAATTCGACGAGAGCGATGCTCTCATCCTCACTTACAAAGATGGACGATATATGGCTTGAAGGCGTTGTTTGGTATGACGCCAATTCAAACACAATTCGTCCTGCGTTTTATGACTATGAGGATGCAAATGACGAGGGCGAAAATGAGGTGCCGATTGCAGGAGCGATTGTTACAGTGACAAATGCCGCGGGAGAAAAGGTTGCTGATGGTGAAACGGATGAAATCGGCAGATACGGTTTTGAGGTGCCTGCGGGCAAAAACACTGTTACCGTTACATTTTTACCTGAAGCCTTTAAAGACTATGGTTTCACCACACCGGAAAACGGAACAATTACAAGAGAGTTTATAGGCAATGATGAGGTAGTTGTTGATTTTGGTATATCAGAAGAAGCTGCAGTAGTTGGAACACCCGAGCCATCGGAAGAGCCGGAAGAGCCTGACGAAACTGAAACACCGATCCCGACTCAGACACCTGAGCCGTCAGAGTCTCCCGAGCCAACCCAGACACCGGTTCCGGAGGATGTTCCGACGCTTAACAAGACAGAGCATTATGCTTATGTAGTCGGCTATGAGGACGGTATGATAAAGCCGGAAAATAACATCACAAGACAGGAAGTTGCGACAATCTTCTTCCGCCTTTTAACAGACGCATCGAGAAATTATTTTTACGCCAATGATAATACCTTCACAGATGTTTCGCAGTCGCTATGGTCAAATATAGCGATTTCCACAATGGCAAAGGCAAAGATCGTAAACGGCTATAATGCGGCAACCTTTATGCCTCTTAATAACATAACTCGCGCGGAATTTGCGACAATCGCGGCAAAGTTTGACTCTTCGACCTATTTGGGCGCAGACAAGTTTACCGACATAAGCGGACACTGGGCAGCGGAATATATAAACCGTGCCGCCGAAAAGGGCTGGATTTCGGGCTACACAGACGGCACCTTTAAGCCTGACGCGTACATAACGCGCGCGGAGGCGATGACGCTTATAAATAACGTGCTTGAAAGACACGTTACGACGGATGGAATGGCGGAGGGTATGGCTACCTGGCCTGACAACACACCGGATAAGTGGTATTACACACCGGTACAGGAGGCAGCCAACTCGCACTATTACGAAAAGAATGAAGAAGGCGTAGAAACCTGGACCGAGCTTCGTGAACCGAGAGACTGGTCGGAACTGGAAAGATAGACACAGCTTTATCAGAAGTTTTTCCATCATAAATATTTTGAAATTTAACACTGACAGAACATATGCGCGACACAAACCCCTTGGTCATCACGGCCAAGGGGTTTTTATAAAAGAAAAAACAATTTTATTGTAAATTTAAGATTGTCAACAACATTTTTTCCTGTTATAATATTATTGCAAGGAGGTGGTGTAAAACAAATCACTGTCAATGAAAGAAAGCAGGGGAAGGAGGTAACACAGTTCGGAGCAGAACATTCTGTTTCGCAATATGCCGCTGTTAGGTATAAGCTAAATTGACTTATACCTGTTTTTAACAAAAAAATGAAGCATTAGTTTATATTGATTAAAATGTGCCTGGAAATTATCCGCCATCTGAGGTGGCGATTATAAATAGAAAGGAGTTGATCAATAGTGAGCATTTTAAATACTGACACAATCAAGGGCTTCAAAATTTATCTTCAGGAAAAGGAGAAAACGGCGGCAACGGTAGAAAAATATATGCGTGACATTACAGCGTTTGCACAGTGGCTTAATGGGCGTGAGATTGAAAAACCACTTCTTCTTGAATATAAGGCGACGCTGCTGAAACGCCTTTCAGCAAGGAGTGTGAATTCAGTAATATCTTCTATAAACAGCCTGCTTGAATATTTAGGTTGCGACATAAGAGTAAAAACTCTCAAAATCCAGCGCCGAATGTTTATTGACAAAACGCGCGAGCTTACACGAGCCGAATATGAAAGGCTGCTCAATGCTGCAAGAGCTGAAGGCAACGAACGGCTTCGCCTGCTGATTCAGACAATATGCGCTACCGGTATCCGCGTATCGGAGCTTGAACATATAACTGTTGAGGCAGCAAACAATGGCAGAGCCGAAATCTATTGCAAAGGTAAGCTCAGGATTATTCTTCTGCCGAGAGAATTGTGCAAAATGTTAAAAGAGTATACGAATGAAAGGAAAATAAAAAGCGGCTCCGTGTTTGTGACAAAAACAGGGCATCCGCTTGACCGTAGTAACATATGGTCGGATATGAAGAAGCTTTGTAAAAAAGCCAGAGTAGATGACAGTAAGGTCTTTCCGCATAACCTTCGCCATCTGTTCGCAAGAACCTTCTATTCAAAGAAACGTGACATAGTGCGCCTTGCCGACATCTTAGGCCACTCCAGTGTTAATACTACCCGAATCTACACTATGGAATCGGGCGACGAACACAGAAAGCTCCTAGAATGTTTGGACTTGCTTATATGCTAGGGGTTACCACATAATCTATATTATGTGGTAACTCTTCCGGTTCGACAATTCGGAGCCGATACATATTCTGTTTTTTATATAAAAACATAGCCACCGCTATGCGCCGGTTACACCAAGGTAAATAAATTTTAATTATTATGACATTTTTTTGTAAAAAAAGAATATCTTTCATTGACAAAAAGGACTAAACGTGATAAAATTTTATTAAATATAAGAACTTGTAGTGCTGCGAAGTACCACATAATATAGATTATGTGGTAA
>JAFSXU010000032.1 GCA_017443895.1 Clostridia bacterium
CCAAGAAAAAAGACTTGCACATTGCAAGTCTTTTTTCAGCTAAATCCGTCTTAACAGACGGGATAAATCTGCTACGCAGATGAAATCACTGCGCGATGAAATCGCCTAACGGCGGAGAAAAGACGGATTTAATTTCATCAATGGCGCAAGCCGTTGATTTCATCCAAACTTGTTTGGATTTCATCGTGAGCGGTGCGAATGATTTCATTAAAAGTAGTAGTCTTTATAACAGATCAGGGGGTGTTTTTTTATGTCAGAAAATAAATTGGCAGAGTTATCATTGAATTTTGCTGTAAAAATACTAAAAATGTGTGAAAATATAAAAGGGCATTATTCTATTGTTAATCAAATTGAGCGTAGTTCTACCAGTATCGGTGCAAATATAAGAGAGGCAAAATATGCTCACAGCAAACCTGATTTTATATCAAAATTACAAATATCTTTAAAAGAATGTTATGAAACAGAATACTGGCTTGAGCTTATGCTAAGGGCAGATATAGTATCTGACATAACAGAATTGATGCATGATTGTGGTATAATCCGCCGTATGTTAATTTCATCAATAAACACTGCAAAGAAAAACAATACCTAAATTACATCAAGATAGTTCTTTTTTACAAAAATGATATTGTTTTAAACAAAAATTGTAACTATTCACTGCCAAAACATTCCCTTGCCTTTTTCCTGTGGATATGATATAATCAAGTAAAGTATTGAAGGGAGCTTATATATGCCTACGATAAGTATGTTTCTGGGAATAATAATTACAATGTACAACTCTAATGAGCATAATCCACCACACTTTCATGCATCATATCAAGGCTATCACGCGGTGTTTGATATGGAGGGAGAATTAACAGAAGGAGATATGCCAAAGAAACAAAGGAAATTTATTGCCGCATGGGCAGAGCTACACAAGGATGAGCTTTTGGCGAATTGGGAGCTTGCCATGAGCGAGCAGCCACTATACAAGATAGATCCGTTAAGGTAAGGAGTGAGCTATATGAATAATCCGGCATGGGTGGTAAAGGATGTTAAGCCACAAAAGGACTATATACTGTTAATTACATTTGAGGACGGCAGTAAAAAGAAATATGATGCAAGACCGTTGTTGCAAAAAGAATTATTCAGTAAGCTTAACAATATATCCTTTTTCATGCAAGCTAAAGCACAATACGGAACGGTAACATGGGATGATGATACCGATATAGCACCTGAGCATTTGTACGAGGTATCTGTTCCTGCATGAGAACATTATGGATATAAACAATTTAGGGGCGAGACAGTTTTATAACAGAGACTGCCTCGCCTCTTATATAGTTTGCATTTTTGAAAAATATAATATCGGTGCAGGGGACAGGCACGATTTTTAAATATAAAACGGGATTGTGTGCGGTAAATTTTGGTTTAGCGGGGTAATTTTGATTAAATGAATAATGAATGATGAATAATGAATAATTATGGTGGAAAAATCTCCGATTTTTCTATAATATGGTGGTTGGGGGTAAATTTTGGTTTATATGCGTAAATGGGTATTGTTATTGTAGGGCAGGGGCTTGCTCCTGCCGTTATGAATATGCGCTATCGGGGACGGTTGGAGCAAGCCCCAACCCTACGACCATACCAATTTACAAAAAATCCAATTGGTACGCTAAACCAAAATTTATATCATAAAATTGTAGATTTTAATATATAATTTTTGGCTTGGAAATCTATATATTGCGGAAAATTGACGGGAAAGCACCACATATTGTAAATAGGTCGAATAATGTCATAAAAATGCCATAAAAATGCCATAAAATGGGTAAAAAAACCATTGACAAGCATTGCTTTTTGTGATAAATTTATAATACTAATAGTATGGGGTGTATGTGTTTTGTTTTCACATATACAGCCCGATAAGCATTATAAAAAAGACAAAGAAAGAAGGGGTAAAAAATGAAAACAAGAAAATTATTGTCATTAGTACTTGCTCTTGCAATGTCACTTATGGCAATGGGAGTAACTGCTTTGGCAGAAGGCGAAGCTAACACAGTAACAACTGCGAAAGAGTTTATGGATGCCGTTAAAACCGGTGGCGAGATTTCATTAGCCAACGATATTACTTTGACGGAATACATTCCTATAACAAAGAACACAACGATCAATGGTAATGACTACACAATTACATCTTCAGCTACCAGAATTTTGAGAGTGAGTGCATCAAACATTACACTTACCCTTAACAACATAAATATGGTGGGTGATACAGGAACCGAAAGAGGTCTGCAGCTGGACTCGGGCATGACCGGCGCACACTGGATTCTCAATGATGTTCATGTAAGCATAAGCAAGACCCAATATTATACGATAAATATTTGCAATGGTGCAAGTATTGACATTGAAGCAAAGGATTCATCGTTCTCGGGATGGGGCGCTTTGAATATGTGGAGTTGCGGATACACAGCAGATTTTGACAATTGTACATTTACAGGTACTAATATTCACTCTGGCTATAGTGATGCCTTCGGAACGATTGTATTAGAGGGAGACACCACACTTAAGACGGAAATGGGAGCTTCAGGCAATACAGTAAATTTTAAAGATTGTCGAATATACGCAATCAAGGAAGGTGAGCGCTCGCAGTATGCGATCTTGTTTAATACTAACTCAGCAAACAATACAGTAAATATTAGCGGAGGAGACACCGTTGTAAGTTCTGATTCAAGCCTTGTTCGTGATGACGGTACAGGTAATACTGTTAATATAACCGGCGGTACATATAATGCTGACCCATCTTGGTATGTAGCAAATGGCTATGCGGCTGTAAAGACAGCTGAAAATGTGTATCAGGTAGGTAAGCTTGAAAATAATGACCTTGCCGAGACAGCACCCGCGGCAACCTATGAGGCAACATATGTAGCTACAAAAACCATAGTTGATGAAAGCACTAATCAGACGCTTGTAGAGAATAATAGAACTACTGTTAATGTAAAAGCTGTTGATAATGCTATAACTACAGGTCTTAGCAGTGAATCTTTTGACCGTGAGTCAATAGTTAATGATGTTGTTGCAGCTATAGCTGAAAATACAATTGATATTGATTTTCAAATAGTGCGCGGTGACAATAACACAGAGGTTGTAGACGGTGCTATAACATACGAGGTACACCCTGAAGCTAAGATTTTAGTTGGCAATGCACAGGTAGCCACTGCAAAGCTTGGCAATGATGAGTTGGCACAAGGCGCATCATTTAATATTACTCTTCCGGTACCTAATGAATTGGTAGTTAATGACAAAGTAAAGGTAACTCACAAGAGTACAGGATATGAAGATGAAGTTGGTATTTATCCGGTAGAAGATGGATATGTAACAGTTACAGGCGTTACACACTTTAGTGATTTTATATTGACACAGGTGGCTGAAAGCGGTGAAGTTGTAGTAAGTGAATTTGACTCTTATAAGGGTAATGATGGTTATTGGAACCTTCGTGCAATAAGCCAGGTTAATGTAAATGATTTTAGCGGTGTAAGTTACTATGGTACATGGTTTATTCCATCAAACCTTCTGGTAAATGATAATATACAAGAATCAACAAACAAGGCAGTAACATATAACGCACCAGGAGATATAACTAAACTTGGAGAAAAAAACGGTTGGTTTACAGCAGACCTTATGGGTATTCCAAGTGGTGCGAGCGGAGTAGATTTGACAGTTGTATCATTCTATAAGCTGACAGGTGATGGAAATAATGATGTTGTATCAACAGCCAGAGAAACAACTGCATTTGCTAACAAGAACGCCACATCAGCTGAATAATAAGGAGGTAGCAGAATAATGGAAAAATATATCAGAGCTTCTTTTGAAGTAGTTGAATTTGGCGAGGAAAATATCCTTACTGAAAGTGTAGCACAGCCTGATCCAAATTTTGTAAAAGGCAATTCTTTGGGCTATAACGGAACAACTAATTGGGATAACAATAACTGGGGCAATTACACAAATCCGTAACAAATCAAAATGCAGGTCGAATGACCTGCATTTTTTTGTGCCGTAATGTCGGGTGTGTGCAAACGGGATTTAATATACAGCTATAAACCTTACATTTCAATTACAAGCCTTGAATTTCGACAAAATATGCTATATAATGGCGATGGGTTGGTTGTTGTATTGCAATCGGCATATTTGAAACAGCTTTTTAGCGGTATTTTTTACCGGCGGTTGTGCCCTGCCTTTATATACACAGGCTTTTAGCCGAGTCTATGAAAGGGGGCGATGCTTATGAAAAGTAAGTATCTTTATTGCGTTGGCAAAGAAAATTTTGTCAATAATTGTCGCAGTCATAATTATTATGATTGTTTGTGCTACAAAAGTGCAGTAAAAGCAATAAAAAACCGCCTCACTACGCCTAACGAGTACGGTTTTTTATAATCATTACTCAGGGCACAACCGTTTAAAGTATGCCTTGTGTGGCGGTTGCGAACACAACCAGCCTTTTGTACTTTTATTATATCACAAATATTTTATTTGTCAATCATTTTTATTAAATATATAAACAAAGGGAAAGCAGGAAACACAAACCACTATTCCTAATGTAAATAACTCAAAAAATCGGAGATTTTCCACCATAATTATTCATCATTCATTTAATCAAATTTATAGCCATGCCCCAAATGGGTTTTTCTGCAAGTTGCATAAAAAATCAAGCCAAATATGTTTAAACTACACAAAAAGAAAAAAAAGGACTTTTAAAGGTTTTGGTAATATGCTATAATTAAAATGATGAATTATAATCAAGAAGGAGAGAGGACAATGAGCAAAAACTTTAAAAAGCTATTTAGTGCGGTGATTACCGTGTCAATGGCAGCATCGGTATTTGTTGCTCCTGCACAGGCAAAGGAATGGAAAGCCTACAAGGCTACATATAACGCTGACAAATCCTTACAGAGCGTTACTGTTACAACTGTAACAGATCCGTCAAACCTTATCAGCAACGACACCGAAAAATATTTCATTTGGGACAATTCTATGGAGCCTGCACCGACTGCAGAGCCGATAGAGGAGCCTACGGTTGTAAAGTCATGGAAATTTGACTTTGGAGACGAGTCTGATGTTGAGGCAGGATATACATATGTATCACCCGATACCAACTATACAACCAACACATCAGGTACAGACCAGTACGGATTTATCGGCACCAATTCACAGGACTATAAGCTTGGAAACCGTCTTGACGGTTTTACAACCCAGAAGGGGCAGACTATAACCCTTACCGAGGGCGGTACATCAGGACTTTATGACGGTATCGGCTCAACAGGTCAGGACAGCTACGGCAATGCAGGCGACAAGTATTACCCTGTCCGTTTTGCCCTGAAAGTACCGGACGAAACATATTACAGAGTCCGCGCAACCGTTACAACTCTTGACCCGACAAAGGACGCTGTCGCATCACTCTACACCGAGCGCAAGCATCCTATCTTTACAGAGGAAACAATAAAAGCGGGCGAGACAATCACAGAGGAATTTACAATCCGTGTAACTCCTATCTATTATGAAAAGTCAGAGCCTAAGGGCACAATCAAAGACGAAATGGTAAATGTCTGCGTTTTGGGTACAAACTCAGCACTTGCCGCAATCGAGATCGACCAAATCGAAACTGCGCCCGTTTTATGGGTACTTGGCGACTCAACCGTAACAGACGGAAACTGTAATCTCCCGTTCTCACCGTTACAGAACTACACAGGTGTGGGAACAGGTCTTACAAAGTATCTCCCGTCACATATCGCAATGGTGAATGAGGGCGAGGGCGGTCTTGCCGCAAACGACAACTACCATTTCAATATGGTTAAGTCAAGAATTAAATCGGGCGACTATATGTATGTTGAGTACGGTCATAACCACAAGAATGACGGCGTTGCAGGCTATTTAGGAAATCTTGACAAGTATTATCAGGCTTGTAAGGCGGTTGGTGCAACTCTTATTATCGTTGGACCTATCGACCGTCACAATACCTACAATTCAGAAACAAACACATGGTCAACATCACTTGCGCAGTTCTCAAGAGGGGGCAAGGGCTATGTTGATTCAATGATGTACGGCGGAGAGAGTGCCGCAAATACATTTGTATCTACATATCAGTCAAGCGGTGAGGCTGATGCCTTGGCATACCGTGACAGCGTTGTAGCAAATGCAAACGGAGAAAAGGCAGTTGAAAATGTCGCATTCGTTGACTTAAACCAGCCGTCACTTGACTGGTTTGCAACCGTAACCGCAAAGGGCTCAATCGGCGGAACAGAGGTAACAAACAGCTCAAAGCTTATTGACTACTATTTCCAGACAGGCAGAGGCGGTTCAACCGACGGTACGCATCCAAACGATACAGGCGCCCAGAATTTGGCATATTTCTTCTACACAACTGCCGATACCGAGGCATATCCTGCGCTTGAGCCTTTGATGAGGAACTTTAAATCGGGAGAGACTCACTATTATCCTACTCCTGTTGAGCAGGCTGCAATGGATGCAGGACAAAAGGCAGGTCAGGGTAATGTAGGCTGGCCACAGTATGTAGTGCCTACAGATAACGAGTACCCTGTAGCAATAAAGAACATCACATTTAACGAGAGCGGAGTAATTGAATCTGCAAAGGTAGTTGTTCAGGACGCTAAGTTCAGTATGTCCGCATACGGTATTATAGTAGTTACCGTTAAGGACGAGGACGGTAACGAGGTTGGAAAATTGTACGCAGTTGACCAGGTTGATAACTCAACAGGCACAGGCGAGCAGACAATTGTAAACTTCACAGGCGATGCCGTATTACCTGCCGAGGGCTCATACACAGCACAGGTATGGCAGGCACTCGATACCGACGAGGGCTTAAAGCTTGATCCTCAGAATATCGCATACTCGGATGTATATGTACCGACCGAGATAGTTGACTACATTCTTCCCGGCGATACAACCGATGTTGAAACATTTGAGTATTACGGCGCAGAAAAGCTTACAGATACAGGTAAGTACATATACGGCGGAAGTGCCGGCGCAGACTTTACAATCGGCACTGACGACGACAGAACATATGCAAATGTAAAGGTTACAAATCAGGGTAATTCATTCTGGTTATACCGTGCATTTGAAAATCTCACAGGCGGTACAGGCACAACAGGCAAGTACCTCATAAATACAGATATTAAGTACATATCGGGATCGGGATTATCCATTGACCTTGGCTCAAGCGTTAAGAGCAGTTCACCGTTTGTATACGATCCGTATAAGCTTCTTACAATCTTTACAAACGGCTCAGTATCAGTAAACGGTAAGACTGTCGGCAATTTAAAGAGCGAGGTATGGACTAACTTAAATTATGTTCTTGATATGAACGCAGGTACTGCAACCGTATCTATCGACAATGCAGAGCCTGTAGTTGTGGAATTGCCTGAATATGCTACATTCGGCAATGCTACAAACCCAAGCTTTAACTACTTCGTATTTGACGGTACAAAGTCAACCTTTGATATGCAGTTTGCAAACTTAACCGTTGCAAAGCTAAGAAGTACCGATAAGACAACTCTTACAGTTGCATCAGAGGATGAAACAAAGGGCAGTGCATATATCGGCACAGCAGGTACAGTATCAAAGAAGGTGGCAATAGCTACAGAGATTGGCGCAACGGCAGTTGCGGCTGACGGCTACAGATTTACAGGCTGGTATAATGGCGATACATTATTCTCAGAGGACGCAGACATCACAATTACAAGACTCTATAAGGATCTTGACCTTGTTGCTAAGTTTGCCCTGAGTACATCACCTGCAACAGTAACCGTAAACTTCAAGGATGGCGATGGCAATACTATAAAGACATCTGATACAATCACAGAGGCTGACGGAAACACATTGTATTCGGGCGATGCATTCACGCTTGACAGCGCATACCTTGCAGCTGTAAAGACCGCAAAGGCAACTGACGGCACATTTACTGTTTATGAATATGACAGTGCAAAATCGGATGCTGTAACAATAGACTCTCTTGCCGTATCAAATACAATAAACCTTGTATTTACAGATGCAGGAACATTCTATGAGTATGAAGACTTTACAAATTCATCTGTAGGCGACTGGGGCTTTACAGAGGGTAAGGGCAACAATGTAAACCTTGTAAACGGTACATTGCAGTTGTTTGCAAATGCAGGTACATCGGCACAAAAATCAGATGTAAAGACATTTGATTCAAATATCCAATCAGCCAAGAATGTGGAGGTTACATTCGACTGGAGAACAGGCGTTGAGAGCGGTAAGGGCAGAAACTCATTATTCAATCTCAAGGACAGCTCGGGAACAGTTATCTTCACACTTGACGGAAACGGTAAGAACGGTGTAAATGCATCTGTCGCAGGCGGAGCGGTAGGTCGTGTAGGCAGTGGCGTAAATAACTGGATAAGAGTGACACTCAGCATTGATTTTACAGCAGGTACTGTAAGCGGAACGGCTAAGGATCTCTCAACCAATGCGACACTTACAATCCCGTCTACAAGCATTACAGCAACTAATCTTGCTACTATGAGCGCAGACTATGGTTATAGTGCGGCTCCACAGTATATTGATAATGTTTCAATAAAGAAGCTTGACTAAAAGATAAAAAGCCTTTCGGGAAACCGAAAGGCTTTTTTTGGTAATTTGGCGGCGGAGGGTAAGGTTGATTAAATGAATAATTATGGAAGAAAAATTGAAGATTTTTCTTTGATAATATGGCGGTTGGGGGTAATTTTTGGTTTATATGTGTAAATAGGTATCAAAATTTGTAGGGCAGGGGCTTGCTCCTGCCGTTGTATACGGTATCGGGGATGCGGTTGGAGCAAGCCCCAACCCTACGACCATACCCATTAACAATAAATCCAATGGTACGCTAAACCAAAATTTAACATTTTTAAAATATTTCAATAAATTTAAAAAAAACTCTTGACAAAACTATTTAAAGATGTTACCCTATGTATAGGTTAGTTAGTGATAACTAACCTATACATAATAATTTGTTATTGAGTTTTTATTGTGGAGTTTTTGTTATGGAGTTTAGACAAGAGAGTATGTTGGAGCGTGATATTGCATTCCACTGCGGACCTGCCCTGGCAGGCATAAAAAGTGCAAATCTGTTTTGTGCCGATATAAAAAAATATCCGTTTATTTATGACGGGATAAAACAGCTTAACAAGAGACTAAACCGCTGCGGAATATTTTTCTTAATTCTAAGCGAAAATAAGGGCAGAGTTCAGATTTTGGCATACAGACGGGAAAAGCTTGAAAAATACCTGACGGATAAAAATATTTTAGAGTTTTTACATTCGCAGGGCTATCCCGAAGAATTTTCACTTGATAATTACCTCAATATTCTAAAAAGCCGTATTTCGGACTACTGTGAATTTCCGCACGAGATAGGCGCATTTTTAGGCTACCCCATTGAGGATATTTACGGGTTTATAAACCACCCGAAGGAGGGATGTCTTTACTGTGGGTACTGGAAGGTATATGATGATGCGGAGGCAAAGCGTGAGCTTTTTAAGCGGTATGACATTTGCAGAAATTGCATTGTAAACCGTGTTGAAATGGGTATCGGACTTGACGATTTATTCAAAAGTGCATAAGTTTACAAACAGCAGAGCTGTTTAGATATATACAAGGAGGAAATATATAAATGGGTAAGACAATTATTGTTTATTGGAGCGGTACAGGTAACACGGAGGCTATGGCAAATGCCGTAGCAGAGGGCGCACCTGACGCAAAGCTTGTAACGGTTTCGGAGACTTCCGCTGATGAGGTGCTCTCATATGACAACATTATTATGGGCTGTCCTGCCATGGGCGCAGAGGTTTTGGAAGAGGACGAAATGGAGCCTTTAATGGTGGCACTTGATGGTGCATTATCAGGTAAAAATGTAGGCCTGTTCGGCTCATATGGCTGGGGCGACGGTACATGGATGCACGACTGGGAGGACAGAGTAAAGGCATCGGGCGCTAACCTCGTTACAGACGGAGTTATGGCAAACGAATCTCCCGATGACGATGTTCTTGCGCAGTGCGTTGAGCTTGGAAAAGCGGTAGCTTCTTTATAAGCATATACAATTTTTGATATAGTATTTCTGCTGAAAAAATAGTGGGGTGATGCAACTTTTTGCACCGCCCCATTATTTATTTTATCACCTCAACTGCACGGCGTTTTAACTGCCATACCGTCATTGTAATATTATCGGATTGCATAACCAAATCCGAAACACAAAAGCCCTTAATTCCTATATCTGCTATAATGTCCAGATTTTCTTCGTTCAGGCCTCCGTACGCAATCGCAGGTATCCTTACCGAATCGGTTACGGCAAAAACTTGATGTGTGGTAATAAAATCGTCGCCGAAGAACGGACCTATACAAAAGTAGTCTGCACCGTCAAGCTGGGCTGATGATGCTTCAGGAATGGTTCTTGCTTCTGTGCCGATTATCTTTGTGCTTCCCATAAGCTCCCTTGCCCTTTTTACAGGCAGACTGTTTTCTCCGAGCATTACACCGTCACAGCCTGCGGCTAAGGCAATATCAACCCTGTCGTTTATTATAACAGGAACACTGTAGCTATGGCAAATATCCCGAACACGCATTGCTCTTTTATAAAAATCCAATGAGGATATATTATCCTCTCTTAGCTCCACCATGCTCACTCCCGAGCGCACTGCCTCCTCAAGTCTTGCATAAAAATCATCGTCAGATAAGCCGTGCGACTTGGCAATAAGATATAAAGTACAATCCATATAAAAAACCCTTTCCCACACCGAAAATCACATAAAACCTAATATAATTTTAGTCTGTAGTGCATTTTTTGTCAAGTGTATTATTGCTTATCTTGTCATTTTATCCCGATATGGCTTCATATCCTTATCCCATGCCATAACACAAACCGTATCCGTAGTATCTGCCACAAAATCCAAGCTACAGGTCTTGTTACCGGATACATTATCCGATACAAGGGACAGATATTTTAGTTTCCCCAGCCTGTCATACACCGCCGCATACAGATTGACCTCTGAGTTTCCTGTTATAACGCTTACGGGAACGGTTACAGTGCCGTTTCCAAACACCGCATTTCCTATATTTATATTATCACCCTTATCGATTATAAGCACGGTATCTATCGGGTCATATGTCCCTGCACTTCCCGACACTGTATAAAGTGCCGACGGATTATTAACCGTTACATTATCAATTGTCCTCTCGCCCCAGTTACTTTTTTTAACAACGGTGTCGGTCTCGGTAACGGTATGCAGTACCGTATCATCTGCAACAAACTGCGAGCCTCGCCATGAGTTTTGGTAGCCTATAACTATGGTATACACCCTACCCGGCTTTAGGATATAGTCAGAAACATATTTTTTATTATCCTGTGCCATACAGTTTGACGCGCGCAAATTTGCACTCTTATTTATATCCTTGTCAAGGTCATCATACGATACAACGCCCGTGTATTTCTTTGTGTATTTTATTGATATATCCGTATCCTTTGTCACATGCGCAATGCTTCCGCCGTAATGCGTGCCTGTTGAGTTTGCAGTTGCCATATATGCAATGCCGTTTTCCACATAATATTTAGGGAACGCATAGGAAAGAGCGTCGCCATAACTAATATCGCTATAGCTTTTTATAGTCCTTGATATATCGCCTGTCGCTTTTATGTTTACACTAAAGCTACCCTCAGGGGCAGGCGTTATTTGAGGCTCACTAAATTCTGGCGCATCGCCAACCATTTTAACCGTATCAAAGCCTGTCTTTGGGGACAGATAATACTCATTATCAGCACTTACCGCCGCCTTGCCTACATAGAATTTCGGGTGCGGGGGCTGGTTATATCCGACATTCTGCCATGCAATGGCAGTTCTGTACTGTGTATCGTGCATAAGTGTGGGTATCTTATACTTTGACCAGGCAGTTGTCATAAATATGCGGATTGTGCCTGCATCCTCCGTCTGATAACATACCTCCTCACGCCAGTCGCCGAAGAGGTCGGCACTTAGCAAAGGTCCGTCCTTTTCTATTGAGAGAACATTTGAAAATTCGGCTAAGTTCTTTTTAGATGCCGTTTTATAGTCATACTTTAATATGCTTGTGCGGTAGAGAATTTCCCTGTCCAAAGAACCGTCCCACCATACAAGAAAGCTCGGATTTATTCCGGCAGGCGCAGTTGAGAGCTTTGTTCCTGACATATTATAGAAATTACTGTCGGCTGATGAGAAAAACTCACTGTCGGCATTGTCATCATCATAAATATTACCCATAAGTCCCCTGCCGACATCGTCTGTTGCCGGAATTTTACTTATTATAGACGCATCCTTTGCCTTTCTCGTTTCCGCACCGAACTCCTTATAATACTCCGCCTCCTCATGAACGGAAAATATCTCCTGTTCGCCGTCATTATTAAAGTCCGAGGCGTGCAATGCATCACCGTGACCGTGGTCGGTTGAGTTTAGTATGCTTCCGTCATCGTCAACCACGGTTGAGCCGAACACTACCTCGTCCTTGCCGTCGTTATCCGCGTCACATACCGATAACGAATGGTCGCCGTTACCGTAAAGGGTATAGTTTTTCTCTTTATCGTCCCTTGTCCAGCGAATTGTGAACTTCTGACCGTCCCAGTCATACGCCGCCATTGCCGCACGCTTGTAATAGCCTCGGCTCATAACGAGGCTTGGGTGTACACCGTCAAGGTATGCAACACCGCCCAAGTAACGCTCTGACCGGTTTCCGTAATTATCGCCCCAGGTGTTTACATCGCCTCGCTGTGGGTAGAAATTAACGGTCTGTATCGCCTTACCTGTCTCACCTTCAAACATTGTGAGCCAGTCGGGGCCTTTTATTATGTGTCCCTTGCTGTTTGCTAAATAATCGGTGTCCTTACACACCTCGCCCGTGTATGAGTCCGTCCATAAAAGTGCCTCGCCACCTATAGGCGCACCGGCTTTGCTTACATACGCGCCTGTTGAGTCCTTTGACCCCGGCGCTGTCCTTAGCGCCATTTCAGCCTTGCCGTCACCGTCAAAGTCATAGACAATAAACTGTGTATAATGGGCACCTGCCCGTATATTCTGCCCTAAATCTATACGCCACAGCTTTGTTCCGTTCATCTTGTAGCAGTCGATATATACATTACTCGTTTTTCCGTTTGAGCCGTTATCCTTCCTATCGGCAGGGTCCCATTTTACAATAAATTCATACTCCCCGTCATTGTCAACATCGCCCACTGACGCATCATACATAAGATAACCGTCGCCCGGCTTATCGACAATAATGTCAAAATAGTTTTTGTCATACGGCATAAACTTGTCATTGCCATACGGCACTTCTCCCGATTTTACAACCTGATACACACTGTCACTGCTTCCGCTTGTGTCTTCATAATATAGTCTGTCAAGGTTTGATGCTATCCTGTTTCCGTCACGGTATACATCAAATTTCTGACTTATCGGCTCTGTACCCAAAAGACGCCAGCTAAGGTAATTCTTACCCTCAAGCACCACTCCGTAACCGCCTCGCCCCAAATACTCGACCTCTCTTGCACCGTTATCGGCAGTAGCTAACGGCATTTTAACCGGCAATACAACGAGTATAAGGCTTATGATAAGTGTAAACAGCTTTTTCATAATTTTGTGTCCCTCCTCTTATTAAAATTCTCTATAAAAGTCATTCATCATTTGTGATGTAACAAGGTAACATTCCTTCCCGAATAAAAGGCTCGCCTTTATCCGCCACGGTACACCGTAATAAAATTCATCGGCAACAAGCTCACCGTCAGCATAAACCTGTGCGGTATCACAAACATTGTCAAGCTCGATAAAGCCCTTGTCAGAGCTTACGACTATTCTATACCATGTAAGCTCTCTTTTACCGCCTATTTCAAGCTCGTGCCTGTATTCGGGGTTTATTTCAAGCGGCGTATGGCTTATTTTATTAACGGTAACAATTGTATTTTCAAAGTCACGGTATACAGTATGCTCTATAAATTCATTGCCGTTCCATTCAAGATAGCTGTATCCTCTGTCGTCTGCACATAAAATCTTGTCGTTGTCCTCATAAATATCACAGTCAAGTCCCAAATACACCTTGCCCGATAGTTTCCTTAAATACATCGCCTTATCCGGTGCTAATGTAACAATTTGGGTGTTGTTTTTCTTAAATACCGCATCATTTTTTACATCACCGTCAGAAAATTTATACTCAACATCCACCCCGTCAATGCTTGCAAAAAAATATGTGTCCCCCATTTTGCATAGCGGTTGTACGGTTGCATATTCAAGTGTGATGTCGTATAAAGGCATATTAAAAGGCATAAAGAAGCATACATCGCCACGCACATTTATTTTAGGGAATTTTACAATGCCCGTATCAATTTCTGCATTCTCCACATTCTCCAGGTCTGTAAGACGCTGATAATGGCTCACAAATACAAAACCGCTTTTTCCGTCGGTACGCATACAGTAGCGGAGCATTTTTTTATCGAATTTGGTCGGGGTTTTCTCCGCCTCTACATACTCCATAGGTGCTAACCTGTCCCCAAAATCGGCAACAAACATATGAAGCATATTTAACATTCTGTACTTACCCCTGATTTCGCCATACTCCGAAATCGGAGCTTGGAAATCGTAGGAGCGTATCAGGCAGTCCTTTGCCCATTTTCCGTCTGCGCACTCGTTTAAGGCGGAGTGCTTGCCCATTCCGTTTGTACCGCCATGATACATATAATAGCCTATTAAATTATTTCCGCCGCCTCGGTATCGGGATTTGAAAACGGGACAAAGTCCGCAACAAGCTCGTCATTTAAGTATAAATTCCATTTCCTGTATACAAAATCAAGCTCCATTTTGATTTTGCGGATTTTTCCCTTTGGTATAATTTCCGTTCTTTTACGGTCGGTAATATAATACGGCCTGCCATCATCATCGAAGCCAAGCTCAGAAGCTGTGCCGACAGCAAACTTACAGGCAAAGAGAATGACATTTTCATTTATCTCCCACTCCATAAAACACCGAAAATCCTGGTGTGGAATTTTAAAGCCCTTTGCACGGTCTTTCTTATCTACATAGCCTATCCATTTCCAGTTATCAAGCTTTTTCCTTGCCCTTATGGTTGGCTGTGGCTGTGATTTAATCTTTTTTAATTCTTTCCTTGCCTCGTCAAGTGAAACAATTGGCGTATCAAGTGAAAAATCATCAATATAATTTGGAAATTGCTTTGCGTATTCGTTTAGAAATTCCACCCTGTCATTGGTTGAAAGTGTTGATGTTTCGCCTTTAAAATCCGTTTCGCCGTTGGCATTTTTGTCAGTGCTTATATACCTTAGCTCAAAGTTTTTCGATAAAATTTTCATGACCGCTCCCTCTCTCTCAGTTTTATTATACTTACCTAAAAGCCTGCAATCAATCACAAAACTTGACCTCTTTAGCACTTTTTTTGACATTTTTATCTTGAAGTTATAATATGGGTATGGTATACTGAAAATACGAGGAGTGAATATTTTATGAACGCAAAAAAATGGGAGTGCGAAGCTCTTAAAGGGATCTCCGACGGGATTTTTTTAGTGCATGACGGTCGGTTACGGGCGGCAGAGCCTGTATACCATGATTTTGTTATGCTTGCATATATTGCACACGGCGAGGGAGTGCATCATATTGGCGGCAAGGATATCGAAATACGAAACGGCGATATTTTTGTTATAAATCCCGATGTTATACATTCATTTTCGCCATCTGTGCGGTCAGGGTATATTGAGATATACTATTGCTTTATAGCCGTGGAAAAGGCAGAAGAGATATATTCAGCGCTCAGGGATTTTTTTGAGCTTGACGGATTTTTTAATAACACTCACATTGGATATATCCATGTTGAGGACAATGCAAACAGGGAAATACAAAGTCTGTTTGTCAGAATGATTGACGAGTTCATGAACTGCCCCACAGGGAGCAGGTGCGTTATAAACAGCTATCTTGTAATCACGCTTACAAAGATTTTCAGGCGGTATTTTAATTCAATGAATAACCCTGTGTTTAACAGGAACAAAATAGTTGATAAAACGATACGGTATATAAATTACAATTTTAATTTTGGTGTCAGGGTATGCGATATTGCCGAGGCACTGCATTTGTCGGAGGAGTATTTATGCAGGCTGTTTAAAAAGCATACCGGAATGACAATAAAACAGTTTATTATAAATCTGAAAATTGAGAGAATAAAGGATCTGTTAAAAAATACGGACAGGAACATAGAAAGCATCGCCGTATCGCTTAACTGCGACCAGACTTACCTAAACCGTCTTTTTAAAAAGCATACCGGTATGACGCTTTTAAATTACAGGAAGAAATATCATTATAAGGCATAATATCAAAAAAGACTGTTGCCTTTTATGCAACAGCCTCTTGTTTAATTTATTTAGTACATAAAATACTGAACGACCACCGCCGCATAAAAACAGCTATTGAAAACAGAGTTTGTTTTCAATAGCTGTTTGTTACTTATGCTTCTTCAAAAACATCCTTGCCTAAGCCGCAGATCGGGCAAACCCAATCCTCGGGAACATCTTCCCAGGCTGTGCCGGGAGCGATACCGTTATCGGGATCGCCGACAGCAGGATCGTATTCATAGCCGCATGGGCATACATACTTTGCCATAGGTTTTTCTCCTTTCAAATTATTTAAAATATCTTTTCAAAAGTTGGTTTTATTATACAGTATCCGTGGTATACTGTCAAGAGGATTTATCACCGTTTAGTGCTGCATATAACCTCAAATTACGATAAATTCAAAATTTTTAAAAATCCTACATTTTTGTGTGCGTGGTAGAATAAAGATACCACAACATTAAATTCTTTCAAGAAGCTCAGACGGTTTTATAGCAATAACTCTGCTGTTTTTAAAATCTCTGATATTCCTTGTTACAATATAATCTGCCTTTATTCTTGATGCACAGGCACTTTGCAGTGCATCCTCAAAGTCATTGAAGTTTAACGAAAGAGCCTTTTTTATATCATCGGATTTTAAATCTGCTACTGTAAATATGAGCTGCAATTTTTCAATAATATCCTTTGTTTTTTCGGCATCCAATTCTTTTCGCATAATGTATATGATATTGGGAATTGAAAGCGCCGAGATAACTCCGTCTATCTTGTCCACTTCACAGTATTTCATAACCCTTGATGAATCTTCAAAAAAATCTTGTCTTTTGCATAAAACATCAAGAATAACATTGGTATCAATCAATACCTTCATATTTTGTCATCCTTTCTGTCCGTGCCTGCTTGTCATCATAATCATGTGTCAGAACACCTGCAAGCGAATCGGTTAAAAAAGAAACACTTTTATCACGAGAAATCAGTCTTGCCATTTCTCTGCCGTTTCGCAAAATAATGACTTCTTCGCCTGTTTGTACTAACTGTAAATACTTCCCGAAATTGTTTTGAACATCTGTTGCTGTTACGGTTGTCATATTACACACCTCCTTATTAGCTACAATTATTATATTCAATTTTAGCTAATTTGTCAATATGTCTATCTAAAATTTTACCTGTTTATTTTAGCTAAAAGTTATATAAATATACCTTTAACCGATATTTACCTCAAAGGGCTTGTAAACATTATCAGCTTTAAGTTCCCCTCATATTTTTTAAATACGGATAAATACAAAAACACGATTAACTGCGTTCAGATAATCGTGTTCTTTGTACTAAGCTTGAAAAGCCTTATTTTATGCGGTTTTAAGTGTATTTAACCGCATCTTGCTTTAGCCAAAATATCTTTTAAGCAGTCCCTCGAATGACTTGCCGTGACGGGCTTCGTCCTTTGACATTTCATGAACGGTGTCATGGATTGCGTCATAGCCCAAAGCCTTTGCACGCATTGCAAGATCAAGCTTACCCTTGTTTGCACCGCACTCAGCCTCTGCTCTTAACTGCAAATTCTTCTTTGTATCGGGGTATACCACCTCGCCCAAAAGCTCTGCGAATTTTGCAGCGTGGTCAGCCTCTTCATAAGCTGCTCTCATATAATAATCGCCGACCTCGGGATAGCCCTCACGAAATGCCTGGCGCGCCATTGCTATGTACATACCAACCTCTTTGCACTCGCCCTCAAACTCGTGCTTTAAGCCCTCGTACACATCGTCCTCAATCTGACCCTTTGCGCCAACACCGATAACATGCTCGCAAACAAAATTAAGCTCTGCGCCCTCCTCCATTACTGTAAACTTTGAGCCGGGAACACCGCACTGCGGGCACTTTTCAGGTGCGCTGTCGCCCTCATGAACATATCCGCAAACGGGACATACATATTTTGCCATCACTATTTCCTCCTTTGATAATAATTTACTTCTGGCAGCCGTAAAACAGCCACCATATTAAGTTTATTATACCGACAAAAAAAGAGTTTGTCAAGGACAACCGTTTCCAAAATGGGACTTCTATATAATTGACAAATACCCGTTTTTATGCTAACATAAACATACATTATTTAAAGGAGACGGTGGTTAAAATGCGTGATACGGAAATGCTTACAAACTCGATATTAGAAAGCTACGAAAAGCACTCTGCTACCAACAGACTGCACAAGGAAAATATGCTAAACCGCACAGTTGTTGTAGAGATGATTGACGAGATACGGAAGCTATTATTCCCGGGTTTTTTTGACAACAACCAAAACCGTGCCGAGTTTCGCAAATATGTTATCGGGGAACGGCTTGAATACATACACTACAACCTTGCAAAGCAGGCATCTGTTGCAATGTCAAGGTGTCATTTGCACCCCGAAAAATGCTCCGAGGAAATCCAAAAAATTGCAGACGAGCTTATCTACGAATTTTTAAACCGTCTGCCAAAAATCCGCGACTACTTAGCAACAGATGTTGACGCAACCTTTGACGGCGACCCTGCCGCATACAGCACCGATGAGATAATCTTCTCATACCCCGGTATCTATGCAATAACGGTATACCGCATTGCGCATGAGCTTTGGCTTTTAAACATACCTATGATACCGCGAATTATGACCGAGCACGCACATTCGATAACAGGTATTGACATAAACCCGGGCGCAACAATCGGCAAGTACTTTTTTATCGACCACGGCACAGGTATAGTTATCGGTGAAACGACGGTTATAGGCGATAATGTAAAGATTTATCAGGGCGTTACATTGGGTGCGCTCTCTACAAGGAAAGGGCAAAAGCTAAAGGGCATAAAGCGTCATCCGACCATCGGCAACAATGTTACAATCTATTCGGGTACTTCAATCTTAGGCGGAAATACGGTAATCGGCGACGGTGCGACGATAGGCGGTAATGCGTTTATTGTTGAATCGGTGTCGGAGGGAATGACGGTAAGCGTTAAGAACCCTGATTTATTATTTGTAAATACATCAAAAAAGGACTCAAAAAATGAAAAATAACTTATCAAACGAGGTGATATTCTGATGTGGATATTCCTCGTTGCTGTTTACGGAATTTTTAAAGGTGTACGGGATATTACCAAAAAGAAGGCTCTCACAATAAGCTCGACTATGGAGGTGCTGTTTGTATACACGCTTCTGTCGTTTATTATGGGAGCTGTTATGTCGTTTACGACAGGCGACAGGACGCCGTTTGAGATTGACATATCAAAGCTATGGATAATCGGCATAAAATCGTCGGTTATATTTATTGCATGGATTTGTTCATTCAGTGCCATACATAAACTGCCCATAGGCTTCTACGGGATAATGGATATGTCAAGGGTGATAATTGCGGCGGCGCTTAGCGTGATATTTTTGGGCGAGGGCTTAACCGTTCTTAAAGTCACAGGTATGGTGCTTGTGCTTATAGGCCTATTGCTTGTAAATATGCGCCACGACACCAATACCAACGCAAAAACAAATACGCTCTGTATAATTTTAGTGCTAATATCGTGCTTGGGAAATGCAATATCGGAGATACTTGACAAATTCCTTATGGGAAGCACAAGCCTTAACAGCGGACAGCTACAATTTTGGTATATGCTGTTTTTGGTGGTGCTGTATTTTGGGTATTTAGTGGTTACAAAAACACCGATAAATGTAAAGGCATTGCTAAAAAATTACTGGCTTATAATTATGAGTATACTGTTCGTGTTCGGGGATAAGGCGCTGTTTGAGGCGTGTAAGTACGAAAACAGCTCCGTTATTACAATGACGCTTATAAAACAGTGCAGTGTTCTCTTTACGATAATCGGCGGACGGCTTGTATTTTGCGAGGAGCATACCTTGTATAAGCTCCTTTGCGCAGGAATTATTATCACGGGAATTATAATATCGGTAATACCTCAGGTGGGGTAATAAATCATAATTCACATAAAAAAGGTGGCAAAAAGCCACCTTCAGACTGTCGAAAAACTTCCCAGACCGCACAAAACTTAAATAATATGGTTTGCATCTATATCTGCCTTATTACCATAAATAATACTGCCGTTATTTACAAAAACGGCAGTATTATGTGCTTTTTGCTCAAATAAACCCTACCGTACCATCGTACTGCTACGGGTTCATTTTCACAAAATCTGCTTTGTTTTTCGATGTCTGCCAGCGTGTCGATACCTTTATCGACACGCTGAAGGTGGCAAAAAGCCACCTTTTAATTTGCTTATATATCCGACTGCGCCTGTGCGATTTTACGAACCTCATCTTCAATGCTCAAAAACGCCTCTGCCACAAGCGGGTCAAAGTGAGTGCCTGCGTCCTCCTTTATAATGCTTATTGCCTTTTCAAAGGTAAACGGCTCTTTATAGCTTCGTCTTGACACAAGCGCATCAAACACATCTGCAACCGCCATAACCCTGGCGCTTAGCGGAATATCCTCACCGCTCAGTCCGTGCGGATAGCCCTTGCCGTTCCATTTCTCGTGATGATACTCGGCAACATTTCGTGCCGTCTCAAGATACCCCGCATCGGGAACAATTTCTATCGCCTTTTCAATAATTTCACTACCGAAGGTAGTATGCCCCTTCATAATCTCAAACTCTTCATCGGTAAGCTTACCGGGCTTATTCAAAATCAGGTCTGATATATGTATCTTTCCGATATCGTGGAGCGGTGCGGCATTTACCACATCACTTATAAACTCATCGGTTATTTCATCGGCATACATTCCCTGACGCTGCATTTGGTCAAGGATTGCCTTTACATATGCAACGGTTTTTTGTATATGGTCGCCCGTACACTGGTCACGGCTCTCCACCATATCGGCAAGAACGGTGATAAGTCCGCTCTGCATCTTTGATATTGCCTCGTTCTTAGCCTCTATATCGTCGATATACTGCACCGTTTCCGACATCGTGCTTACAAATGCCGCATACAGGTTTTCTATCTCGTCTCCTGTGTGGATACCAAGCTTTTTAATAAGCTCTACAATCTCATGACGCTGGTAATCTGTTTTATGCGTAAATGCCGTTGCGGTTGTGGAAATTGCGCTAAGTGGCAGGATAACATTGTTTTCAATCATCCATATCGTTACAGTCATTATCAGAACGAAAAATCCCGACAACAGCGCAAGAAGCCGCATAAGAAAGTCATAGCCGTAGGTTGAGAGCTTGCTCATTTTCATATCCGCCGCCGCATATGCACGGCAAACGCCGTACGAATCATATATCGGCACATACGCCGACATCAGCCAGCCGTAGGCATCATCTGAAATTATAGGCTCTATCTGCTCACCGCTCATAAGCTGTGAAAAATACGGGTAAAAGGTCGGGTCAAACGGAATTATATCACCCGGCATTGATGCCTTTGTATCCACCGAATCAAGGTCAAACACCACATGACAGCCGTCCGACATTATCTGATATACATAAATATATTCAACATCATCATAGCTGTCACGCAATGAATACAGATAATCCTTAATCTCCTTATACCCCTCTGCGTCCTCGCCATATTCGATAAACTCACCAATGCGGTCACCGTCAATCCTATCTGCCGCCAAGCTTGCTATGCCCTTTACAATGTTTTCATTTGTTTGTATGGTTGAGTCCCTGAAAATGGTCGAGCTTATCGCAGCCGACGCTGTGGCTATAAACATTACGGAAACTGTAATTATTATAACCATTTTTAATCTCAGCGATATAATACGGTTCTTCCTCTTTTTTATGACATCAACGCCCAGAGTGTCCACAGGCGTCTGCCAGAGACCGCCGTTTACAAAAGCTCGGGTCAGCTTTTGGGGAATTATCCGCGAAACTATAAGATACACCGTTATAACCGCCAGCTTATCCACAAACTCCGTTACGGCAGTCGCAACAATCCGCACAGCTGTTCTGTTTTCAATAAATGCCGATATATACGGATGTATTGACAGCGACTTGTCATACTCCATGAGCATAGGAATGGAAACAGCAAGAGCCGTTCCCAGCAGTCCGCTCGCAAGAGCTAAGGCGGGCGCGGACAAATATGAACGAAGAGGCGTCTTAAAAAAGCCTCTGTCCTTTAAAAATGCCGTTACAAGAGCTATGGCAATATTAACCGTTGTAAAATATACAAGGCTTTTGTTTGTAATGCCTATAAACATATTCGTCGCAAAAGCAACCAATATTCCGGGCACATACCCACCCGTAACCGACGCAAGTATCGTTCCGGCAGAATTGAAATACAAGGGAATACCAAGACTCTGCGCCGCAAAAAAGCACAGCAGATTAAGAGCTACCGAAATCGTACACATCATAAAGGTGCGTATAAGCGTTTGACTGAATGGTGAGTTGGATTTTATATTTATTTTCATGCTTCCTCCGATTATATGAAGCAATGAACTGATATTCATGCTCCAAGGACACGGAATTGAGTATATATACAGATTTGTAATCAACCCGTGTTTCGTCCACATTATATTATAAACATAAGCAAATTGCAAGAACTTTTTTCGGAAAAATCAAGAGTTTACAGTCAAAATTACTAAATTTTTATGTAGACAAACCCCGAAATATCTGATATAATAAAGGGTAACAGTGCGAATTCTTTCATAGAGAAATAAAAAACAGGGGTAAGAGATGAGAATAAGAGGGATAAGGAAACTAATAAAGGTGATTGCGGCGATAGTGATTGCGGCGCTGGCGCTTGGTGCAATCGGCATGGCGTGCGTTCCGTCAATACTCAGAAGTATTGACAACGGCAAGGAGCGTCAATGCTTTGAAAACTCATACCGCCTTCTCAACAAGCTCGAGGAAAAGCTTATGGGCGATGAGGACAATACCGAATGGTACAGGCTGATAGAGGAGAAGAACTCGTCAAAATTATTGAGCGCTCTTAAAAAAGAGGTCGGCATTGCCGATATGGATATATCCGACAACTATGTAAAGTTTGGCGAAAACCAGATTGCAATTCTGTGCAAAAAGCATGTAAACCATCAGGATATTGCAATAAGCATACCCAATAACATTGTCCAGAACGCCGAGATTGAAGATCCTCCGCAGTCGGATGTTATCACATGGATAAGTGCTTACGGCAGAGATACATATTTCCAGAACACTATCCTTGACCGTGACAATCCGCATCAGTATGTGTTTACAAATGCCGATGACACAAACCGCATCTTCTCCGCCATCAAGGTGCGCGCATACTACGCAGGCGGCGGATCAAGGGACCTTAATGAAAATGAATACAAGATTAAGGTCGGAAGCCTTGATATGCGAAAGGTCGGCTCATATTCGTTCAGGATTGAGTATGTAGGCAGAAGCATTACAGGCGATTTGTTTACAACCTTCGATGTTGATGTTATAGAAAACAATATCCGTCAGGAGCTTGTGCTAAACTGTGACGATTTCGGAATTTACCGTCTTGCGTCATGGGCATGGACCGATTATGTTGCAGACGCACTCGATGCGCCCGGTAACTATATGGATTTTGATGCGTCGATTGTGTATGACGAGGGAGTGTTCTATTACCTTCCCGACGGATTTAGAATTAAAAAGGATAATAAGCTTAACACTTCGCTTGACGGCGCAATGGATCTTGATGATAATATGCTGTCGGCATACCGTATAGCGTTTGACCTTAAAACGCCCGTCTACCATAAGGACAGGGCAACCATGCTTGCGCATACGGGCAGTCTGAAATTTGAGGACGGCAACTTCTACATCTGGCAGGATGTCGATTCAAAGAGCGGTCCAAAGGGCTGGCTAAGAGTATATTGTGAGCTTACAAGGCTTGATGAGTAACGGTAAGTAAGAATAAATATAGGGTGCAAAAATGCAAAACAGCTGAAAATATGTGCGTTGCATTTTGCACCTTTATTAAATAGAAAGGAAAATGAATATGAAAAAATTATCAGCAGTTATAGTGTCTTTGGCAATGCTTTTTATGTGCGCTCCCGTATCGTATGCATACGAATTACCGCACGCATTCTGGGCAATGAACGATGGGTATCAGGCGGCAATTTCGGCAAATGACAATAACGGAATTATAAACTACGGAACGCAGATTGTGAACCTGATAAAGGGCGAGCCTCAAAACGAGCAGACCGATAATATCATGGCGTCAAGAACATACGAGGTCGCATTTGCAAGCTACTTTACGGGCGATTTCAAAAATGCGGCAAAGTATTTTGAAATGTCAATCCCCTATGCAGAGCGCTTAAATTCATACGATGCACAAAAGATTGCAAAAAATTTCGTAAAACAGCTTACCCCACGCCTCGATGTGTATGTAGAAACTGATGTACCGCAAAAAACCTACGGCGTTAAGAATGAGCCAAACGGCGTTTTATACGGCGAGGTTTCCGAGCGTACAACCGCTGATGAGTCAATGATTTTGCTCTATCTTGAATACGGCGACCTCTCAACCAATACAATGAACTGGGCAAGAAAGATTTTTAAAGATGCCAAGGCTCAGAATAAGGCCGTTGAGCTTGCGCTCAATTTCTACGAGGAGGGCGACAGAGCAAGGAGCATAACGGCAAATGACGAGTATTTGTCCGCGCTTTATGCATTTTTGAATAGCTTTAGCGATGTACCTGTATATTTAAGAATAGGCGCGGAAATGAATATCTGGTCAAATGCCGTAGAGCCTGCGGATTTCATAAACGCATTCAGGATTGTGGCAGGCAGGTTTAAAGGTCTTTTAAATGTGTCAACCGTTTGGAGCGTTGGCCATACCTCGCCGTGGAATGTCAATGAAAACGATTTCTATCCCGGCGATGAGTATGTTGACTGGGTTGGCATAAACTGCTATCCGCAAAAATATTTTGGCGGACAGCGTTGGGAGGGTAAATCCGTATTTAACGAGGTCTGCTTTAAGACAGGCTACAGTGCCGATCCCGTCATTATGATTGAGGATATTGTAAACACATACGGGGATAGGAAGCCTGTTATGATTGTTGAGGGCGGTGCCGCATACAGGACAAACGGCTCAATAAACGAAAACCATGTTGACTGGGCAGTTGCAAAGCTCCGAGAAATGTATGCAAATATACCTATGGTATATCCGCAGGTAAAGCTTATGGCATACTTTAATACGCAGATTGCAAACGAGGTGAACTATTTTAACCTCACAGGCGCAGCCGAGCTTCAAAACGAGTATGACAGGATAACAAAATCGGGCTGGTTTATACAGAATAACAAGAACAACACGGCGAGCGTGTATTTTAAGAAATTAGACGCAAAAACACAGGTTTTGGGCGATACGACCGTTGGTACATATGCGCACATTTACGGCTCGGACAAGACAACGGTTGATTATTACTTAGACGGAAATAAGGTCGCAAGCTCCGATACCGTTCCCTATCTTGCAAATATCGGTACTGTTTCGGGAACGCATACCTTAAAGGTTGTCGCAACCGCATCTACGGGCGTTAAAGAGGAAAAGAGCTACACCTTAGAGGGCGCAAGGATTTTAGATACCGAAACGGGATTTTACGATACACAGAGTCTTTCAGGCGAGCAAAAGCAAGCTCTTAACTATGTTGTGGAGCAGGGAATTATAAAGGGCTATGACGATACCACCGTAAGGCCGAATAATTCCGTTACACGAGCTGAATTTGTAACCATGATTACAAGGCTTATGAAATACAATACCGATACGGATTGTACCTTTGACGATGCAAAATCACATTGGGCAACAAAAAATATCGCCGCATGTGTCGGTGCAGGCGCAATAAACGGCGTGGGTGATAATAAATTCGCACCCGACAGCAGTGTTCTCTATGAACAGGCGGTAAAGATTACATCTGTTTGCGCAAAGGCTGCTAAGGGCAATGAAGTATACCCCGACGGGTTTTTGGAAAAGGCCGAAAACGGGGGACTGCTTAACGGTCTGTCCGATAAAACCGTCGGCAACAGCTTAAAGCGAATTGATGCCGCAATGCTTATGTATAACGCAATACGGTAAATTGGGTTAAATGAATGATGAGTAATGAATAATGAATAATGAATAATGAATAATTATGGAAGAAAAATCTTCGATTTTTCTTTGATAATATGGCGTGTGCGGCGGTAAATTTTGGTTTAGCGTACCAATGCGAAATCGTAAATTGGTATGGTCGTAGGGACAGGTCTCTGTGCCTGTCCGCATCCCCGACAACGCATATTGGGAACGGGAGGGCATGGAAACCCTCCCCTACAAATTTCGATACCC
>JAFSXU010000033.1 GCA_017443895.1 Clostridia bacterium
CAGTTGGCTAGAGCACACGGTTCATACCCGTGGTGTCACTGGTTCAAGTCCAGTTACCGCCACCACATAAGAACAATGGAATTGATACAATTTCCGTTGTTCTTTTTTTGCGTAAAAATTGGCTTAGCAGTGCGGTTTGCGGGAGTTATCAGTGTCAGGGGTATAGGAAAAATCGGCTAAATAATAGCCTACAATCCTAAAAATGTCGCATACCCTTGACACTTTTTCAAACAAGTGACACTTTAGCCGTACTCGTGACACTTTTCCAAATTTTGCGGTGCCAAGGGTTGTGCAAAAAATGCACAAATTTTCTAAGATAACGGTGAAGAGTATTAAGAAAACAAAAGAAAAAATGCCCCACATATGTGAGTCACTTATGGGTTTAATGCTATATTTCTATTTCCGTACCGCCTTTAAACAAAAACACCATTTTCCCGTCATAGAATACCGTCACTTTATCTATAAGCAGTACCCAGAGCATATCATCCCATTCGGATATAACATTATCAGAGTTTTGTAGTTTTTTGATATATAACTTAATCTCGCTGATACGGCATTCAATATCCTGCTTTTTTGAAAGCAGTTTTGATTTTAAGTTGTTTTTCTTCTCATACTTTTGAGTGAGCGCATTATAGGCTTTGTAGAATTCGTTTTGTGATAAGGGTTGGGTAGAGTTCTTGTTTATTAGGTCTGAAATTTCAATTGATATAGTTTGTAATTCTTTGTTGATACGCTTTATTTTTTTATCTATTTTGCTTGTATCCTTTAGAATGTCAAGCAGTATATTGCAGTTTGAAATTACCTCATCACGGTTATTTAAGACAAGGTTACATGCTTTAATAAAGGCATTTTTTATTACATTTTCATCAAGATGGGGAGTAGTGCATTTTGTGCCTTTAAACTTGTTATTGCATTGCCATACGGTTTACGGTATTTATCCGTAGAATGCCAGAACTTTGAGCCGTAGAAACTCCCGCAATCACCGCATAATATTTTAGACGAGAATATGCTTGCGGCACTGTATTTTCTGCCAAGCTCCGCCCGTTTCTTTATTTCAGCCTGAATAATCTCAAACTCATCGGGAGATATAATCGGGTCGTGGTGGCCTTCCACATAATATTGCGGAACTTCGCCCTCGTTTTTTTCATTTTCTTTTGCAAAAAATCTACAGTGAATTTTTTTCTGTAAAAGTGCATCGCCTTTGTACTTTTCATTGCTGAGTATACTAAAAACCGTTGATTCTCTCCAAATATCAAGACCGCTTGGTGTTTTAATATTTCTTGCGGTCAAATCCTTACAAATACCGGTTATGGACTTGTCGAGCAGAAATTGACGGTATATATAGCGTATAACCTCTGCTTCTTTTTCGCTTATCTTTGGCTTTCCGTCTTCGCCTTTATCATAACCCAAGAAATGCTTAAAAGACATTGTTACTCTTCCACGCACATTTTTGCTTTTTGTATTCGTCCGCAACATAGGCAACAAGATTTTGTTTGTCTATTTCATTTTTTTGTTAACATATCAGCAAGATTTTTAAATAGATAATTTGTGTAGAATATTATAACTTATAAATAATTTAATTCATGGAAGTTAGAATATTATTTTGATATAATAATGAAAAATATTCAATAAAAGGGGAATGATTATTATGTATATGAAAAGCACTTTAGATGTAAAACTAAGAATTAAACCGGTTCAGACAAGCTTTCTTCATCATACAAGTTATGAAGGCGTTTGTAGAACGGGTGCACCTGAGCAGCTTACGCTTGAATATGACAAAGCTCTTGGAATGGAAGAATTTATGCAGGTTCAAAGTGAGCTAAAAACTTTAAACGGTGATGAGTTTGAGGTTATGGAGCCGACACATATTCCGGTGTATGACGATTTCATGGCATCAAGGGAGACTATTGACAAACTGTGTGATGAAGTATCACCACAGGATTTACTTGTATTCTCAGGATTGCTATCGCAGCATCCAATGACCAAATATGCTATGCGATATTCAAACCCTGTTGCAATGTATAATGGCTGGCATGTAGACGGAACTTCTTTTTTGAGGTCAATAGGCAGAGAATGTGAGGGATTTTACCGTTTTGAAGATTTGAAAAAATGGGCACAGTTATTAAGAACAAAAAAAGCAATCAGCTATATAAAGGTGCTCCTTGTAGAGAAGGGCGGACATCTTAAAGTGGGACTAAAGAGTAGTATATACGATTTGGTTGGTCTTGAAAAAAATCTGGGAGTTGAGTTTGTAACCTTGACCTCCGATGAAGTTTTGGCGATGTATGACACAATGCCTCAAGATCATCCTGACTGGGTTGAAGAAGCAAAGAAAAAAGCGGCTGAGCTTGCTAAAGGCGCTGTTTACAACAATTTATCGAAAGATTACTTATTGCGTTCCACTATGTTCTATGTGCTTATCAAAAAGCTATTGGAAAAGTATGAGTGCAATGCGTTTTCAATGCCTTGCAGAGAGGTTTGCGCAGGCGGAACGCTGATGGATAGAAAATTTGTATTCTGTTTAACTCATTCGCTCTTGAAGGACGAGGGAATTGTAAGTGCTTGTGAGGGCGATCTTGCCGCAATGATGGGAATTGCAGTATTGATGAATATTTCCAGAAAGGCACCTCATATGGGTAATAATCTTTTAGACAGCTTTGAAAGCAGAGTTGCAACTGTTCATCATAATGTGCCTTGTGTACATATGGACGGTTATGATAAGAGCTTGCCGTATGCGTTAGCGTCCTTTACAGTAGCGGGCTGGGGAGCATCAATGAGATATGATTTTTCGGTTAATGTTGGTGATAAAATCACATTATTGCGTTTTGATCCGTCAGGAACGAAAATGATGGCTGTAAGAGGAACAATCGTGTCAGGTGATAAGTATTCGTCAATGACGGAGAGCGCAATGCATGCAGCAGTTGCAGGCGATTTGGCTGAAGATAATGAGACTTATACAAAGCCCGGTTGTGCAATGATGGTAAAATATCAAATTGATGATGCAAAGAAATTCTATGAAAAGGAGAAAGATTATGGGCACCATTTTGCACTGGTATTCGGTGATTATGTGGACGATTTAAGAGAACTTGCGAAGGTTATGCATTTGGGATTTGCTGAGGCGTAATTGTGGGTTTTAAAGATGAGTTTCTAAATTCGACAAAAAAAGCTAAAGAATATATGAACAAGATGCAGAATGGCGATTATAACTGTGTAGAAGATTTTACATGTTTGCTTCGAGGCTATATTCTTAAAAAGTTTTTGCTGGATGAAAACTGCACGGCAGATAAAATTTCAGACTTGCTTGATGAAAGTATAAAGAAGATTCTGATACTTACAAATGAAGAAGGGTTTGATATGAGTGATAACCCTACCTGTACGGGTTCATCTTCTAAGATTGAGAAAAAGCTACTGATGTTAGTCAAGTTAAAGAAAGATCTTGGACTTGAAATAGGGATTGATGAATTGGTATTTTACGGTACTGTTACAGAACTCTCAGAAAAGATTTATGAACTGTTGGAAAGTATGGGGGAGAGGTAGAAAATAATTCTACCTCTTTTCGCAATGAAGACTTTAATATTGCATTGGTGAAGGATTATGAAAAAAATATTTTATGATTACAACAAAACCAGAAATGAGTTTCCGTTTTTAAATGAAAAAATATACGGAAAAGAACTAATATATTTTGATAATGCCGCTACAACGCAAAAGCCGTTATGTGTGCTAAATGCCATTAGAGATACATATATCAAATCCAATGGAAATGTGCATAGAGGCAATCATTATCTTAGCAATATCGCAACACAAACTTTTGAAAATGCAAGGGAGACGGTAAAAAAATTTCTTAATGCAAGATCGGAGTGTGAGATTGTGTTTACAAAAGGTGCTACCGATAGCATAAATTTAGTAGCCTCAACTTATGGTAGACAGTTTATATGTGAGGGTGATGATGTAATAGTAGGTCAAGGTGAACACCATTCAAATTTTTTGCCATGGCAAGAGTTATGTAAGGAGAAAAAAGCAAAATTCACTGTATTGCCATTAAATAAAGATGGTACAATTTCTCTAAAGCTACTTTCTCAGATGATAACAGAAAGAACAAAAATTGTGGCTGTATCTCATATTTCAAATGTAGTAGGTTGCTGTAATGATATAAAAGCGATTGCAGATATATGTCATAGCAGGAATATAGCACTTATTGTAGACGGTGCGCAGGCAGTTGCACATATCGGAGTAGATGTTCAAAAGCTCGACTGTGATTTTTATTGCTTTTCGGGACACAAAGTATATGGACCGACAGGGATAGGTGTTCTTTACGGAAAACAAGAGATTCTTTCAATTGTACAACCGTTTGAATTTGGCGGTGAAATGGTAGACAGGGTAGAGTTTGATACAAGCACTTTTGCCGATTTACCTTTCCGGCTTGAGGCGGGAACTCCCAATTATGTAGGAGCAATTGCACTTGCTGAGGCTATACAGTTTGTAGAGCGAATAGGAATTGATTTAATTTCTGAATATGAGGAAAGTCTTGTTGGATATATATGTGAAAATATATCTAAAACAGATGGTATTATACTATACGGAGATTATAATAACTCCAAGGGAATTATATCATTTAACTTAGATAATGCCGACGCATTTGACATAGGAAAGCTTTTGGATATTAACGGGATAGAGGTTCGAGCGGGAAGCCATTGTGCGCAACCGATGATGAAACATTTAAATGTGGAAAAAACAGTCCGATTATCTTTTGGGTGCTACAATACGGTAAGTGAAATTGATTTGTTTTTAAATAAATTCGAGCAGATTGCTCACTTATTGCGAGGATAAAATGATGAAAAAGTCTATTAAAGAAATACAAGACGAGCTTATAATTGAATTCAGTGAATTTGATGACTGGGTTGATAAATATACCTTAATTATGTCATATTCGGCAGAGCTTGAAAAGATGCTTTATGAATATAAGACAGATGATATATTGTTTAAAGATTGTGCATCAAAGGTTTGGATTTTGATTGAGTGTAAAGATAACAAAGTGTGTTTTTTTGCTGATAGCGATTCGATGATAATAAGGGGAATTCTTGCAATCTTACAGAAAATATTAAATGATCAGGATGCAACGGAGGTTGTGGACGGCGACATATTTTTCATGAAAGAGATAGGTATGGAGTTGAATATGCCGATTGAAAGGAGCAAGGGTATTAAATCTATCATAGCCTATATAAAAAATGAGGCAAGGGAGCAATGTTTTTAAATGTTTGCAGTTTTTGCAAAAATCTTTACAAAAAATCTTTACGGGACTCTTGACTTGTTTTTTACTTCGTGATATGTTACGAATATATGGTATTGGAAAATAAGTCAAACATCTTAGCGAGGGGAGAATAATGAGCAAGCAGACAAAGCCCAAATATGAAGTTTGTGTTATTACTGAAAAGACAAAAGAGGATCCGATATTTAAATTCATTTCCAAGCTCAAATTTTTTTTAAACGGTATTGGACATCAATATGGAAACGATATGCAAAATACCTGTGATTATCGTATAAGTTCAGACTTTGAGCTTATTTTTGTGGAGGGCGGTCAAAATCAAATTGAGATTGACGGTGTAATACATAACGGAAATCCCGGGGATATTTTTGTGATCCCACCATTCTCAAAGAACAAAATTCAGACAACGAAGGAAAATCCACACGATAATTATTGGATACATTTCAGTATGGACCCGTTTTGCTATAATGAGGTATTTTTAAACCTGTTGCTAACGGAGCGTGGAAACTATTGCATTAAGTCAGAGTCTTTTCAAAGCTGTATTATGCTGTTAAAGCGAATAGAAGAAGAAATGAATGAAATGCAACCCGGATATAAAGTTATAAGAGAAGGATATTTCCGTACAATACTGGCTCTTTTAATTCGTGAGAATATCAAGAAATCAGACACAATTACTTTTCCGTCGGTTTCAAAGGCGCAGCGGCGTAACTTGGAGCTAATCATGAAATATGTTGATGAACATCTGAATCAAAGTATTACTGTTCAGGACATTGCAGAACATGTGCACTTGTCTGTTTCGTATATTTTCAGGATATTTCAGGATAATATCAATTGTTCGCCCAACCGTTATATTCGTGTTCAAAAGGCTATGATGGCAAAAATATATATGGAAACATCTCAAATGACACTTTATGAAATATCCAAAGAGCTGGGGTTTTTAAACTACTCCTATTTTAGCAAGCTTTTTAAAGATATTTATGGTGTATCACCGAAAGGCTTTATTGACAGACATCCAATCGTACAGAATAATTGCAACGGTAAAGAAGAATAGTAATTTTAATATTAAAAAACGATTATCCAAAAGAGATAATCGTTTCAGACTATCGAAAAACTGCCCAGACCGCACAAAATTCAAACAATATATTTTGCATCTATATATAAGCTCATTACAAAAAAATAACACTGCAATTCTTCATAAAATCGCAGTGTTATGTGCTTTTTGCTCAAATAAACCCTACCGTACCATCGTACTACTACGGGTTCATTTTCACAAAATCTGCTTTGTTTTTCGATATCTGTCAGCGTGTCGATAACTTTATCGACACGCTGAAAGGATTATCAAAAAGAGATAATCGTTTTTTTGTGTAAGTATAATTTTTAAATTTTTTCGGACTTATTTTGATTTGCTGTTTTCATAATCAAACGGTACTCCTTTGGTGAAATCCCAAGTAAATTTTTAAATGTTTTGCTTAAATGAAATTCGTCGTAAAAGCCGAACTGAGCAGCCAAGGTTTTTAGTGCTGTATTTGGATTTGATCTTAGGGCCAAAGCTATTGACTCAATTTTTTTTGCTAACTGGAACTGGTGGAAAGAGTATCCGGTTATATTTTTGAAGTTTTTTTCAAGCGTTTTTTTCGAGCAGTCTGAAATCTGAGACATTTCTTCAAGCGAATAGAATTTTGTGGGGTGGCATGCAATTGTTCGCATTGCCAGATTTATAGCACTGTTGGTGTAATGAGCCGATAAGTCTAAAATACATCTAAGCTCATATAAGAGATTGTCAAGGTGCGATGATAAGCCGAAATCCTTTAATGCATATTCTTTTCGTATAAAAAAACGGATTGATACCATTTCGGTAAGAATGCGTTTTATTGTTTCTGCATTTGTGCAGTGAAAGAAGTTTTTTAACACTATATAGTTGTTTTCTGAAAGATTTTTTGAGTTTTCATCGGGACAGACCATATCTTTATCAAGTGATTGAAAATGCAAATAAAAGGTTCTGGCTTCTTTGCTCAAAACTGTACTGCAGTGCTTTTGACCGGCGTGAAATATGATAATATCATCCTTGTTAAGCGTATATTTCTTCTCGCCGATTTCCATGCCCAATGTTCCGTCTATAACATAAACAAGACAATGCTCACTAAGCGTGCGGTATGGCGGCACTTCAATGTCTGTACCCGAAGCTGTATTTACAAGCGTAACCTTGCGTCTGATACCTGTATAAAAGTAACTAAACATATGTTCCGCACCTCCTGTTTAAAATATAGCACTTTTATCCTAAAATGTCAAGATGATTGATGTAAAAAAGAGAATATGACAAGTAAATTTATAAAATAAATACAATTTCTGTGATTTATTCTGTGTATAACAAATGGAAATCTTTGTTTTTTGGGGAAAAATTTTTAAATGCATGGTATTGATTTTACATGTTTTTGGTATTATTATCCATTGTTAAATAAAGACCGCAATGCTATACTGTAATTGAATAGAATAATATGCAGAAGGTGATGAAATTGAAAAGATTTATAAGCTTATTACTTGCAGGACTATTATTGACAAGCGTAGTAGGATATGCAAAAACGGCTGACGATTATGTATTGTCGGAGAGCTTTTGCGGTCTGGTTACAAATTCAGGACAGACAGGCAATATAACGGCTCAGGCAGACGGTGTGCATGTGATTGCTTTGGAAAACAATGACAAAGCACTGCAGCTTGAGGCAGGGCGAAGACGCAGTATTAGCGCAGAAGCAGACATATCGGGAGCACAAAGTGAGTTTGTATTTTCAATGGATATTGAGGGCAGTGGGTGTCTTGATGCAGGCGAACTGCTTTTTTATGACGGTGGCGGAGCAGCGTGGAAGGTAGTTGAGTTTTCCGGCTATAACATTATTAAATTATGTGATGGCAAGCAAGTATCAAATAAAAATATAAAGAAAATGACGCAGATAGACGTAGTATTTGACCTTACGGCGTCTGTTTGCAGTGTATATATCAACGGTCAATGCTCGGTTTATGGCTGGTACATAAGCGGAATGCCTAAAAAACTGAGTAAAGCGGAGCTTAAATATTCTGCAACGAAAGAGGGCAGCGCCGCTGTAACAATAGGAGGAATGTGGGCATATAACGGGGACAAGCCAAAAGTACATTCGGCACTACCAAAGGGAAACTACAATTTAGAGGAAGTTGAATATGTGCCTACAGAGTTTAATACAGCCGTAATCGGAAGTAATACATATTATTCAAGAACATATGATGAACCCGGTATGGAGCCTTTTATAGGCACAGTGCTTGATCTTGGCACAAACACTATAGAAAAGGTTACGGACAAAAAAACTCAGAATTCGTATATACGGTTTGTAAAGAATTATACAGGCAGCAGCATTATGGATGTAAGGCAAAGCTTTTCCGAGCACTTTGTTATCGAATTTGATATGAGTATGGGAGACAATATGTTCAGCGGCTCTCTTTATCTGAGAGGAACTCAGGATAACCAGTACCTTTTGTACTTTGCTGCAGACGGTACAGTGTCTCTTGCAACAGGAGAAAAGGTCTGTACATTGCAAAAGGGAAAGTGGATTCATTGCGCAGTTGTTGTTGATTTGACCACTACACTTATTGATGTATATGTAAATAATGAACTTTTATATAAAGAGGCAGAAATGCCGGTTTCCATTCCGTCAACGAGTATAGTCAGACTTTACATCGGTGCAGGAGGAACAGGCAGCGGCGGAGAGCTGTTTATAGATAACTATAAAATCTATGACGGTACAGAGCCAAGGAATGAGTCAGAGATAGAGGAAAACCGCAGCGATGTCATTATGAATGACACAAACACATTGTTAAGCTCTGAGGCGGAAGAGAAAAAACTGCTTTCAAATTGCACGGCAATTGCCGCAGACGGTGCATATATAGCAAAGGGTGATGAAAAAATCAAGCTAAGTGCAAGTGCATATAAAGACGGTAAAAACTTTATGGTACCGTTAAGGGCTATGGCGGAGGCTTACGGGTATGAAACAGGCTATGATTATGAAAGCAAAAAGGTAACGGTAGCAAATGTATCAATAAAAGACGGCGTTATATATTACCAAGACAAACCGGCCGAGGTAAAAACCGCACCTGTTATAAGAGACGGTGTTTCATATATAAGTGCGGAGGACTTTGCAAAATATATTGCACAGAGTAATGTTGATATTTATGACCACGGTGCTGCAATATTCTCGGATAGCAAAACATCGTACAATGCCGATGAGGAAAGAAAAGTATGGGCATATTTGTTCTATGAACGGCCGAGTGCAGAAAAAATCCTTGCCGACTTTACGGAGAATGTACGCAAGGAGCATCCCAGAGTAATTGTAGATCAAGAGCAGGTAGACAGAATAAAACGACTTTATAAAAATAACGATAAATATGCGGTAAAGATGTACAATGCAATAGTCGAATCTGCAAACCGTTATGCAAAGTTAAAACCTACAACATGGGCAGATTACAGCACCTATAAAACTTTATATGTAGCCCGAGAAATACGAGATAGATTTTATAATCTTGGATTTGCATATTTAATGACGGGCAATAAGGACTATGTTCAGCCTGTTTGGGAGCAAATTCAGGTTGCGGCAGGTTTCTCTGAATGGGGCGAGATAGAAAGATTTTTAGGCTGCGGAGAAATGCTTGGTGCATTTGCGGTGGCGTATGACTGGATGTATGATTGCTGGAGCGAGGAACAGCGTGCATTTATTGAAGAGGCGATTTTGAAAAAAGGCTTGCAGTATTCGTATCAGGCATACAGAGGAACATTGCCGTCAAGCAATCCGACCAATTTAAAATGGTACAGCATGGAAGGTAACTGGAATCAGGTATGTAACGGCGGTACTGCAATGGCAGCCTGTGCGGTGATTGACATATATCCAAAGGAGTGTTCATTGGTATTGTCCGATGCACTTCGCAGTAATGAATTCGGTCTGGAGGCATTTTATCCTTTAGGCTCATATTCAGAGGGTATGGGTTATCAGGCGTATGCGCTAAGGTATCTTACAACAATGTATTCCACAGTAAAGGCAACGCTCGGCACCGACTACGGTATGATTAAGGCGCCGGGACTTTCAAACACATTTAATTTCTGTTTTGATTTATCAGGCCCGTCGCTTATAACCAATAACTATCACGACTCAGCGGAAACATCATCTGAGAATGCTTATTTATGGTGGTTTGCAGATAAATACGATAACAAGAATTATTATGACGAGCGTGTATTCCAGATGGAGAATTATGTAAGTGTGCCTTCTGTATACGATGCGGTATTTTATAATCCTGAGCATGTTTACAGCCAAAGCACACAAACAACTCTCCCACTTGATGCGTATTATCCGGGCGAAGAATTGGTGTCGTTGCGGGGCGAGTGGAAAAACCCCAATTCTGCATGGATATCATACCATGGCGGAACGAATAATATGTCAATGCACGGTCATATAGACACGGGAACCTTTATTCTTGAAATGCTTGGTGAGCGCTGGGCAAAGGATTTGGGCTCGGATACATACAGCTCATCATACTGGACCGAAACAGGCAGACCGACATATTACAGGATAAGAGCCGAGGGACATAATACATTGGTTTTAAATCCCGATGGAAGCGGAGGTCAAATCACGGGTGAGCAAAGCTGGTCGCCTGTAACAAGGTTTGAGTCAAAGGCAAAAGGTGCAATAAGCGTTATTGATATGACAAATGCATATTCGGACAATGCTCAAAGTGTACAAAGAGGCATTATGCTGTGCGATGACAGACGCAATGTACTTATGCGTGACGAGATGAAGCTCGGAGCAGAAACCGATGTATACTGGTTTATGCACACTGATGCAAAGATTGAAATAATTGATGCAAATACTGCTATTCTTACAAAGAACGGGGCGAGGTTAAAGTGTGTTATGTCGTCAAATCTCACATCGGCATCGTTTAGTATACTTGATGCTTCGCCGTTGCCAACATCACCGAAAAATTCGGCGAACAGTGAGAACAAGGGTATACAGCGCCTGACAATAAAGGGCACAGGCAAAGGCTATGCATATATACAGGTTAAGTTTATGGACGAGTTTGCACCGGAGGCAAACGATAAATTGCCTACACAGGGAATAGGTGAGTGGACTATACCTGACGGCGAGCTGGTAAAGCTGCCTGTAATAGATAATATTATGTTTAACGGTAAGGCTATAAGCGGATTTAACCCAAACAATAAAAACTATTCTGTTTATATCCCGTCAGATACGGATATTTCATCAATTCCTGTTAAGGCTGTTTGCGGTGGCGGAATTGAGAGCGACATCTCATATAATGGAAATATCTTAACGGTTAAAGCATACCGTACAGGCACGCCTAAGCTTGCATCAATTTATTCAATAAATTGTGTTGCCCTTCCAAAGCGGGCCGATATTGAGGGCTATGTACAGTGTCCTCTTGCAAATGTAGAAAGAAGCGATGCACAGGAGGGCTATGACGCATACAATGCTGTTGACGGTGATACAACCACCAGATGGGCGGCAAACGGAAGTCAATGGCTGATAATGGAGCTTACCCAAGATACCAAGCTTGATGCGGTTGCCTTGTATATGATGAATTCGGCTACACGAACATCGCAAGTAAAAATTGAGGTTTCCACTGATAAGAATACATGGGATACAGTGTTCGAGGGTACTATAGGCGGTGTGAAGGACGGATATGATATTCTTGACACAGGCGGAAAGAATGCCAAATTTGTCAAGCTCACAGCCAACGGAAACTCCGTAAATTCATGGAACAGTGTAATGGAGTTCAGTGCATTAAAGAAAAAATAAGAAGGTGAGAACATAATGAGTAAAAAATTTACTTCTTCCATAGTTATTTTCGCCATGCTTTGCACATTTTTTAGCACGGCTGTGTATTCGCAAAAGGCAGATGCGGATACATGGCAAAGCTACACAAGCGGAAGTGCCTCCGTCAACAAGGTTGACGGAGGAATGGTGCTTGATGTCAATACAAAAGCGGGTGAGAGCGGTGTGGCAAGGGCAAAGTACAAGCTATCCGGTAATGCCTCCGTAATGTATTTTTCAATGACATTTAGTACAGGTGCAACAGATGCAAGCGGATTTTATCCCGACAGAACTGTTTATATTGCACCCGATACAGATGATTTATCTGCTGTAAAAAAAGCATCGGTGCTGATGTGTATTTCAGGCAATGATTTACTTGGCGGTGCAAACTACGAAGAAACGGGAGCATCGGTTTTGACAGGCGATAAGCATACTCTGTGTGCGACCGTAAACCGTCAGGACAACAGTGTTGAAATATGGCTTGACGGCAGTAATATAGGCAAGAGTGCAGTAGGTCAGATTGAAGTATCGCAAACACAGGATTTATGCCTGATTTTTGAAAATACATATCCTGTGAATAAGAAGAATGCCCGTGCTTCGCAATTTGCACTGTATGATGTCTGTGATTCTGTTTCTGCAGTACCTGACATTTCTGCAAAAACAGATGATTATACAAATTATGCAATAGACATTGGAACTATTGCATACGGAGCCAAAATATCCATATCAGATGCAGGCGATTACACTTATGAATTTACGGGTGGCGGCTTTAATGTTTCTTTTTCAAAAGCTTTAGATGAGAATAAAGAATATGCCGTAACGCTTAGCGATATACAGACACTTGACGGTAAAAAGTACACAGGATCGTGCACCTTGAATAAAAGGGAATATGAATTTTCCTTACCTGATAGGGAACGCTATAATTCCGATGAACTGGCAGAGTTTGCAGTAACAACACAGGACAGCGTGGATAAGGTAAGCTATTATGTTGACGGTGAATACTTTGCCGATACAAATGCGCCGTTTAATATAGATTTATCAGGTCTTTCAAACGGCGCTCATACCGTGGCTGCGGTTGCGAAAACGCAAAACGGAAAACTGTTGACCGACAAGAAAGAAATAACGGTTGTGAACAAAACAATCGATCCAAAAGTAAAATATGATTTTGAGGATTTGCCTGACGGAAATGTAAGCGTGAATGCATCTAACAGAATTATCGGTGCAAATGACTTGTATTCAAATGTTGTGGGCGATGATAAGTTTATGCGCTGCGGTGAGGTTGAGGGACACAAAAAAGCATTTATTTACGGCTCCCAAAACACTTTAAATGCCTCCTCGCCTTTTGTGGCTGCGTGTATGAGTGCCTCAAATGTAACGGTGTTATTTAATACCGATATATTGTTCTTTGACACAGAAGCAACAACCAATCTTATTGTAAGAGGTGCTGATTCTTCGGGAGCTACGGTATTTCTTGGAAATATAGTATTTGCTCCCGTCGCAGGTAAGATGGAAATACAAGCCTATAACGGCAGTATCATTTCAACGGTTGCAAAGCTTGACATCAATAAATGGTATACCATTGGCTATGAATTTGACCTTGTAAACCAAAAGTATTCATTTTATCTTGATGGAGAAAAGATAGTTGATAGCTATAAATTCAACGCCGAGCTTACAATGCTTAACAATATGGTAAGATTTAACACAGCATATAAGGCAGGAACAACCAGTCAGATGGCGTTAGACAATATTGCTCTTTCGATTGTTAATGAGAGCATGGGATTAGAGCCTGTGTCCGTTGAGAAGGGAGAGCAAACTGTTACAATACCGCAAACAGGCACACAAAGCGAATTGACAAAAACTCCTGTTGTTAAGAAAGACGGGCGGACTATAGATGTGTTGTCATGGCGACAGACAGGCGGAAATTTAGTTATTGAATTTAAAGATAAACTCATGCAGACGGGCAGATACGATATAAGCATTGAAACGAAACGGGAAGATAAGCCGGTATCGGGATATTTCACGGTTATATCAAACGAAGCGGATATTCGGGATATATCAATTTTTGGATCGGAAGGCAAATGCAGCGTGGTATTTACACAAAATGAAAAAGCAGGAGGTGAAGAACTGATATTTATTGTAAACAGGTATTCGGATAAAAAGCTTGTTCACACATATGTCCAAAAAGGCTTTGGCTACAATGTCAGCATTGAAGATATAGAGTACAAAGACGGAGATGTGATAAAAGCATTTGTTTTGCAGAAAAAATCCGAAACACTGCCTTTTTCCGATACCACGGCACAGTCTGTGATGCACATTAAATAAGTAAGAAATAATGTAATTATTTTAAAATATTCTAAGGAGGTAATGAAAAATGAAGAAAAGCTTGAAGAAAGTGTTGTGCGCCCTGATAGTTGCGGCGCAAATGTTGGTGGTTTTTCCTGCAGTTCAGGCTGCTGAGGAGCTGGTGCTTTTAGATGCCAATTTCGATGCGCTGGAAAACGGGCCAAAGACCAGTCTTTTAAGCACTGAATTTAATCATACAGCGTATGACTACAGTGTTACAGACACCAAAAACAATGTAGAGGTAACACAGTTAGGTAAAAACGGTGCTATACCCGCTACGGTAGCCACAGCGATAGGCGATTCGGGTTACGGCAAGGCAGGAAAGTCGTTTTTCTATAATATTACAGAGGCTACCGGCACAACTTCATATGCGTATGACTTTAAATGGGCGCCTTCCGTATACTCAATAGACGATTCGGGAAGAACGGATATACAGGTAACATATGAGATTTCAATTAAAGCACCTGAAAATGTAACAGACGGACATCAGCAGTATGAGGTAAAGGTCCCGATATACACAACTGCAACCGCAGGCGGAGCAAAAACTTTAATCAATTTCTCAACAAGCACTAACAATGTGAGCAGAATTTATGTATATGACAAGACTAATGGCGGAACATGGTCAAAGCTCTGTGATTGGGAGCCCGGGCATTGGTATAATATTGCCGTTACATTGACACCGGGCACAAATAAGCTTGACTATTACCTTAACGGTGAGCATTTGGTAAGCGGTATATATTCAGATACATATCTATTTGTAGGAGGAAGATACCAGCTCGTTCACGGAGTGAACTGGGTAGCTTCAAACAGCACATACACTACAAATATGGCGATTGACGATGTAAGAATGTATCTTGGTACACCTGACAACACATATTATAAGACAGCTATTACAAGCTCTGCTTATAATCATGAAAAGTCAATCGGTGCTACAGGAGCGATATACCTTGGCAGTAACGAGGTATCACATGATGCGTTTGTAAACGGTATCACCGTAGAGAATGGCGGAACGGTTGAGGTTTATTCCGATGCACAGTGTACAACAGTTGCAGATACTGTAAAAGAAGGCGATACTGCGGTTGTAACATCACATAACGGAAGAGTTCTTGATTATTATCAGGTTTTGGGAAAAGAGGTATTGCTTGATTGCGATCTTGAAACATCGTATGGCATAGCCCAGAATAAGGCACCGTCATTTACGGGTAAGCTTGAAAATGCAGACGGTACAGGTGCCGGTTCAATAGGTTTTACAAGCGGATTTACTACATATGCAACTTCAAGCGTAGATTTTGCAGGAGCGGCTAAAGACGGATATGCATATTTCCTTGATGTAAATAACACAACAGATAATGAAGCAGAGCCTGATGTGGAATTCAAGTTCCTTCCGAAACTTCGTAACGGAAAGGTAACATATGAGATTTCAATGCTTGCGCCTGACTCTTATGACAGCATAATGCCTGTAACATATATACCTTATAACGGCAGCTATAAGGCATTGTTCACATTGGCGACCGACGGAAAGCTTGGTATAAACAACGCTTATATTTGCCAGTGGATTCCGGGAAGATGGTACAATTTTGCTGTTGAGTTTACACTTGGTAGCGGAACGGCTGATTTTTACTTAAACGGCGATAAGATATTTGACGATACTAAAATATTTAACCTCGGTGACGAGGATATAATCAGCGAGGTAGGTGGAAGAATGCGTTTTGGTGCAAAGGTTGCACCGGGGAACAAGGGCGTAACGGCGTTTGATGATGTAAAGGTATACGCATCGGAATACGAAGTTGAAAATAACAGTGTAGAGCTTATAAGCCAAAACGATGATTATGAAATTTCTGAGTACGGCGTTGTATTTGTTCCCGAAAATATAAGAGTAAATGTATTAAAGAATGCAATATCGGGTGATTTTGAAGTTTATGATGACGACAGCTTTGAAAGCACGGCAACATATGCTGCGGAGGGCTGTGTGCTTGCTGCAACATCAGAGAACGGAAATATTGTAAAGTATTATAATATTGTACCCGATGATACTATCGCAGTAACTATCAATAATTCAGCAACAACAGCCCTAAGCAGCCGCCAGATTGTATCGGTTGGTGCAATGGCAAGAAGTGAGGGCGCAAAGATATTTGTTGCAGGATACGATGCCAACGGTATGCTAAAGAGCGTACAGTGCGTAGATGCAGACCAAAGCAGAGAAACACTGATACATGTAGCAATTGATACATTAAACGGCGATGTTGCAAAGGTTATGCTTTGGAACAGTGAATTAGAACCGGTTTGTGATGCGGTTATTATAAAAAAATAGGGGTGATTTAATCAATGAAAAAACTGATTTGCTTTATGGCGGTAATAATGCTTACAATGACAAGTGCCTCGGCTAAGGATTTAGATGCATATATCACAGCTGATGAGCAGACGGGAAATATTGCAGTAAGCGGAACAGGTGCCGCATACGGGGGGCAGTTGGTTTCAATATTGATTGCAAAGAATGAAAGTGAATTTTTTTCACCCGACACGCCACTGATAACAGAGGCAACACAGGCTGATGAAAACGGTGGGTACGATATACAAATTAACCCGTACCCATCGCTTTCGGGCGGTGAATACACGGCAAAAATTGCAACTGCTGACCAATGGATTTCCAAAAAATTTGTGCTGGTTTCTGTTAATTCTGCCACTGATTTGTATGAGCTTGCCAAGGAATGTAAGAGCAAGGATGAGCTTGAAACGCTTTTAGGTGAGCGCCCGTATGATATGGGTATATCAGAGGATTATTGGCAAACATACCAAAAACAAATTGTAAACAGGATTTATTCGGGGTTAAAAGATTGTAAGAATACTTCAGATTTCTTGAAGCTTTGTCGATCAGGGCTTGCGATTGAACGAATTAAAGCAGGCGAGGATATAACTTCTGTTTTGGCGGATAGCAAAAACTCAATGTATGTAGGTGGGACCACCATATACGAAATGTGGAATACTTTATCGGAAAATGCAAGGCAGAATGTTATGAATTTGTATACTGACAGCACTGATGTTGCAGGTGCATTTGCCCAAGCGTGTGCGGTTGCGGCGGTAAAGGATTGTAAAAACTGGCGTGAATTATCAGAGGTACTCTCGCCTCTTGATAAGACAGTATTTACAGAAGTTTTCGAGCTTGACACAACTTACTGCACAAGCACTAATGCAGATGCCATTGTCGGACAACTGTATTCAAAGCTTGCGGGTCTAAAAAACATCAAAGCTATACGGGATACATTCTTCAATATTTCAAAAGAATACAGTACTAAAAATGCTAATTCCAATGCAGGCGGAGGGAACGGCGGAACATCTTTTGGCAAACAGTGGAGCTCGGAGGGCTTTTCGGCAGTAACGGGTAATACGGTTAAGGTAAGCTTTAATGATATTCAAGGACATTGGGGAGAACGGTATATCACTCCGCTTGCACAAAGAGGTATAGTAAACGGATATGATGACGGCGGATTTCACCCAAATGCCTATGTAACAAGAGCCGAATTTGTTAAGATGCTTTGCAGTGGCTTTAATATTACAGGTGAGTACAGTGATGCAGGATTTGCAGATGTTTCAAATTCGGCATGGTATGCACAGAGTGTAGCCTTGTGTAAGAGCCACGGCATCGTAAACGGAGATACCAATAACCGTTTTCGTCCTCAGGAGCGTATCACAAGAGAGGATGCGGCTGTTATGCTCTACCGTATACTTAAAGAGGATATTGCTTTTGAGGAAACGGAGCAGTTACAGTTTAATGATTCTACAGATATTGCAGATTATGCCGTCGGTGCAGTAGCGACAATGGCGGACGAGGGTATTATATCAGGCTTTGATACAGGTAGCTTCAGACCAAAGGATAATACAACGAGGGCGCAGGCAGCGGTAATGCTTATAAAAGCAGTTGATCTTCTGAATGCAGAAAGTTAAGTGGAGGGATTTATTTATGAAACGAATAATTTCAATTTTATTATGCATTTGCATGATATGTTCCTTGCCTGTTTTGGTGTACGCTGATTCAGATGAAAATAATGAGAGATTTCTGCTTGCACAAGAATTGATTGAAAAGCTGTCTGAGGATTATGTGCTTCCTGCCGATCAGGATACACTTATAACCCGTGCGGAATTTGTGTTCACCCTAACACAGGTTCTCGGAATTAAAGGTTCGGTATGCAGTTTTGAAGATGTTCCCAAAAAGCATTTTGCATATAAGGCTATTGCGGCTGCTGAGGGAATGGGAATGACTCAACAAAATTCAATGTTTTACCCCGATAAGCCGATTACATACCAAAATGCGGTTGAAATGGTGGTAACGGCGCTTGGATACAAGGGCAAGGCTGAGTATTACGGAGGCTATCCGTCGGGGTATCTGAGAATAGCTACAGAGCTTCGTTTGCTAAAAAAATTAGACGGCAAGCAAATGACTGTAAAAAATGCTATTATGCTGATTTTCAATACTATCAATTCCTATCCGCTTGAAATGGAGTCAATGAAAAATAATGTTGCTTCATATGTGCCGTCTGATAATACTTTGCTGTATAAATACAGACAAATTACATATGCCGAGGGCATTGTAACTGCTGATGAGGCGAGTGGTCTTACTAAAGTAAAAAATGCAGTCGGAAAAGAGCGAATAGTTATTGGCAACGATATGTATTACTATGAAGCAGGCGATGAATTGCTTGGCAGAAACTGTGTCGTATTTTATGAGGACACGGAAGATAATACGGTAATTTGCGTAAGACCGTATTTAAATGATGAGCAGAAAATTTCAGTAAGAAAATATTACGGCGTTGAAGATGACAAATTACAGTATGAAAAGAGTGATGGCAAAAAGGGATATTTCAGGCTTAATCCTGCATATACGATTTTGTATAACAGAAAAGCGGTATCGGGCATGGACGCTGATTACCTTGTCAATTCAGCAGATGCAGGCTTTATAGAGCTTATTGACAATAACGATGACGGAAAGTATGACATTATATCAATAACAGCGTATAAGTATGCATGGGTTAGTGATATTGATCTTGTAAACAAGATAATTTATGATAGAGTAAGCGGACAAAATATTGATGTCTCGGACGATTATCTTGCCCTGAATGTAAAAACACTTGACGGAGAAACTTTTACAGCAACGGATTTATCGGAAATATCATCGGACAGTCTGATTGCCTATGCCGAGAGTGAGGATAAGAAAGCATACAGTATTGTTATATGCCGTAACAGTATAAATGCCAAAATATCTGAGGTAAGAGGTTCTGATAACACATTAAAGGCGATTGCAAATGATGAGGAATATGATATGAGTAACTTCATATTCACATTCACCCAAACTCCGTTAGGTATGGCAGGTACATTCTATCTCGGAGTAAACGGCGAAATTGTTGCCTTGTCTGGGACAGACAAAATATTAAAATATGGCTATGTATACCGTGCGGGTTACAGTGAGGCCAAGGAGAGACATTATGTGCGGCTTCTTACCGAGGACGGAGATATGGAGCTTATGTATTTTACCGACAGAGTAATGATTGACGGAACGACAAGGAAGCTAAGCGATGCATGGGATAGCTTAGTCTCGTACATCACATCGGATAAAAAGTGCAGAATTGTCAGATATGGACTAAAAGATGGTGAAGTATCGGTAATAGACACTGCTCAAAGCATCGGAAGTATCACACGCTTTGATGAAGCTGTAGACTCAAATAATTCCCTTACAGTATATTATGAGGGAGAAACTATGTACAGTGAGGGCGGTGCAACATTTTCACCTGCATTTAACTTAGGTGCGGGCACGGTGAACTTTGTAGTACCGCCGGACGGTGATGCACATGCGGAAGATGTTTCAAAATACCGTGTCGAACAGCCTGACTATTTTGTAAACGGCAATAACTATGATATAGTTGCTTATGACATAGAGGGAAACTCCTCGGCGGGTGCAACTTTATCGATAGACAGTGGAAGTGCTTCAGGTGTCGGAGTTGACACACCGTCTGCAGTTGTTTCAGAGATGAGAAAGACCGTTGATGAAGACCGTGAACAGGTATATGCATTAACATTATGGGAGAACGGAAAATTTGCAGAGTATTTCACAAAGTATGATTGTGAGGGAGACATTGATAAACTGCAGGAGGGCGACATAATAAGGTATAAGCTTAGGGACGGTAAAATAGAATACCTTGTTATTGATTATGATTTCTCGCAAAACAGTATTTTGCCCGATCTTACAAAGAAGCGCGGAAGACTTGAGTATTTTGGCGGTCAGGTGTTTAGCTTTAAGAGCGGATACTCTTATATTTATACCGGCTCAGATACACTCAGTCTGCCTGTTGAATTTACAAATCTGAGAAATACCAAAATAAGCGGAGTGCCGACGGCTTTGGTGGAAGTTAATTCAGCGGGTCGGATAACAGTAAAGAATATGTCCGTAAATGCTATTCGTGATTATCTTTCAACAGGAACGGGTGCTGACAGAATTGTAATAAGGCAAAAATATTATGTTTCGCAGCTGAATGTAGTTTACAGAATGGAGGAATAGCAATTGAAATCTGATAAGAAAAAGAATAAAGGCAGATTGTCGGATAACAAATACATAAAAGATATTGTGCAGAACAGGGAAGTATATATTTTGTTTATTCCGGTGCTTGTGTATTACATTGTATTTAAGTATCTTCCTATGACAGGAGCAATGATTGCATTTAAGGATTATATTCCTTCGCAAGGTATATTGGGAAGTCCCTGGGTTGGCTTTAAACACTTTGAGAGGTTTTTTACTTCACCCAGAGCAATGCTGGTAATAAGAAACACATTCAAAATCGGTATAGCAAATATGATATTCGGATTTCCTATGCCGATTATAATAGCAGTGCTGTTTAACGAGATTAGGAACAAGTATTTCAAGAAAATGGTACAAAGCGTGTCATATTTGCCGCATTTTATATCCCTTGTAGTAGTATGCGGCATGATACGCCAGTTCACCTCTGAGGACGGATTTATTTCATATATAGTTGCGATGCTTGGCGGAGAGAGGCAAACGCTCTTAAATGTGCCTGAATACTTTTTACCCATCCATGTAATATCGGGAATATGGAAGGAAATGGGCTGGAGTTCAATCGTTTATATAGCGGCAATATCGGGCATAAATGCGGAGCTTTATGAGGCGGCAAGAGTGGACGGCGCTTCAAGAATACGGCAGATATGGTCGGTAACGCTCCCGGGCATACTTCCTACCATTATCGTTATGCTGATACTGCGAGTAGGAAGTATTATAAGCGTAGGATATGAGAAAATCATATTGTTGTACAATCCGGTAATTTACAATACATCAGATGTAATATCCACATATGTGTACCGTACGGGTTTACAGCAATTTGAATACAGCTTTAGTACCGCAGTCGGACTGTTTAACTCAGCAATCAACTTTGTTTTCCTGTTTGCTACCAATATGCTTAGCAGGAAATTCAGTGATACAAGCTTGTGGTAAGGAGGGTGTAAAAATGAAAATGACAACAGATGAAAAGGTGTTTAGTGTAATAAATACCATATTTATGCTCTTTATAATATTTATCACACTGTATCCGTTTTGGTATGTAATTATGGCATCGTTTAGTGATAACAGTGCAGTTCTTACAAATCAGGGCTTGATGTTCTGGCCACAGGGATTTAACCTTAATTCCTATGCGAAGGTACTAAAGAACAATATGATATATACCGGTTATTCCAATACTCTTATAATATTGCTATTGGGTACGGTTTTAAATCTTATTATGACGGCGTTGGGAGCATTTGTACTTTCACGGCGAAACTTGCACCTCAAAAAGCTTCTGATGATTATAGTTGTGGTAACGATGTATTTTGACGGAGGCATAGTTCCGCTGTATTTGGTGGTTAAAAATCTCGGTCTGATAAATACAAGATGGGCACTTATACTGCCCGGACTGATTTCAACCTATAATCTTGTAATACTAAGGACGGCATTTGAATCAATTCCTGCAAGCCTTGAGGAATCGGCAAAAATTGACGGCGCTTCGCCGTTTAAGATTTTGTGGTCGATTATTCTTCCATTGTCAAAGCCAACTATTGCAGTTTTGGTTTTGTATTATGGCGTAGGCTATTGGAATTCATGGTTTGGTGCGATGATATATTTAAAAGACAGAAATTTGTATCCACTCCAGCTTGTGCTTCGTGAGATATTGATAAGCGGAACAAATACGGACATGGTATCAGGCGCAGATTCGCAGGTACAGATTTCCGAAACTCTAAAATATGCCGTAATTGTTGTATCAACATTACCGATTTTGTGTATTTATCCGTTCCTTCAAAGATTTTTTGAGAAGGGCATAATGGTAGGTGCAGTTAAAGAATAAAAGAAAGGAATATAAAAAAATGAAAAGAATAATTCTTGCATTGGTTATTATTATAACAACTATTACCGCAGCAGGCTGCGGAGGAAACAAAATTCAACAAGAATCCTCAATAAAAACGCCTGTCGGACAATATCCTGTTGAGTGTGACGACACACTTACATATTGGGTAGGCTATTCAGGACTTGCGTCACAGGGAGTAAGCAATTTTAGTGAGCTGCCATACTTTGATTGGCTCAAGGAGGAAACGGGCATAAATGTTCAATATATCCACCCTGTTGTGGGGCAGGAAAATGAGCAGTTAAATATTATGCTTGCATCGGGAGAATACTACGACATAATCGAGCGTGACTTTTATAATTTCCAGGGTGGCCCCGAGGGCGCAATAAAAGACGGATATATCATCAGATTAAATGATGTAATAGACAAATATGCACCAAATTTAAAGGCATATCTTAAAAAACACCCTGAGATTGACAAAATGGTAAAAACGGACGAGGGCAGTTATTATTGCTTCCCGTTTATAAGAGGCGATAAGCTGTTAAATACTTACCAGGGCCCTGTTATCAGAGAGGATTTACTGAAAAAGACAGGTCTTGATGTACCCGAAACGGTTGATGAGTGGGAAACTATGCTTCGTGCGTTTAAGGATATGGGTGTAAAGAAGCCATTTTCGGTTGCTTTCTCTAACTGGAATAAGAGTGCCATATTTATGGGTGCATATAACATAAGAAAAGGGTTTTATGTAGAAGACGGCGTGGTAAAATACGGCGAGTACGAGGATTCGTATAAGGATTTCCTTACGAGAATGAATAAATGGTATAACGAGGGACTTTTAGACAGCGATATTGCCTCTGTTGACCAAAAAACTATAGACAGTAAAATGGTTTCGGGAGATATAGCTACAACCGTTGCAAATACGATGAGCGGACTTGGCACATATGTTATGCCGGGTCGCAAGAATAACCCAGAATATAATCTTATACCTGCACCGTATCCTGTTCTCAAGAAAGGCGACAAGTGTAATTTCTCACAAATGACACTTGCCTATAGTTCATTTGGAAGTCCTGCAATTACAACACAGTGTAAGAATGTGGAGCTTGCAGCAAGACTTTTGGATTACGGATACAGTGAAGAAGGACAGCTTATGATGAATTTCGGCCGAGAGGGCGAAAGCTATAATATGGTGGACGGATATCCAAGATATTCTGAAGTAATTATGAATAATAAGGACGGATTATCACCAAGTGAAGCCAAGAACTATTTCACATATCCGCCGGGCAGTGGTCCATATATTCAGGACAGGCGTGTTATGGAGCAAATGGCAATAACAGACGAGCAAAAGAGATCGCTTGAGATATGGGCTGATACAAATGCGGAGAAATACTTATTACCGCCGATAACTCATACTGTTGAAGAAACTGAGGAGATTACATCTATACAGAATGATATAAACACATATGTAAATGAGATGTACTATAAATTTATTGTAGGAGTAGAACCGCTTGATAGATTTGACGAGTATCAAAAGCAACTTGAAGCTCTTGGAATTAAAAAGCTGCTGGAGGTAAAACAGAATGCTTACGAAAGATACATCAACAGGTAAGACACTGTTCAGAGAATGTTTTGATAAAAAACTATGGGAAAAAATCAGAACGGATAAAGCATATGAGAGCTTCAGAAATAACTTGGACGATGCGTGGACACTCTCCACGCAAAAGCCAATTATGCCCCTGACCTTTGACTTGTTTATGATATGCCAAAACACAGGCTCAAGGTGGGAGTATGAGCAGGCATATTTTATAAGGCGGCTGGCACTAAACAGCAGTTTTATGTGCTTTATGATTTACGGCGATGAAAAATACCTAAAAAGGCTTGAAAATGTAATTATGCTCATCTGCGATGAGTATACATGGGCTCTCCCGTGCCATGTTGGCGATGAAACTGACTGTGAAAAGTTAAGCACATATATTGAATTGTTTGCCGCAGAAACAGGGCACGCATTGAGTGAAATACTGTATATTCTCGGTGACAAGTTTGATAAGCGTGTTTCAAGCCGTATACGGTATGAGGTAAATCGAAGAATTATACATTCATTCCTCAACAATACTTTTCGCTTTGAAGAAATGAAGCTAAACTGGGCGGCGGTTTGCGGCGGCAGTGTAGGTATGACATATATATACATGGCACCTGAAAAATTTCCACTGGTTAAAGAGAGGATAAAGGCAAGTCTTATGAACTATCTTGAGTGCTTCGGTGATGACGGAGTATCGAGAGAAGGCTTGGGGTATTGGGTATACGGATTTGGATATTATCTATATTTTGAGGAATTATATAAAGATTTTTCGGGCGGTTATTTAATACCTCCGGGTAAAAAGCATAAGGAAATTGCGATGTTTTTCCAAAGAGCAAATATCGGCGGTGATTTGATGATAAGTTTTTCCGATACCGGTATTCATAACGCTTTATATCCGGGAATGATTTTTAAGCTTCATGATATATACGGTGACGATATTCACATATTGCCCAAGGATGCATACACGAAAAAAATCGTAACAGGTGATAATTGTTACAGATTTGCGCATTGTATAAGGAATTTCCTTTGGTATAAGCCCGAAAAAATCCCCAAAGACGGTTTTTATGTAAAGGAAACCCTTTTCTTAAAGGACGCACAGTGGTACATAAAAAGAAATGATAACTATGTATTTGCCACAAAAGGTGGCAATAATGATGAACCGCATAATCATAACGATGTGGGAAGCTTTATAATTTCCGATGGCAGGGAACAGCTTCTTGCCGATATTGGAAAGGGTAAATATACTCAGCAATATTTTGATTCAAAAACAAGATATCAATATTTGTGTTGTTCATCGCGGGGGCACAGCGTACCTATTATAAACGGACACGAACAGGTTGAGGGAAAAGAGTGCAGTGCAAAGATTTTAGAACACTCTGATGACCGTATCGTTATGGATATAGCAGCAGCGTATAATAATGAGGATATTATATCTGCAATAAGGCGCTTTGATTTTTCAGACAGCACTATTAGGCTAACAGACCAAATCAGCCTCAAAAATGGTACACAATGGATTGACAGACTTGTAAGTACCATTGAGCCTGAGCTTGATGGAAATGTAGTTAAAATAGGCGGAATTAGTATATATAATAATCTTAATATTACGCCTGAAGTATCAAGTGAGGATATAGATGTACATGGGGTCGGGAACAAGCAAAGACGGATATATTTGATTGATTACAAAACAGAATTACAAAATATGGGATTTGAATTTAGGCTTTAATTCAGCGATTGTAATATATCAAAAAGCATATATCTGAATAACCGTATAAAAAGCTTGAAACAAAAAGCCGGCGGAGGTAAAAACAGAATGCTTATGAAAGATACATCAGCGATAAAGACATTGTTTAAAGAAAGCAAGGATACAAGGCTATGGGAAAAAATCAGAAAGGATAAAGCATATGAGAGCTTCAGAAAAGACTTGGACGAGGGCTGGAATCTGTCAAATAAAGAGCCAATTATGCCCCTGACCTTTGATTTGTTTATGGTGTATATGAACACAGGATCAAGGTGGGAGTATGAGCAGGCATATTTTAGGAGACGGTTGGCACTCAACAGCAGTTTTATGTGCTTTATGATTTACGGTGATGAGAAATACCTAAAACGGCTTGAAAATGTAATAATGCTTATCTGTGATGAGTACACATGGGCACTTCCTGCCTGCGGCGTGGATACGGAGACCGATTGCGAAACGGTAAGTACATATATAGAACTGTTTGCAGCCGAGACGGGACATGCGCTGAGTGAAATACTTTATATTCTCGGCGACAAGCTTAATAAGCATGTTTCAAGCCGTATACGGTATGAGGTAAACCGCAGGATTATAAATTCCTTCCTTAACAATACTTACCGCTTTGAAGAAATGAAGCTAAACTGGGCGGCGGTGTGCGGCGGGTGTGTAGGTATGATATATATATATATGGCGCCTGAAAAGTTCCCATTGGTAAAGGCACGGATAAAAGCAAGCCTTGAAAATTATATTGATTGTTTCGGTGATGACGGTGTATCAACCGAGGGCATTGGATACTGGGCATACGGGTTTGGATATTATCTATACTTTGAGGAGTTGCATAAGGAATTTTCAGGCAGTTATTTAATACCTCAGGGTAAAAAGCATAAGGAAATTGCAATGTTTTTCCAAAGAGCTAACATCAGCGGTGATTTGAGCGTAAGTTTTTCAGATACAGGCATTCATAACGCTATATCTCCCGCTATGGTTCTGAAACTTCATGATATATACGGCGAGGATATTCACATTTTACCAAAGGACGCATACACGAAAAAAGTTGTAACAGGAGGCGGTTGTTACAGATTTGCCCATTGTATAAGGAATTTCCTGTGGTATAAGCCTGAAAGAATTCCAAAAGACGGGCATTATGTAAAAGAAACACTTTTCTTAAAAGATGCACAGTGGTATATAAAAAAAGCCGATAACTATGCATTTGCCGCAAAGGGCGGCAATAATGCAGAGCCGCATAATCATAACGATGTGGGATGCTTTATAATTTCTGACCGAAAGGACCAGCTTCTTGCAGATGTCGGAATGGGCAAATATACACGGCAGTATTTCGATGAGGAAACAAGATACCAATATTTATGCTGTTCATCAAGAGGGCACAGTGTACCGATTATCAACGGACATGAGCAGTGTGCGGGGAAAGAGTGTAAGGCAAAAATTTTAGAAGAGTCCGATACGCATCTCATTATGGATATAGGTGCCGCTTATAATAATGATGATATTATATCTGTAATAAGACGATTTGATTTTTCAGACAGCACTGTTAAATTAGCGGATGAAATCAATCAAAAGCAAAATGCGCAATGGATTGACAGACTGATAAGTATTATTGAACCCGAACTTGACGGGAATGTAATTCAAATAGGCGGAATGAGGATATATAACAATCTTAGCATTGTGCCTGTAATATCAAGTGAGGATATAGATGTACATGGGGTCGAAAATAAGCAAAGACGGGTATATCTTATTGATTATAAGACAGAATTACAAAAAATAGAATTCAGTTTTGAATTTTAATTTAGGAGTTTTAATTGATGTGTAGAAGAAAATTGAGTATATTTTTGTGCCTGTGTATTTTTACTGCAATATTGCCGATATATTCGCATAAAGTCAGCGCAGAGAATGAATATTTACTGTATGATGATTTTGAATACGAGCTTGCCGACAATACGGCACCTGTAGCATACACAAGCGATTTTAGTAAAAACAGATTGTTAGAGGTTGACGGTACAATAACCACAACCTCTGTAAAAATGGCGGAGGAAAAAGGCAGTAATGCGTTTTTCATCTCTACACAGGGCTTTATGGGTACAAGTCGGACAGAGTCCTGTATTGATTACAGATACCTACCCAATGTAGCCGAAGGAGATGTAACTTGTGAGTTTTGCATTTGCGCACCTGTTTCGGAGTCGGGTAAAGGAGCGGCAAGATTTACTTTGCCCGTAAATAATCAAATACCCGTTCTTGCACTGTTTGACAATCAGAAAAAAATTTATATAAATGAAAAATATTATGCACCGTGGGAAGCGGGAAAGTGGTACTCTATTGCGGTAACTGTTCACATTGACACAGATGTATGTGATATTTATCTTAACGGGGTATGCGTTGATAAAGGTGTAGCGCTTGCCAGTGCGCCCGGTGGCATAGATGTTGTAGGCGGACGGGTGAAGGTTGCGTCGCTTATGATGCCTGTAAGTGACGGAACAAGCGCCGATAGTGTGGTAGGCTATGATGACATACGGATTTATAAAGGTGATTATAAATCCAAAACATATAATTTTAAGCAGACTAATCTGTGTACACCGCTAAACAGCTATAAGCAGATATATCTTGGCGGTGATGCTACGGTTGATGAATTTTGCACAGATATGCAATATCAGTCAACAGTATATACCGATAACAGCTTTTGTGAAAAAGCAAGCGAAAATGTGTCAGACGGTCAGTATGCCGTTATGGCATATCCTGACGGTGTATGTACTTATGAAATTATAAAGCCTGTGGCATTTGATGGCATGGGGGCGTCGGGGTATCATACTCTCACAGCTATGGAAATATCGGACTGCTTTTTACAGCCTGCCCACCCAAGGATTATGCTTAACAGCGATAAAATCAATCGTATAAAATCGTTAAAAGAAACAGACAGGGTTGTAAAAAAATTAAGCTCAAAGATTATACGGTATGCGGATAAGTATCTTAGTGCAGGGCGGATAGTTTACAGTGAAGACGCTGATGCGGCGCTTAGCAATGCACGAACTCTTAGAGACCATGTATTTTATTTGGGTATGGCATATCTTTTGACGGGTGATGAAGAGTATCCACAGCATTTGTGGACAGATTTGTCAGACGCCGGTAATTTCAGTGACTGGGGACACTCCGCAAAGTTTTTGGCGACAAGCGAGGCTATGGCGGCATTCGGTGTGGCGTACGATTGGCTCTATGACTATTGGAGCGATGAACAGCGTGAATTTCTTAGAAATTCAATCATGAACTTGGGACTGTATCAATCCCTGCGTGCATATTGCGGCAGAATGACAGGCATAAGCTCAAGCTCGACATGGCCGTATAACGACGGAAACTGGAATGCGGTGTGTAACGGAGGAACGCTTATCGGAGCTACGGCGATTTATGAAACCACACCTGATTTGTGTTCGGTGGCAGTATCAAATGCGGTAAAGGGCATAGGCTATATGATGAATAGCTTTGCACCTGACGGCGCATGGCATGAGGGTATCGGATACTGGTCATATATGATGCGTTATCTTGTACCTGCGTTGCAAGTTCTTGATATGAATTACAATTATGATTTTGGCTTTGATAGGGCAGTCGGCTTTGATAATACGATAGAATTTATGCGTGCGGTTAATGGCTCGTGCGGTATAAACAATTTCCATGATGTTGATTACAGTGTTGGGGATATGTCATGTGATTATCTGTATTGGTTTGCGGACAAGCTAAACAGTATAGAATACTTTGATGAGCGGACAGAGGGTATCGACATTTCGGGTGCAGGTTCAATTTATGATTTGGTGTTTTATAACCCTGATAAGGAATATAGGCCTACGGCGAGAATAAAAGAGCTTGATGCATATTTTGGAAATGTTGAGTATGTAAGTATGCGCTCGGCGTATGCTGATGATGCTCTTTATCTTTCGTATCATACCGATAAAACAGTATGCTCACATACCCATGCAGACGACGGTACATTCGTACTGGATATGCTGGGCGAGAGATGGGCGATGGATTTGGGTACGGATTCGTATTCTTTGCCGAGGTATTTCAGTAATAAACGCTATGACTATTACCGCACAAGAGCGGAGGGGCATAACACTCTTGTAATCAATCCCGACAGCGGTGCGGGGCAGATGCTTGGCGTTGATACGCAGGCACAAAAACCTGTTGATACGGGAGCTGTTGTTTACTCTATAGCTGATCTTACCAATGCATACAGTAATGATGCAACATCTCTAAAGCGTGGATTTATGCTTACCGATAATAGGAGCAATGTAGTGATAAGAGATGAAATATCCCTTAAAAAGCTCAGTGATGTTTATTGGTTTATGCATACGGATGCACAAATACAGCTAAAAGACAATAATACAGCTGTTCTTACAAAAAACGGAAAATCCGTAACAGCAAAATTGGTATCGAATGCAAAAACGGCTAAATTCTCCGTTATGGACGCAAAACCATTGCCAACTTCTCCCGAAAGCTCGGAGCAGAATGCCAACGAGGGTATAAGGAAGCTTACGGTAACGGCAAAAGAAAGCGGAAATGTGTATTTTCAAATATCGGTTAGCGCTGATGATAGCTTTAGCTTTTCAGATACTGCATTGTCCCAATGGGATAATATCCGAGCAGATGTGCTGCTGTCAGAAAATTTTGATGACGGAATATTTACAGGAACAGTTTTAAGGGGCAGTGCCTTAACTGCACAGGCAAGATACGGTAAAGCAAGCCAAGCTCTTACGCTTGCAAGAAACACATCGGTAAAATACACCTTGGGTGAAAATACATATTCTAAACAGACGGTAGAATTTTCAGCACAGGCATTTTCGGGCAGTAAGGTCAAAAATGCAGACGGTGTATTGGTTGAGTTTAATGAAGACGGCAAGATAAAGCTTTTAGGACAAGCAGTAGGCGAGTGGACAGAGAATTATTGGTATCATTTCGCAATTGAGATGTCGGATAATTCATCTTCACTGTATATTAACGGTGAATATGTAGCTGATAGCCAAGATGTAACCTTATCGGAGCTTTGTTTTGAGAGCGGGGAAGATAAGTCCTGCAAGCTTGATGATATTAAGGTATACAGCGGTGGGTATTCACCTAAAATAGCGGAGCTGTCTTTTGCAAATAATTACTATATAAATGATAATGTAATATTTATACCGTGTGAGATGGAGAGCAATAAGCTTGTAAAATCAGCATCGGCGAATATGGATATAAGCATATATTCAAATTTGAGAAATGAAGCGGAAGCCTCGTATGTAACGGAGGACACTGTACTTGTGTTAAGAGATGATGATTTAGGTATTGTAAAGTATTACGGGTTAAGTACCGATGTTGAGCATGATGATATTCTTTATTGTGATATGGAGCTTGCAAAAAATCTTGCCAATAACAAAGCATTAAGCAAGAATATGTATGTCGGAAATATCAGTTCAACGGAAATTAAAAATATTGACAGCAAAACTACTCTTACAAGCGTTAAAAATGCGGGTAACGGCAAAAGCGGTGTGGCATATTATTTTGACAAAAAAAACTGTACCGATACGGACGAAATTACTTTTGATTTTAAGTTTATCCCTACTGTTACAGAGGGTAGCGTTACATTTGAAATAAGTGTTAAAGCACCGTCGGGAACATATGACAATAAGGATAATTTTACAGTATATCTTCCGTATAACAGCACATATAAGCGTATGGTTGTATTTGATGACAGCGGTTATATTATGTTTAACAATCAGAGGATTGAAAAATATAAGCCGGGGCGCTGGTACAATTTTGCGGTAAGCTTTGATGTCGGCACAAAATATGCGGATTTTTATATAAACGGCTTGTGGCTTGGCAAAAATACGCTTTGGTCATACCAAAATTCGGATAAAATTGATGCCGTGGGTGGCAGAATGAGAGTTTCATCGAAAATTACGGGACTTGGTACGGGTGCAACCTATACAGGCAGCGTCGCATTTGATGATGTGAAGGTCTATAGCGGTAAATATTATCCCGAGCTATATACTCCCGTGCTTGTTGTTGACGGAATAGTGTCAGACAGTATAAATATGGACGCATCGTGCAGTGAGACAACATTTTTGGATAAGTTAAACAGCTCAAAGGGTGAAATAAATATTTTTAAAGACGGTAGCTTTGCCGTGCCAAAGCTTAACTATGTAAGTGACGGTCAGCTTTTGTCAATAGCATCTGATAGCATTGTAAGATATTTTGATGTAAATGTTCAAAACGGAATTTCACTTAATGAAAACACGCTCATGGCAGCATCATTTGGAGATAATAATATATATCTGGTTAAGCGTGGCAAAAGCGGAGCGCTCGACGCTGTTAAAATTTATAATTTTACCAATAATATCAGCATAACGGCTGATGATAGCTATAGCGAAATATTACTTTGGCACAATAATGAATTAGTGCCGATATGTGAAAAAATGATTATTCCCGATAATTATTGGTCGCAATAGTAGGGAACGACATGTGGTCGTTCTGTAAAATTCAGTTAAAAATTATGTATGCATATATAAAAAGTAAAGGAGGAAAAAAGCAATGTTAAAAAAGAAATTTGTCTGCGCAGCTTTGTCTGCGGCAATGCTCTTTACAGCCGTGTCCGGCTTAACGGCATTTGCAAACCCATTGGTCTTGGACACAGCTGATGCAAGCGGTATAATGCTAACAGACGGTGGTTCTCAATCGGTTTCAACAAGTTCAGGTGTATGGAATTTGACAAATGGAATTTCCGGCAAGGCACCGGGCTATGTTCAAACTGATGGCAATAGTAACAGACTTCGTTTTTTTAAAAGCGCAGGTAGTATAACAAGAGAGCTTAGCGCAAAGTATACATCAAACAAGGCTCAAAAGGACACTGCTGTTAAGTTTGTATATCAAACAGATAATATTACTCTTGACAGCCAGATTATTCAGGTATCATCAGGAACTGTATTGTCATCACAGCCTGCATATGACAGCAGTGTGCTTGCAGGAGATGGATTGAGTGGGGTAGTAAAGTATAATAATGACGGTGCTGTAGTCAAGGCGCTGGGTGATAAACTGTATTATCTTAATCCTACAAGTGGACAGCTTGTTCAAGTACAGGGAGTTACCGTTGCAGTAGATACAATGTATTATTTAAAATTTGAGCCTGCAAGTAATAATACATATAATCTGTATGTTGATACCGCAAATATTACTTCAAATTCAACTCCAAAGGCAACCGCTATTCCACTTATATCACCTACAGGTGCAGGCTTTTCACAGGCTGCAATGTGGGTAGGCAGGCAAGTACAGGGAGGTTATAATGCCAAATTCGGCGATATAGAATTTACAAAGGAAATTTCTGCAGGTGCTCCTGACAGTATTTATAGCGAGGACTTCTCAGGTGATACCCTTGACAGTAGTTGGAGTACTTATTTCGGCAAAACTGCTACGCAAGGCGAGGTATCAATAAATGATTCTGCACTGAGAGTAAAGTTTCACGGCAATACTACACGGGCTTCTTATGCAACAAAAGATATAACCGGTATGGACAATTATGATAGCATATCGGTAGCTTTTGATTTCCAGATGAATGAATCCACAACAACTAATGAAAAGAGTATTGTTATCGCTTCAAATAATATGGCAGGAACCAAGACAGCTAAAACATTTGTAGATAATAAGAATGTGCAGACATATGGAAACAGTGTACATATTGTGACATATGGTGGCAAATTGTACTATGCTGATGCAAGTTTAGATGGAACGGCAGGTTACTTTACGGAACTGATGCCAATCAGTAATGACACAACATATTATGTAAAGGCTGATATAGATAACATAAATCATACTTTTGATTTATACATTTCTACAAGTGCTATAACAGATCAGACAACACCTGTTGTGCAAAATAAAACGCTCTTTAATAATACGAATGTAGCGCCAAAATCATTTGGTGCGTCAGTTCAGATGCTACAAGCAAACGATAATACAGACCGTATACTATACATCGACAACATAGATGTGTCAACCACATATCCTGCATCTGCATTCCCGTCAGTTGGTACGGTATCGTATTCAGCAAGCGGTGCTTTGCAGAACAGCTCTGCTGTATCAGTAAATACCGACACGATTACAATTCCGTTTACTACAGATATGAGTAAGGTAAGTGCATATGTAGCCGATGAGAGCGGAAAGAATATTTCCGCAACAGGTGCACTGTCAGGCGATACATATACCATAACACTTGCAAACGCTCTTGATTATTCAAAGACATATACCGTTCATGTAGGTTCAACTGCAACGAGCACGGCAGGGATACAGCTTGGTTCAGAATATGTTGAAACATTTACAACCGAAGACGAGCCTGTTGAAAATTCGGAATGGATAGCTGAGGCTGATGGCGTTGTTACCGATAACGGAGATGGCACATATTCAAAGGCATTTAACTTAGAAGCAGGCGTGGCTGATGGCTACAATTCGCTTATAATACAAAAGGCTGATAACAGTCTGTTAGGTGCATCATTTAGTTTTCTTGATATTAAGGAACAGTTGAGTGCTATCGGCAACTCACCGTTTGGGCTTGTAATTGATAATCTGCCTGATGCAAGTGCTATAAAGATTATGTTTACGAGTGTAGATTTAAATGATTAAGGGGGGCAGATGCTATGAAAAAGTACATAAAACCAAGTATAGATATTTCATTGTTTAAAAATGAGGATATATTAACTGCTTCCACAATATCGGTAGGCGAGTGGAGTGAAAATTACGATAGCGGTAATGTTATCCATGTTGATTATAATAATTTAAGCACTGTTCCGAACGGAACATTTTTCGGAAATTGATTGTTAGTTAATAAGTCGGTATACTCTCAGACACAGCTTTTGAGAGTATACCGCACATATGCATACATGATTTTAATAATATCTTAACAACAGGATAATTTAAACTATTGTCAAGGTAGCTCTTGCGGATAAACTATGTTTATGTGTCGAAGCTGTAAAATAATAAAGCTGCATTTGAATTTTTGCAGATAATAGCTTTTACTAAACAGATGCTTATCCGTTGTTTCAAGGCTATGTGTATAGTGCAAAAGTTGGATACATAAATACAAGGGGTCTTGTTCTCTCTCTCCCCTGCATATTGCCGGCATTAAGCTTGTGCCAATACCAATAATATTGATATACGATATTGTTAATGCCGACAATAGCATATACATATAGCTTTGCAACAGCGGATAAGTTATAAAGTAGACTGATGTAATCTAATAAAAGTGAAGTAATTTAAGGGGGTGATTTTAATGGACAAGGAAAAAGAACTTTTTGGGCTGATGAAAGAAAAATTGTATACACCTGTAGTTGGTGATATTTTAGACGAGATGGGGTATACGCATCAGTTTCTTCCGCCGAATATAAGACCTATGCAAAGTGAGATGAAAATAGCAGGCAAGGCTATGACAGTGCTTATGATAGATGTTTTTGGCCCTCAGGAGATGCCGTTTGGGCGACTTTGTGAGTGCTTAGACCAAATACAGGAAAACGAGATATACATATGTACGGGCGGAACGAAACGCTGTGCCTATTGGGGTGAGCTTTTGACGGCAACGGCAAAGTCAAGGCACGGTGCAGGTGCGGTTGTTGACGGCTATCATAGGGATACACCGCAGGTGCTTGAACAAAACTGGCCTGTATTCAGTATGGGTGGATATGCACAGGACTCAAGCGTGAGAACACAGGTGATAAATTACCGATGTACCATAGAAATAGGTCAGGTTACCATAAATGACGGCGACTATATTTTTGGAGATGTTGACGGAGTTGTAATTATTCCAAAAGAGATAGCCAAGGAGGTAATAGACCGTGCACTTTCAAAGGCGGGAAAGGAAAAGAGTTTAAGAAAGGCAGTAGAGGGCGGAATGCCTGTAACGGAAGCGTTTAAAATTTACGGAGTTTTATAAAAAAGGGAGGTAAGTATTTTGAAAAATTTATTCAGCTTAGAAAATAAAATCGCATTAGTGACCGGTGGCAGCAGTGGAATAGGCTATGGTATCGCAAAAGCGCTTGCGCATGCAGGTGCCAAAATTGCATTTTGCGATATAAGTAAGGATACTGTTGAAAAGGGTGTTAAAGCCTACAAAGAGGATGGAATTGACGCAAAGGGCTATGTTTGTGATGTAACTGATGAAAAAATGGTTACGGATATGGTTTCATGCATAGAGAATGAATTGGGCATTGTGGATATTTTGGTAAACAATGCAGGTATTATAAAGCGTATTCCGATGACGGATATGTCAGCGGAGGATTTCAGAAAAGTAATTGATGTAGACCTCAATGCGCCGTTTATCGTGTCAAAAGCGGTAATTCCGCATATGATAGAAAAAGGACATGGGAAAATAATAAATATTTGTTCAATGATGTCAGAGCTTGGGCGTGAAACGGTTTCGGCATATGCTTCTGCAAAGGGTGGCTTAAAGATGCTTACAAGAAATATCTGTGCCGAATACGGACAGTATAATATACAGTGTAACGGCATAGGCCCTGGGTATATCGCAACTCCGATAACTGAGCCTTTAAGAGAAATACAGCCCGACGGCTCAAGGCATCCGTTTGACCAATTTATATGTTCAAGAACTCCGGCAGGTAGATGGCTTGATCCTGATGAGTTGGGCGCACCGGCGGTATTCCTTGCATCAGATGCATCAAATGCTGTAAACGGACATATTTTGTATGTTGATGGCGGAATACTTGCGTATATAGGAAAACAACCGTAAGAATAATATAAAGGAGATATGATACAATGAGAATAGCGTTTATAAATGAAAACAGTCAAGGGGCAAAAAACGGACTATTAGTAGGAGTATTAAAAAAGGTGGCAGAGCCTTTAGGACATCAGGTTGATAATTACGGAGTATATTCACCTGAAGATAAGGCACAAATAACTTATGTTCAGGTTGGAATACTGGCTGCAATACTGTTAAATTCGGGAGCGGCAGATTTTGTTGTTACCGGCTGTGGTACGGGCGAGGGCGCAATGATTGCATGTAATGCATTCCCGGGTGTATTCTGCGGTCATATTGTAGATCCTACAGATGCATTTCAGTTTACTCAGATAAATAACGGAAACTGCGTATCTCTTCCGTTCTTAAAAGGCTGGGGCTGGGGAGCCGAGCTTAATTTACAGTATGTATTTGAGAAGCTGTTTATTGAGCCATGGGGTGCAGGATATCCGCAGGAAAGAGCAGCAGTGGAACAGAAGAATGCAGGAATATTGACCGATGTTAAAAAGGCAACACAGCGTGATTTGTTAGATGTTTTACCGAGACTTGACGAAGAGCTTTTAAAGGGAGCTATCGCAGGCGAAAAATTTGAAGAGCTGTTTTTTGCAAATGCAAAGGACGAAAAAATCAAAGACTATATAAGAGCATTAAAGGCATAAATAAACGGAGAATTTATACTATGAAAGAATTAAATTTAAATCAGAAGGATCGGGAGTGGGTAGACTCCACTTGGCAGAAATTTTGCGAAAAAATGGAGGTTTCCGCAAAAAGAAATGCGGATAATATACCGTACTCCGTAACCAAGGACGGCAAGTTTGATACCCGCGGAATTGATGAGCCGAATTGGTGGACAAACGGCGTGTGGCCGGCTCTTATGTGGCTTATGTATGTGGGTACAGATAATGAAATGTATAAGGAAATTGCTCAAAATGCAGAGGACAAGCTCGACAGAGCGCTTGAATATCCCGAAAAGTTAAGTCATGATGTTTCTTTCCTCTGGAATATATCATCAGGAGTTAATTACCGCCTTACAGGAAATATTAAGTCAAAACGCAGATGGAGTATTGCCGCTGCCCTGATGGCAGGACGGTATAATACCGAAGGTGGATTTATACGGGCTTGGGAAGCTGCTCCGACGGAGAGCAGAGCAGGATATACAATAATCGACTGTCTTATGAATATTCCCATTCTTTACCGTGCGGCAAAAGAACTGGGTGAGCCTCAATATGAATATATTGCAAAGCATCAAGCCGATAAGACGATAGAGGATCACCTGCGTGGTGACGGAAGTGTAGTACATATTGCAGACCATGACTTGCTTGACGGTCATGTGATACGCACTCTTGGCGGACAGGGCTACGGAGTAGGCTCATCATGGTCAAGAGGACAGGCGTGGGGCATATACGGCTTTATGCTTTCCTACATATATACCGGTGAGGAAAAATATCTAAATGCGGCAAAGCAGATCGCTCACTATTTTATAGCATCTGTTTGTGATGACTATTTGCCAAAATGTGATTTCAGATCACCAAAAGAGCCTGTAATATACGATTCTACGGCAGGTGCAATAGCCGTTTGCGGACTCATAGAAATAGCAAGAGTTGTTCCTGAATATGAAAAATCGCTCTACTTAAATGCGGCAATGAATATTTTAAAGGCAATGGAAGCGAAATTCTGTAACTGGGATAAGGAAAAAGACGGAATTTTGCATTTTGGCACAGAGCTCTATGGAGAGAAAAGTACCCACAATATATTCATCATATACGGTGACCTTTTCTTTGCCGAGGCTTTGCTAAAGCTAAAAAATGTGGATTTTCTTTTATGGTAATGTTCATTTTATATTGAATGGGGTAGTTTTATGAAAAAATTGAATGTAGCTATTATCGGTACCGGATTTATGGGAAGAGCTCACAGTAACGCATGGTCACAGTTGGGTAAATTTTTTTCTATTCCTTTTGAAATATGTCTCAAATGCGTCGCAGGGCGTGACGAAAACAAAACCCGTGAATTTGCAAAAAGGTGGGGATACGAGGAATATACTACAGATTGGCACACACTTTTGGGGCGGTATGATGTTGACATCATTTGCATACTGACGCCGGCGGCAGAGCATAAAGAAATGGCGATTGCTGCTATGCGGGCAGGAAAGCATGTTGTGTGTGAGAAGCCGTGCGCACTTACATGGCAGGAATGTGAGGAAATGGCGCAAGAAGCCCGTAAGGCAGGAGTAGTTACTTATTTAAACCATAATTATCGCAGAGTCCCGGCGGTAGCACTGGCAAAGAAAATGATAGAGGAGGGCAGACTGGGCACAATTTATCATTGGAAGGGTGCATATTTGCAGGAGTGGGCTATAGATGCGAATATTCCTTTCAAATGGCAGTTTGATAAGGAAATAGCAGGAGGCGGTACGATATATGACTTGTCCTCACATGCAGTGGATCTTGCAAGATTTTTGGTAGGTGAACCGAAGTTTGTTATGGCAATGACAAAAACCTTTATAACCGAGAGACCAAACCGTAAAAGCAATATTGCGACACATTTGCCTCAATCAAATACGGAGGATGATAAGAAAATGATTCCTGTTACGGTTGACGATGCGTCTTTTATGATTCTTGAATTTGAGAATGGAGCACTTGGCAATATTGATTCTACAAGATTTGCCACAGGTCGCAAAAACTGTAACACTTTTGAGGTATATGGCAGTAAGGGTGCGCTGTGCTTTAATTTTGAGCGTATGAATGAGCTGGAATTTTATGATAACAGTGTGCCGTCCTGTGGTAACGGATACAAGAAAATTCTGGTAACAGGAGCAGGGTACCCATATTCGGGTGCTTGGTGGCCGGCAGGTCATTCCATAGGTTATGAGCACCCATTTGTTCATGCGTTTTATGATTTTGTCAAGGCGATTGAAAATCATTCTACGGTAACTCCGAATTTTGAGGATGGTGTTAAGATTATAAAGGTGTTGCAGGCGGCACAGAAATCCGATAAGGAGAAAAGATGTGTAAGCCTTGAAGAGAAAATCTGATGTAGAATATTCATTTAGTATCGGAGGAGGAAGTTTATGGAAAGAGAACTGGATATTCTTGAAACAAATCAGGAAGGGTATGCCCGTGTAGTAGAATTTGAAACATGGGTTGCCGCAAACATTAACTATGCACCAAGGTATGATGAGAAAAATTTTTTTCAGCTTGAACGGCATACAAAAACCGACGAGGTATTTATTTTAACCGATGGAGAAGCAACTCTTGTCATAGGAAAAGATTTAGAGCGTGTGCCTATGGATAGGGGCAAAATGTATAATGTTAAAAAGAATGTATGGCATCATATTTTTCTTAGCAAAGATGCAAAAGTCATTGTAATTGAAAATTCCGATACAGACAATGCTAATACGCAGTATTGGAACATATAAAAACATAACTTCAGTCTTGAACTGTCATAGTTTGGGCTGAAGTTATTTTTTACCGATTCACAAGCGTAAAATGGGCAGATTTTTATAAAATTGCGAACATAAGCAAGATTTTTAAAGAAAACATAAAAATTTAATGGTAAGATGAACTTGATAAAAGTTAATTGTTTTTTCTGTATTGCAAAGGAGACATACCAAAATATTGGGAGAAGAGCTTAACAAAATACGACAAGCTTTCAAAGCCTGTTTTTGATGCGATTTCGGACATTGAAAGGTCTGAGCTTTTTATCATTTCAGACGCCTTTTTAATCCGCAGGTTGTTTATATATGATATTACGGTATAGCCTGTCGTGGTTTTAAACAGGCGTGTCAAATGACTGACGCTTACATAGCAATTTTGTGCTATATATTCAAGAGTAAGCTTTTCGTTATAGTGGGCGTTTATAAAATCAATAACCCTGATAATTGTAGTGTTGCAGTTGTGCAGAGTTGAGGTTTGTTCATGGGAAAACCGTGAAACATCAATTATCCATTTTGTAACAAGGGAACGAATCGACTCGCTGCGCATAAAGGCATCATGCTCAATGTCAGAGATTATCATATTCATGAGCCTGTTTAGCTGATCTTGCTGTTGGGCACTTAAAGAAAACACCGTTCCGTTGCTAAAGGGCGCGGCAAGATCGGGAGCCTCATGCTCTAATAACTGTTTTTTTACACACACAATAAACCGGGTATAGGGTGCATTGTCGGGCGAGAATGCACGGTGCATATTCTCACCGTCTATGAGTGCGAGGGAACCGCTGTTTATGGGGTATATCTTATCATTTATATATATATGCCGAGAGCCTTTTACAAGATAGTATATTTCATATTCATCATGGAAATGCGCAGTATGCATATTGTAATAAAATGAATCGTCAGTATTATAAAAAATACGCAGTCCTTTACCGATATACTCGCCCATACTACTCACCTTTCAAGCTTCAATATGAATATACAATACCACAGAAAACAAAAAAAGTAAATATATTTTATAAACAATAAAGGAGATGACACGATGGCAAATGAATTTTCGGTATTTAATTTCAAGTCAAAAGACGAGTTACTGAAAAAAATGAACGAGCTGGATATTAAGCTTCCATTTGAAAGTAACACCGAAGTGTTAAAAAAAGAGCAAGTTATAGGCGATAAAACCGTAAAAAATTCAATGGTAATACTGCCAATGGAGGGCTGTGACAGCAACATAGACGGCTCGCCTACGAAGCTTGTGTACAGAAGGTACGAGCGCTTTGCAAAGGGCGGAAGTGGAGTTTTATGGATGGAGGCATGTGCGGTATGCAAGGGTGGCAGGGCAAACCCACGCCAAATGCATATAAATCGTGAAAATGTAGGCGAATTCAAGAAGCTTACCGACCATATCAGAAAAAGCGCAGATGGCAGTGTCTATCTTGTTGCACAGCTTACACATTCGGGGCGATATGCAAGGCCCGACAACGATATGGGTGCGGTTATTGCATATAAAAATGCGCATCTTGACAGGTTTTTACCAAACAATGTGCATATAATCACTGATGAAGAGGCAAAAGAGCTTGAAGGAGAGTATGTCAGGGCGGCAATGCTGGCAAAAGAGGCAGGCTTTGATGCGGTGGATGTCAAATGCTGTCACAGGTATCTGTTAAGTGAGTTTTTATCGGCGTATAACAGGGACGGAGAATACGGCGGAAGCTTTGAAAACAGGACAAGGCTGTTTTTTGACATTATAAGGCGTATAAAGGAAAGCTGTGACATTGACATTGCAGTAAGGCTCGGTGCTTATGATGAGATACCGTACCCTGACGGTTTCGGGGTTGACATAGATGATTTCAGGCAGGTAAACCTTGATGAAACAAAGAAAATAGTTCGGATTTTGAGGGATTTAGGCGTGAAAATGATAAATGTTACGGGTGGTAACCCGTACTATAACCCTCATGTAAACAGGCCATATGATGTTGGCCCGTACAGACCGCCTGTGCATCAGTTAAATTATGTTTATAAGCTCTTAAATGCGGCAAGAGAACTAAAACAGGAGGTGCCTGAGATGACAATTGTAGCTACAGGCTTTAGCTGGCTCCGTGAATACGGAGCAAACATAGCCGCAGGCTGTATAAAAAACGGCTGGTTTGATATGGCTGGGTTTGGCAGACAGGCATTTGCGTATCCTGATTTTGCAAGCGATATTATAAAAGACGGCACAATGTACAGAAACAAATGCTGTGTTGCGTGCAGTAAATGTACGGTTATGATGCGTGACGGTATGGTTACGGGTTGTTCGGTAAGGGACAGTGAGGTATACTTACCAATATATAATCAGGGCAGAAACGGAAAACAGTCAGCAATAAGCAATGAAATAAGAGAAAACTTATAATCAAGGAGGTATATGGAAATGAAAACAGCTATTGTAACAGGGTGTAACGGTGGCATAGGCTTTGAAACGGTGAAGAAATTTTTATCAAATGACTGGGCTGTTGTCGGAATGGATATTGCCGATACGGCAAAGGAAGAATTTGAAAATTTTGTGTATGTTAAGGGTAATCTTTCAAAAAGTCAGGACAGAAAAAGCCTTGTAGACAAGGCGGTAAAAGAGTTTGGACATCTTGATGCGCTTGTAAATGTGGCAGGTGTTGCGCCAAAGGTAAGAGCTGATATTCTTGAAATGACAGAGGAAAGCTATGATTTTGTAATGGACATAAACACAAAGGGAACGCTGTTTTTAACACAGCTTGTGGCAAAGCAGATGCTCTCACAGCGTGAGGGCAATCGGATATGCGGATACATAGTAAATATATCGTCAATGTCTGCATATACAAGCTCAACAAGCCGCGGTGAATACTGTATTTCAAAGGCGGGCGTATCCATGGTAACAAAGCTGTTTGCCGACAGACTTGCAAACGAGGGGATTATGGTAAATGAAATCCGACCGGGAATAATCAGAACAGGAATGACCGCAACGGTAAAGGAAAAGTATGATAATTTGATTGACGGAGGACTCTTGCCGATAAAACGCTGGGGCGAGCCTTCGGATATTGCATCGGCGGTATATGTTCTGTGTTCGGGCGAGCTCCCGTATGTTGTCGGTCAGTCGATAGATGTTGACGGGGGATTTCATATACAAAGACTGTAACGGAGGGTAATTATGAAAGCATATGACATAACAATAAGCGGATTAAGAGTTAAAACAGTAAAACTCAACACCGTGATTGTGGGAAGCGGTGCGGCGGCATTCGGTGCGGCGGACAGGCTCTATAGCTTCGGACAGAAGGATATTGCTATTGTAACGGAGGGCATAAACACAGGTACAAGCCGTAATGCAGGCTCGGACAAGCAGACATATTATAAGCTTACACTGTCAGGCGACGGTAACGACTCCGTAATGGCAATGGCACAAAACCTGTTTGACGGCGGTGCGATGGACGGAGATATTGCGCTTTGTGAGGCGGCATTGTCGGCACAGAGCTTTTATAGACTTGTTGAAGCGGGAGTAGAGTTCCCATGTAATGCATACGGCGAGTATGTGGGTTATAAAACAGACCATGACCCAAGACAGAGGGCGACCTCCGCAGGCCCGCTTACCTCAAAAATGATGACCGAAAAATTAGAGGAACAAGTAAAAAATAAGGACATAAAAATTTTTGATAAGCATATGGTAATCCGAGTTTTAACAGACGGTGAAAAAGCGGTTGGAGTTCTTTGCCTTGACAAGGAACACTCCAAGGACAGGGATAAGAGGTATGTTGTATTTTTATCTACGAATGTTATTTATGCAACAGGCGGACCTGCGGGAATATATTCAAACAGCGTATATCCTGTCGGGCACAGGGGAGCGCATGGCTGGGCATTTGAAGCAGGAGTTAAGGGTAAAAACCTTACCGAATGGCAGTATGGCATAGCGTCAATAAAATTCCGCTGGAATTTGTCGGGTACCTATCAGCAGGTTTTGCCGACTTATATTTCCACAGACCAAAACGGCAACGATGCACATGAATTTTTAGACGAATACTTTAACGACAGCCAAGCTATGCTAAATGCCATATTCCTAAAAGGCTATCAGTGGCCGTTTGATCCGCGCAAGATTGAGAATAAGGGATCGTCGCTTATAGATGTTCTGGTTTATAACGAAATAAGTGTAAAAGGCAGACGGGTATGGCTTGATTTTCGTAAAAACCCATCAGCGCTTAAAAGCGACTTTACAAATGTGGGCAAGGTGTGTTATGAATATCTGAAAAATTCACAATCGCTTTTTGGTACACCCATTGAAAGGCTAAAACATATGAACACGCCTGCAATAGAGCTTTATCAAAAGCACGGTATTGACATTGAGCAGGAGATGCTTGAAATTGCGGTTTGCGCACAGCATAACAACGGTGGCTTGAGTGCCGATAACAGGTGGGAGAGTAACATTTTGCATTTCTTCACGATAGGCGAGTGTTCCGGAACACACGGCGTATATAGACCGGGCGGAAGTGCCTTAAATTCAGGTCAGTGCGGTGGACTCCGTGCAACGCAGTACATCGCAGGCATATACAATTACGAGAACAGTGATGAAATATCCGATATTACAATCTTGCAGATTAAGGAGCGTATAGAGCAGGGCGAGAAAGTGTTAAAAAACACTAATGGTGATAATCCTTGTGATATTGAAAAGCGAATTGGCGACAGAATGAGCCGTTATGCGGCGCATATCAGAAGCTTTGAAGGCGCAAAAACGGTTTATGAGGCGGCAAAAGCCGAGTATGAAAAGTTTTGGGATAATGTGGCGGTTAAAAATGCATTTGAGTTGTGCCGTGCATTTTCAGACTATGAGCTTTTAATTACACAGCAGGCTGTAAGCTATTCGATTATGGATTATATAAAGCAGGGCGGAATAAGCCGTGGCTCATACTTAATAGCAGACACCGACACAGCTCTTACCGATTATGTTACCTGCAAGGTGGAAACAGAAGTACCGCCTTGTTCAAAAGTTCAGGAAACTGAATTTAAAGACGGGGAAATGAAATGTACGTGGCGCGAGGTGCGCCCGATTCCCAAAACAGATAATTGGTTTGAAAATGTATGGAATGACTATCTTAAAGGCAAACATTTAGAAAAAAGCGAGGTTAAATAATGAATAAAATATTTGTGGCAAGTGCGGTAGAAAATATTTACAGGGCATATACAAAGGAGCAGATAGGCGGGTGCAAGGTTTTATCATGTGAAGAATTTATTGAAAATTTTAATCAATACAGGGATTTGGAATATATTTTTTCAACATGGGATGCGCCGATTTTGTCAGAGGAGCAGATTGAAAAATATCTTCCGAATTTAAAGGCTTTGTTTTACGCAGGAGGCAGCGCAGTATATTTTGCAGCACCGTATCTTAATAAAAATGTACGGGTTTTCGGGGGCTGGGTGGCAAATGCTGTTCCCGTTGCGGAGTTTGCGGTTGCACAGATAATCCTTGCAAACAAAGGCTATTTCCACGGTATCGCACAGTATAAAAAATACGGTTATAAGACTTCCTTTGAAATGTCAAACAGCTTTGACGGAAACTTTAAGAGTAATATCGGCATTTTGGGACTGGGCGCAATTTCCCGTCATGTGATTGCGCTTTTAAATCAATATGATGTAAATATTTATGTGTGGTCAAATTCCATGACCGATGCCGAGGCAAAACGGCTAAATGTCCGTAAAGCAAAAACACTGGACGAAGTGTTTGAAAAATGCGATGTAATATCGAACCACCTTGCAAAAAGGGAAGAGCTTAGGGGAATACTCAATTACAGCCTTTTTTCAAAAATGAAAAAAACGGGTGCGTTTGTAAATACAGGCCGTGGCACCGAGGTAAACGAAGCGGATCTTGTACGGGCAATGAAAGAAGAACCTTTGAGAATGGCTTTGCTTGATGTTACATATCCAGAGCCGACTGCGGAGGACTCACCGTTATGGACAGCAGAAAATATTATCATAAGTCCGCACAGAGCAGGGGCATATACCAAGGAGATACTTCGCCTTGGCGAGTATATGTTTGATGAATATAGGCGTGTTGTAAACGGCGAGGAAACAAAATATGAAATAACAAAGGATATGGTAAAAATATTAGCACAAAGGTAGGAGGAAAAATGGTTAAAATCGGTTTTTGCTCGGTAACATTCAGACAGTTAAATGTTAGCGAGGTTATAGATGTTGCTAAAAATGCAGGTGCGGAGGGTATAGAGTGGGGCGGAGATGTTCATGTAACCGATACTCAAACTGCGAAGTGTGTGGCTGAGAAAATGAAGAAAGAGGGACTTCTAACCTTCTCTTACGGCTCGTATTATAAATGTGACGGTACAGAAAAGGAAATGGAACGGCTTATAAATATTGCGGCTATTTTAGGAGCAAAAAACATAAGAGTATGGGCAGGTACAAAATCGCCCAAAGGTGTTACGAATGAAGAGCGTCAGGAAATTGCGGATAATTTAAAAGCATTTTGTGATATGGCGGATAAATACGGTATAAATATTTCGCTTGAGTATCACAGAAATACTTTAACAGAGAATGCAGAGTCCGCAATTAGACTTGTAAAAGATGTGGATAAACCAAATCTAAAATGCCAATGGCAGGCAAATCCGGATATTTCTTTTGAAGAAAACTGTGCTGAGCTTTCAAAACTTTTAAGCGTTGGGGACCACTTTGGAAATGTACACATTTTTAATATGCAAAGGGACAATTCGTTCAGAAGTTTATCAGAAATTGAAGATAATTTATGTCAGTACCATAAAATAATGTCAGGTACAGGCAAAAACAGGTTGTATATTTTAGAGTTCTGCAAGGGGAACAGCACCGAAGAATTTTACAAAGATATGCAGGCCCTTAAAAATATAGTAAAAAAATAAAAAACCGAAAGGAGAATGAAAAAATGGAAGCGGTAAAGGAGAATGGAAGGACAGGTGCTGTGATCGCATTGTTTTTTGCTACCAAATATTGGGGGAGCAAGGAGGAAATACTGCCTGTTGCAGGTAAGATAAAGGAAACATTTTCACCTGTAAAAACAGTAACCGTAATTGACGGCGACCTTACGGAGCTTTTTAAAGGCAGTGAATGTGATACAATAGTAATTGTTCCGTGCAGCGGCTCGGTACAGCCTGATATTATAAAGGCATGTGCTGATTTTTCAAATAAGGTTATATTTGCACCGTATGTCGAGGGTAATTTTGACGCACAGACAACCGATAAAATACTCTATTGTAACGCGGCACCCACATTGATGGACACATACAGTGTTCTAAAAAGGACTGCGGATATACGGCTTATTAAAACCACGACACAGCTAAAATCGTATCTTAAAGCACAGGAGGCGGTAAAAAAGATTAAGGGTGCAAGGATTGCAGTTATTGAGCAGCCTGAGCCATGGGTAATAAGTGTGGAGAAAGATTTGTCGGTTTATAATGATAAGACGGGCGTTAATATGGTAAAAATACCGCAAAGTGAGCTTATTGATATTTATAAGTCAATGGATAAGGACGAGGTAAAAGATATTTATGATTATTTTAAAAACGGAGCGGATCAGATTATTGAGCCTACTGATGAGGATTTACAAAACGCTTCAAAAATGGCAGGGGCGATGCTTAAAATAATCAGAAAATATAAGTGTATGGGAATGGCGATAGCTTGCTTTAATCTTATTACAAAAACAGGCATAAACCCATGCCTGGGTGTAAGCTACATAAATGGCGAAACTCCGTATTTTGCAGCCTGCGAGGGAGATGTAGACAGTGCCGTGACAATGCTCTTTATCCGTGCCTTAACCGATGACGCTCCATGGATGGCAAACCCCAATCTGGGACAGGACGAAACAGTTAATTTTGTGCATTGCACAGCGCCTATAAAGGAGCATAAATACATACTCCGAAGCCACCACGAAACAGGGATTGGGGCATCGCTTGATGTAAAGTATGATATAGGTGCAGATGTAAGCTTGTTCAGATACAGCGGTGTAGAGAATAAAATGACAATAAACAGCGGTAAAACTGTGGCAGGGCGGTATGAGCCAAGCTGTCGGACACAGCTTCGCATAGCGCTTGATAATTACAAAGGCTATATAGAGAATGTTCTTGGCTGTCATCAGGTAATGTCGTTTGCTGATATTAAAGAGCAAATGCAGGAGCTTGCTATGATTTTGGGTATAGAAATAATCTGAAAGAAAATCCCTGATTTTGTGTAAACTTAATTTTTGGTTTACATAAACCTTTTACAATATTATATTAAAATCCGTATCATTGTAAAGGCTAAAATGCATGATATAATCAGCCTTGACAAAAATCCGGTTTTTTGAAATTTCAGGTAGTTAAAAAGGTTTACATAATTTTTTGTTTAAAATTTTTGCGCAAAAAATGAGATAGCTCCAAAATGCTTAACAAATTTATGAATGAGCGTTTTTCTGCTCTTATCTATCTTTTACGGAATGATGATTGGCTTAGGTTTAGCTTGTTTCTTGGGGCGAATCAGTATTATAGAAAATACACAATTTTGCACAAGCAGTTGCAGTTGTGAATTTTTCTTTTGCGCTTGTGCACTTTCAAATTGATTTGTGCAATTTTCTTTTACAGTTGTGCATTGTATCATGCATATTCACCTTTGCCATATAAACGAGCCCACGAATCCGAACCACTATGTTTAGATTTGTGGGTTTTGTATTTTTATTAATCGTTTACTTATGCGATTTTCTGAATTGTTTATTCTGTTACCTCAAATAGAATATATGAATTAAAAAGTCTGATTTGATAAAAATTATGATTTTATTTGTAAATCTTAACCATTGTCTTCATATTATTTTGCCACGAAAATGCCTTATTTATCGCAATAATCAGCTTCAAAGTTGGTTGGAGTTTTGTATCTTAGAGAGGAATGAGGTCGTTTATCGTTATAGAAACTAATATACTTATCAAAACTTCTCTTAAATTCCTCAATGGTAGGATATTTGTATCGATATAGTTTCTCTTTCTTTTAAGGTTATTGAAAAATGACTCACATACAGAATTGTCATATGGGCTAATTTAAATATGAATTTTGTTTAACAGTGTCCCACTTTTGTAAATTCATTTAATTGTATCATAATATGAGTGCAGACACACATAAGAACAATGGAATTGATACAATTTCCGTTGTTCTTTTTTTGGTGTCTTTAGGCGTGGAAATAAACCTCCGGTTATACCGGAGGAAGAAAAAAGGCTTTAGCAAAAGAAAACCTCCGTGATATAATAGTAAAAGGTTTGGCGACCGCATTACTAAAAATATATCACGGAGGTTTTTAACAATGGAAAAGAACAAAATAAAAAGTACAGCACATTCAAGGTACAGATGTCAATATCACATAGTATTTGCACCTAAATACAGAAGAAAAGAAATATATGGACTGGTTGAAAGGCAAAAACTTCACGATTTCCTCATATTTTTAGATTTTGAGCCGGAGGAAAAAAAGTCACCGCGTAAGCGGCTTACCTTTGACGGTTGCAAGATAAAATGCTACAATGGATTTTACAGACGAGGGAAAATATCTCATATTTTTGAGTTTTTAATCGTTGGTGTGTTTGAGTTACGCATTTTATAGCGGTAACAGTCAATGGTGACGGAAAAATTTGCAATACTGTCTGTTTAGAGTAATTCAAAACAATCAATGAAAAATTTGCTAACTTTTACTTGACACTAACAGCAATAGGTGAAAATGTTGAAAATATTCAAAATTTATGTTACAATAATTGTATTATAAAATATTTACGAAAAGGAACACAATATATGTTTTATTTTTTATTACCCACATTGATGACATACAATGTGATATTGATTTTGGCTGCAGTAATACCTGCAATATTTTTGATGGTAAAGGTATATAACTCCGACCGTCTTGAAAGTGAAAGCTCCGCAATATTATGGCAGCTGGTAAAAGCCGGTATCTTCTCGTCACTTATAGCGCTGGTATCAGAGCGTGTGTTAAGCGCGTTGCTTAATATGTATGTGGCTGCAGACAGCTATTTGTATCCTGTTATATTGTATTTTGGTATTGTGGCATTTTCCGAAGAAGGAGCAAAGTATTTTATGCTAAAGCGCAATTCGTGGTCATCATATGAGTTTGACTGTCAATACGATGGCGTTGTATATGCAGTATTTGTGTCGCTTGGATTTGCGCTGTGGGAGAATATAAGCTATGTAATGTCCTATGGCTTTTCAACTGCAATAGTAAGAGCGCTGACTGCAATCCCCGGACATACTTGCTTTGGTGTGTTTATGGGAGTGTTCTACGGCATAGCTAAAAAATATGATAACAGAGGCAATCAATTTGCGTCTAAGGTAATGCGTGTGATGTGCGTTATTTTGCCTGCCCTGCTTCACGGAGCATATGATTACATTGCAAGCACAGAGGGCGGAACATGGAATTTTGTTATATTTATAGCAATTTTGTTTGTTGTTTCATATGTATTGGTAACAAAGGCATCGCGCAACGATAAATACATTGCGTGACAAATATTTTTAAAAAAGTATGAGAATTGTACTGAAAAATGTACAGTGGACATGATATAATAAAAATAGAAAAATCAATTCAACATTACTGATATTATTAAAAATTATAGCTGAAGAATGATATTATTAACAGTGTTTATACTTTAAACAGTATATGCGGAACAATAGCGCAGGTCAATGTTCATTGGCGTCGGCAACGAGTCGTTGTCGGGGAGTAGAGTTTACAAGTATTCACTTCGTTCAGACGAAGTTGACTCCGCTGTATAAAGATGCCCACTTCATGGGCTAAAATACAGCTACACAACATCGTAATTCACAATGTATTGTTTCGCAAAATCACAAGAGGAGGAAAGTTTGATAATGATAGTATACAGGGAGCTTTCCTCCTTGAGTGAGGATTTGGGAGTTTCTAAAAAGGCTTTATATACGGCAAGTAATCATGCATCATCGCACTATCGCAGAATAAAAATACCAAAAGGAAACGGAGAATTCAGAGAACTTGCCGTACCTGATAATTTTTTAAAATCAATCCAAAAGCGTATAGCTGACAAGTTGCTTATCTACGAAGAAATTTCAAAATATGCAACTGCATACCGATACGGTGGATCTGTGGTGGCAAATGCAAAACCACACATAAAAAACGGCACTGTTTTAAAGGTTGATATAAGACATTTTTTTGATCATATAATATATCCGATAGTTAAAGATAAGGCTTTTCCGGCATATAGATATTCAGAGCCTAACCGTATTATGCTTTCACTTATATGTCTGTATAAAGATACATTGCCGCAAGGTGCGCCAACATCGCCTGTAATTTCAAATATAATAATGAAGAATTTTGATGATTGTATAGGTCAATGGTGTGACAAAAAAGGCATCGTGTATACGAGATATTGTGATGATTTGACTTTTTCGGGAAATATAATTCCAGGGGAAATTATTTGTTTTGTCAAACAGGAACTTGCAAAAATGGGCTTTTATCTTAATAACAAAAAAACTGTTATCGCAAGGAATGGGCAAAGACAATTGATTACAGGCGTAGTAGTAAATGATAAGCTTAATATACCCTTGGATTACAGAAAAAAACTCCGACAGGAATTATATTATTGTAAAAAATTCGGGGTTTCATCTCATTTGAGTAAAATAAATTCAGAGCAGAATGAAGAAAAATATCTGCAAAAGCTCTTGGGTAGGGTAAATTATGCGCTTATGATTGATAAGTCGAATGCTCAAATGAATGGCTACAGACAGTGGCTTGTAAATGAATTAAAAAAGTATAACGGTTAAATACAATAGTCGCATCATACGGTGCGACTCTTACTTTTGGGAAAATATGTTTTTATTGTTGATAAGTAAGATGTTTTATGCTATAATGTTTTACAAAGTAATAATAAAGCGTTTAACGCATAAGAAACATTGACATACAAGCAAAAATGTAAAATAACTGTTTACAAAGAGGAATATATAATGATTGCAATAATAGATTACGGTGCAGGGAATTTGCACAGTGTCAAAAATGCACTTGATTTTTTGGGTGCTGATTCAAAAATAACAGCCGACAAAGGCGAAATCCTATTGGCTGACAAGGTGATATTGCCGGGAGTCGGAGCATTCGGCGATGCGGTATCATCGTTAAAAGAAACAGGCTTGTTTGACACTGTAATCGAGGTTAAAAACCGTGGTATCCCCTTGCTTGGCATATGCTTAGGTCTACAGCTTATGTTTGACAAAAGCGATGAAACACCGGGCGTGTCGGGGCTTGGTTTATTCAAAGGAAAAATCGTAAAAATCCCCGATAGCGGTCTTAAAATTCCACATATGGGCTGGAACAGTATAAAAATTACAAAGGACAGCAGAATTTTAAAGGATTTGGGCGATGAGCCGTATGTATATTTCGTACATTCCTATTACTTAAATACAGATGATAAGGATTTGGTATCGGCATACACCGAATACGGAACAAGGCTTGACATTGCAATAGAGCGTGATAATGTGTTTGCGCTTCAGTTCCACCCTGAAAAGAGTGGCAGAACAGGTATGAAGATACTGAAAAATTTTATTGAGTTATAATTTGGCGGAGAAAATAATATGTACGCAAAGAGAATTATCCCATGCCTTGATGTAAAAGACGGACGGGTTGTAAAGGGAGTTAATTTTGTTAATTTAATAGATGCAGGCGATCCTGTCGAATGTGCAAAGGTTTATGACAAATCGGGAGCCGATGAGCTGGTGTTTTTGGACATAACCGCATCATCCGATAACCGTGAAACGGTTGTTGATATGGTAAGAGCGGTTGCAAAAGAGGTATTTATACCGTTTACTGTCGGCGGAGGAATACGCACGGTAGAGGATTTCAGGAAAATCTTAAACGCAGGTGCGGACAAGGTTTCCGTAAATTCGGCGGCAATAAAAAGACCTGAGCTTATAAAAGAGGCGTCGGAGCGTTTTGGCAGTCAGTGTGTGGTATGTGCGATAGATGCAAAAGCCAAAGCCGATAAATCGGGCTGGGAAGTGTATTTAAACGGTGGCAGAGTGAATACAGGAATTGATGCTCTGTTATGGGCAAAGCAGGTTGAAAAATTGGGCGCAGGCGAGATTTTGCTTACCAGTATGGACGCCGACGGAACAAAGGCAGGCTATGATATTGAGCTTACCAAAACTGTATCGGAAAATGTAAACATACCTGTTATTGCGTCGGGGGGCGCAGGAAAAATGGAGCATTTTCTTCATGCGTTTTCAGAGGGAAAAGCTGATGCGGTTTTGGCGGCGAGCTTGTTCCATTTTAAAGAGGTAGGTATTACAGAGCTAAAAAAATACCTAAAAGATAGCGGACAGAGTGTAAGAATATAAGCGGAGGATAATAATGGCAAAGCTAAGAAAAGGACTGGGTGAAGATACGCATTTTATAAAGCGTGGCAAGTTTGAAACAGAAACGGCAAAAATGTATCTTATAGCATTGCTTATAACCTTTCATATCATACCCATAATTTTTGTATGTATGGGAGAAAAGGGCGTTGTAGGCTTGTACAGTATATTTTTAAATATGATAAATATAATTGTTTTATTTATAGTCGGTGTATTTTACGGAATACGGATAGGCTATAACTTCAAGTTTCCGCTTATTATGACGGTAATATCGTTTTTGTCATATTTATTCTACTATAACGGCAGTGTTATGGTAGCAAAGGACCACCTTGAATATGCCATACCTGCATATATGGCATATGGAGTGATTTATTTGTTTATCTACGCCGTATTTTCATTTTTCTCAACCGCGTTGGGCGGTTTTGCAAAAAGATATTTCTGAAATTGGTGTAACATATGAAGAAAGAAGACACAACAATTAAATATGTTGAGGAAAATTCCTATGCGTATGAAGCAGGGTTAGAGCCGGGAGATAAGCTATTAACGATAAACGGTAACGATTTTCGTGATGTTTTGGAATACAGATACCTTTTATCCGAGCCTGTCGTAACTCTTGAAGTCGAGAAAAAGGATAAGACGATTGAGATAATCGAGATTGAAAATGACTATGAGGATATAGGTCTTGTATTTCCCGATGATTTAATAGGCGATGCGCAATCGTGTACAAATAAATGTATTTTCTGCTTTATCGATCAGTTGCCAAAAGGTATGCGTGAAACGGTGTACTTTAAAGACGATGATACGAGGCTGTCATTTTTACAGGGTAACTATGTAACTCTTACAAATATGAGTGACGAGGATTTGGACAGGCTTATAAAAATGCATGTATCCCCGATAAATGTATCGGTGCATACAACAAATCCAAAACTTCGTGAAATGATGCTCCATAACAGATTTGCCGGTAAGTGCTACAGTATTATGCAAAGATTTGCAAAAAATCATATCTATATGAACTGCCAGATAGTCCTGTGTCCGGGGATTAACGATAGAGCCGAGCTTGACAGGACAATATCGGACCTATCAAAGCTTTACCCGTATGTAGAGAGCGTATCGGCGGTACCTGTGGGGCTTACAAGATACAGAGAAGGTCTTTGTGAACTTACTCCATACACAAAGGAAACCTCAAAAGAGGTAATAGACCAGGTAAGTGCATGGCAGGAAAAGCTTTTAAAAACCTTGGGTACACGGCTTATATACCTCTCAGACGAATTTTATATAAACGCCGGCGTTAAAGTTCCCGACTCCGATACTTATGAGGGATTTCCGCAGATAGAGAACGGAGTTGGCCTGGTTGCGAGCATGAGAGAGGAATTTTACAGCGGTCTTAAATTCGCACCCAAAGAAATTGATGATAGATATGTGGCATTGGTAACGGGCGAGATGGTATATGATTTTATAAAAGGTCTTTGCGATGAGCTTATGTCAAGGTATCAAAACCTAAAAATTGATGTACAAGCCATAAGGAACGATTTTTTTGGCGGCGGTGTGTCTGTAACGGGTCTTGTGTGCGGCGGCGATATTATAAACCAGCTAAAAACCGATGCAAAAATCCTATTTATTCCCGATGTAATGCTGAGGGATAACGATATGATTTTTCTTGACGATGTAGAGGTTTATGAGCTTGAAGAAAAACTAAATGTCAAGGTATATACCATCTTAAATGACGGTTATGACTTTATTGAAAAAATTATAGACAAGGAATTGGAATTTTAATTATGAAACCTATAGTAGCTATTGTGGGCAGACCAAATGTTGGTAAATCCACACTGTTTAACAAAATATCCGGTAACAGAATAAGTATTGTTGAGGATACACCGGGTGTTACAAGGGACAGAATTTATGCAGATGTGTCGTGGCTTGATAAGTATTTCACGCTTATTGACACGGGCGGAATAGAGCCTAAAGCAAATGATGAAATCCTATCGCAGATGCGCCGTCAGGCACAGCTTGCCATAGAAATGGCAGATGTTGTTATTATGATGACAAATGTGCGTGACGGAGTAACGGCAAACGACTTGGATGTTGCATCCATGCTCCAGAAGGCTAAAAAGAAGATAGTATTGGCGGTTAATAAGGTTGATAATATAGGCGATCCGCCGTTTGAATTTTACGAGTTTTATAACCTCGGACTTGGCGATCCTATCGCAATATCATCGACACACGGCTTGGGCGTGGGCGATTTGTTAAGTGCGGTAACGGAGCAGTTTGAGCCCGATAGCGACACATCCGAGGATGAGTACGAAATAAAGGTTGCGGTAATCGGAAAGCCAAATGCCGGTAAATCCTCCCTTATAAATAAGATTTTAGGTGAGGAGCGTGTAATAGTAAGTAATATTGCAGGCACAACCAGAGATGCGATTGATTCGCATTACCAAAACGGCGAGGACAAGTATCTGTTTATAGATACAGCCGGTATGAGAAAGCGTGGCAGGATAGACGAAAATGTTGAGCATTACAGCGTTGTAAGATCGCTTGCCGCCGTTGACAGATCAGATGTGTGCGTTATTATGATTGATGCAACAGAGGGCATAACCGAGCAGGATACCAAAATTGCAGGCTATGCGCACGAGCAGGGCAAGGCATGTATATTCGCTGTAAATAAATGGGATATTGTAAACAAGAACGATAAAACCATGAACGAATTTAAAAATAAAGTCCGTGAAGAGTTTGCGTTTATGTCATATGCGGCAATTGTCTTTATAAGCGCAAAGACAGGGCAGAGGGTAAATGCCTTGCTTGATAAGATAAAGGAAGTAAATGCACAGCATAAGAGAAGAATTACAACCGGTATGTTTAACGATGTGTTAAACGAGGCAATGCATAAACAGCAGCCACCGTCAGACAAGGGCAGACGGCTAAAAATCTATTACGGTACGCAGGCATCTGTTGCACCGCCTACCTTTGTAATCTTTGCAAACTCAAAAGAGCTGTTCCATTACTCATACCTTAGATTTATTGAAAATCAAGTGCGGATGGCATTCGGATTTGAGGGAACACCGATAAAATTCATTATACGAGAGAAAAACGAGAAGAAGGACTAAATCGAGGAGGTATATATGAATATTTTACCTATAATAAATCAATCATCACCATTATCTTGGGTGCTGATTTCATTCACTGCGCTTTGCGCATACTTTATCGGTTCAATAAATTTCTCGATTATCCTGTCCCGTGCAATATCCGGTAAGGATATAAGGGAGAGCGGTTCGGGGAACGCAGGCGCTACGAATATGCTAAGAACTCACGGTAAAGGTATGGGTGTTTTAACGCTTTTGCTTGATGTTTTAAAGGGTGTTGTTGCGGTGCTTATCGCAATGCTTGTTATAGAGCTTTCAAGTCGTACAGGAGCCGAGCTTTATAATGCAATGTGCGTAGCTTCGCTTACATATCTTTCGGGACTCTTTGTAATAATAGGTCATAATTTCCCCATATTTTTTGGATTTAAAGGCGGAAAGGGCGTTGCAACGGCTCTTGGTGTTGTAATGATGTTAAATTGGAAAATAGGTATAGTGGTATTGGTAATAGCCATAACCATAATGGCTGTTACACGCTATGTATCCTTAGGCTCAATCATTGCGGCGGCACTGTTTGTGGTTTTGGATGTTTCATATATGTTCTTTTTGGATAAATGGAATATAGCCGAGGTAATATGTGTCGTGTTTATGGGTGCAATTATAGTTTTAAGACACCATGCAAATATAAAAAGACTGATGACGGGAACGGAAAACAAGTTGGGAGCAAAAAAGAAGGAAGAGAGTGAATAAAAAGCATTAAATTTCACTGATTTTTTACTATATAATTTATTGCAGTCGCACCTGTGCGACAGATTGGAGGCTTAAAATGAAAGTATCGGTAATCGGTTCGGGTAGCTGGGGAACATCCATTGCTGTTTTGCTTGCAAAAAAAGGATATGATGTGTGGCTTTGGTCGTGGATTGAGGAGGAAACACAGCGCCTAAAGCGTGACAGGGAAAATAAAGAGTTTTTGCCGGGCATAAAGTTCCCCGATAACATTACCTGTTCACATGATGCAAAGCTATGTGTAGAGGGCGCACAGCTGGTTGTAACGGCGGCACCGTCGCCTGCGACACGCACAACTGCAAAAACGCTTGCGCCGTATATAAAAGACGGACAGAAGATGATAAATATTTCAAAAGGACTTGAAGAGGGCAGTTTAAAAACACTTTCCCAAGTTTATAAAGAGGAAATCCCACAAGCGGATATTTCCGTTATGAGCGGTCCGTCACATGCAGAAGAGGTGTCAAGGTCATTGCCGACAACAAATGTTGTAGCGTCAGAAAACGATGAAACGGCGGCGTTTATCCAGGATATATTTATGAATGATTATTTCAGAGTTTATACATCAAAGGACACCTTGGGCGTTGAGCTTGGCGGAGCGTTAAAGAATGTTATAGCCCTGTGTGCGGGAATATCAGACGGCTTGGGCTATGGCGATAACACAAAAGCGGCGCTTATGACAAGAGGTATGGCGGAGATTGTACGGCTCGGTACTCAAATGGGCGCAAAGGCTGAAACATTTTACGGTCTATCGGGTATCGGAGATTTGATTGTAACCTGTACCAGTATGCATTCAAGAAACCGCCGTGCAGGTATAATGCTTGGCGAGGGTAAAAACTTAAAGGAAACGCTTGAAGCGGTGCATATGGTTGTTGAGGGTGTAAACACGGCAAAGGCGGCATACGCTCTTGCAAAAAAATATAATGTGTCGATGCCTATTGTTGAGGAGGCAAACGCCATATTATTCAACAACAAAAATGCAAAAGAGGCAGTTATAAGCCTGATGAACAGGGATAGAAAGGCAGAATGAAAATATAGCGTGAAAAATAAGCTACGCATCTTATAACTTTTGCGCTCGGGGCGGTATAAACATACAGCACCGCTCGCTTAAAGCTACAAGTTTGCGGTTTTGTGTTACACACAAAACTTGCTTTCAGCAACTTTTTGCAAAAGCAAAAAGCGTGGGAGCTTGCTTCTTTTCCACCCTATATATTTGTGTTGCAATTTGGCGACGAAATGGAGAATAAAAATGAAAATTATTATTATCGGCGGCGGTAAAGTCGGCAGAACTCTTGTAAGAAATCTAAATGATGAGGGCCACGATGTAGTTTTGATTGATATAAAAAGTGCAGTGGTTGACGCTGTGGGCGATGCGTATGATGTAATGTGCATTGAGGGCAGCGGTACTGATATTACGGTGCTTGAAGAGGCAGGGGTAAGAACTGCCGACCTTATCATTGCGGTGACGGAAAAGGACGAGCATAATGTCCTTTGCGGAATTATGGCAAAGAAAATGGGCGCAGGGCGTTGTGTTGCGAGGGTTAGAAACCCCGAATACTATCATCAGCTACAGTTTATGAGAGATGTGCTTGATATAAATATGATAGTAAACCCCGAGTATCTTGCGGCAAACGAAATATCGAGGATATTAAGATTTCCTGCGGCAATGCATATAGAAACCTTTGCAAAGGGCAGAATTGAACTTGTAGAGTTTAAAATTGATAAAGACAGCCCTATGGCTGATATACCGCTGTTTAAGCTGTATTCGGATCATAAGGTACGAATTTTGGTTTGTGCGGTTATGCGTGATAATGAGGTTATTATCCCCAAGGGCGATTTTATTCTTCATGCGGGAGACAGGATATATGTAACATCCACGCATATTGATATTGCAAAGTTTATAAATAAAATGCATGTTGATAACCAGAGGGTTAAATCAACGCTTATTATCGGCGGCGGCAGAATATCGTTTTATCTTGCAAGAATGCTCGGTGAGCTTGGCATAAAGGTAAAAATAATTGAGCAGGATATGGATAAATGCAATAAACTTACCGATATGCTGCCAAAGGCAAGCATAATATGTGCCGATGGTACAGACCGTGATGTGTTAATAGAAGAGGGGATTGACAGTGTTGACTCATTTGTAAGCCTTACAGGAATTGATGAGGAAAATATAATCGTGTCCATGTATGCAAAGCAGAACGGGATAAATAAGGTTATAACAAAAATTAACCGCCTGTCGTTTATGGATATAGTCGAGGGTATGGGTATAGACAGCCTTGTAACTCCAAAGGATATAACAGCGGATGTAATCTTAGGCTATGTTCGAGCTATGGACAATATAAGTAAGATTGCAAACAATGAGATTAGGACGCTTTATAGGATTGTCGGTAATAATGCCGAGGCGATAGAGTTCAGAGTCTATGAAAATCCTGACATTGTGGGAATACCGCTAAAGGATTTAAGAATAAAGCAAAATGTTATAATTGCCGCGGTTGCAAAGGGTAATAAGATTGTCATACCAAGCGGTAATACGGTAATAGATGTCGGCGATCATGTAATAGTTGTAACAACAGGACACTTAAAGCACTTAAACGAGATACTTTTATAAGGTCAGTGTCATAACTGAAAAATACGACCCGTCAGACGCTATGGATGGGGAGTTACCGTAAACATATTTTAAATTGACAACATTACTTATAGGGGAGATAGCAAATTTATGAATTTTAAAATGATAGGCTATTTAACAGCAAAGATTATGCTCATAGGTGCCGCAATGCTTGTCCCGCCACTGATTGTATCATTTATATATCATGACGGCTGCCATATTCCGTTTTTAATAACTATTGCAGTATTTTTACTGCTCAGTATTCCGGGCTTTATTAAGCCTAAGAAAACGCATATGTTTGCAAAAGACGGGCTTATGATTGTGGTACTGGCATGGATTGTGTTCTCGGCTGTGGGAGCACTGCCGTTTTATTTAAGCCGTGAAATCCCAAGCTATATAGACTGTTTGTTTGAAACGGTTTCGGGATTTACTACAACCGGCTCATCAATTTTAACAGAGGTTGAGCATATAAGTAAGAGCCTGCTGTTTTGGCGTAGTTTTACGCATTGGATAGGCGGTATGGGAGTGCTTGTATTTGCAATGGCGATTTTTTCGGGCAAGGACGCAAAAACAACCCATATTATGCGTGCGGAAATGCCCGGACCTACGCTTGGTAAGCTTGCAAGCAAGTGGCAGTTCTCGGTACGGATACTCTACGGAATGTATGCGTTTTTAACCTTTGTTGAGTTTATAATGCTCTTATTCGGCGGAATGAATGTGTTTGACAGTTTGGTACACTCATTCGGTACAGCCGGTACGGGCGGATTTTCGGTTAAAAATATAAGTATCGGGTATTATAAAAGCCCGTACATACAATATACAATAGCAGTATTTATGATGCTCTTTGGCATAAACTTTAATATTTATTATTTGTTGCTTGTAAAGAAATTCCAAAAGGTAAAGGCAAATTCGGAGCTAAAAACATATCTGACGATTATTGTGGTAGCAACTGTTGTAATAATGCTAAATATTTATAAGATATATAATGGCTTTGAAATGGCGCTAAGACAAGCCTTTTTCCAGGTAGCATCCACCGTAACCACAACAGGTTATGCAACTGCAAACTTTGATTTGTGGCCACAGCTTTCAAGAACAATCATTTTTATATTGATGTTTGTCGGAGGCTGTGCAGGTTCAACGGGCGGAGGATTAAAGGTATTAAGAGTTTCCGTGCTTGTAAAATCAGCATTGTCGGCTGTCCGTAAAAGTGTAAGCCCAAAACGGGTTCTTACTATAAAAAATGACGGAAGGACAATAGACGGTAATGAGGTAGAGGGTGTTGTTACATACTTTGTATGTTATGTTGTGTTTATGTTTGCATCGCTTATAGTTTTAAGTCTTGACAGCATAGATTTAGAAACTGCCCTGACGGCGGTTGTAACGACAATAAATAATATCGGACCGGGACTTGGTAAGATGATTGGCCCTGCAGGTAACTTCCACGATATGTCGGTTTTATCAAAAATTGTATTGTCAATTGATATGCTGGCAGGTAGATTAGAGTTATACCCGGTTTTGATGTTGTTTATGCCCGAAATCTGGAAACGATAAAGCTAAAAATATAGCTAAGCTTCAATGTTTGGCTATATTTTTTTGTTCACAAAATGTTCATAAATAAATTTTCAATTTTAAGGTAGATTTAATATTTGCCCATTATAATAGCAACTGTAAACAGAACATATAAAAAATGAGGTGAACAAAATGGCAATAGAGGTATTTAACAGATACGAGCATAAATACAAGCTTAACAAGGCGCAGTTTGATGAAATAATCAAGGTTCTTGATGAGCATATGGAGCTTGACAAATACAATAAAGACCATAAGACATATACAATCGCAAATATTTATTATGATACCGAGGATAATGAGCTTATAAGACGCTCTTTGTCAAAACCCGAATATAAGGAAAAACTAAGACTCCGCTCCTACGGAGTACCGGGAAAAGACGATAAGGTATTTTTGGAAATAAAGAAAAAGTATGGCGGTATAGTAAATAAGCGAAGAACAACGCTTAAACTTGATGAAGCGTATGATTTTGTAAAAACAGGTATAAAGCCTCTGCAAAAGGATTATATGAACGCTCAGGTAGTAAATGAGATTTCATATTTCTTAAAAAACTATAATTTAGTGCCAAAGGTATATATAGCATATGACAGGCTTGCATATTTTGAAAAGGATAACCCCGACCTTAGAATTTCATTTGATATAAATATCCGTTCACGCCGATATGATGTGGCGCTTGAAAAGGGCGATTACGGTGATATGCTCTTGGACGACGGAGTATATTTAATGGAGATAAAGACGGGCAAGGCAAAACCTATGTGGCTGTGCAGTGAGCTTTCAAGGCTTGGCATAAGACGGGAGAGCGTTTCAAAGTACGGAACGGAGTATACAAGGTACATCAAAGAAAAGCATAACAATGTGGTAGTGCCTCTAATACCACCGCAGACACAGGAGTATAGAGAAAGTATTAACATATTTGATGTATTTAAAAAGTTTAAAATCGCACATAGATATGCGGTTTGATATATAAGAAAAGGAGATTTAAGACAATGAATGAATTATTTAACAATATTTTAGTAAGTACAAGTGAGACAATGACAATAAGCACAGCGCTTATAGCTATGGCTGTATCGTTTGTGTTGGGACTTATAATAGCATTTACATATTATAAAACAAAAGAGCCTGAAGCCTATCAGCAGAGTATGGCGGTAACGCTTTGTATGTTACCCGTAATATTATCGGTTATAATATTGTTTGTGGGCAGTGATATTGCAAGGGCATTTTCCTTGGCAGGAACACTTACAATCATAAGATTCAGAAGTGCACCCGGGGATCCCAAGGACATAGGCTTTATATTCTTTGATATTGCGGCAGGTCTTGCATGCGGTGTAGGACTCTACGGATACGGTGCAATATTTGTTGTAGGCCTTTGCATACTGATGTTTATACTCAATAAAACAAATGCTTTCTCACAAAAATCTGTAAGAAAGGTATTGAAAATGAATATACCCGAGGACTTGAATTATCAGGGTGTATTTGATGAGATAATGGAAAGATACACAAGCGAATATAAATTGACAAAGGTAAGAACAACAGACCTTGGCTCATTGTTTGAGCTTACATATGACCTTGTTACAAAAGACGGCGTAAGTGAGCAGGAGTTTATAAACGAGCTTCGCTGCAGAAACGGAAACCTTAATATCGCACTTACTTTAGCGCCTACAGTAACGGTTGTAAAATAAAATTTTTAAGTATGACAGCTGTATTTTTTAAAATATGGCTGTCTTTTGCTTTACAAGATTAAAAAAAGGTGCTATAATGTATCTGCTACTGAAAATAGATGTCAATGTGACATCGAAAATACCGTTTTAAATCACTCGATTGCACTTTGTTGTGTCTTTTTTTGATATTTTTTTTATTAAACTCAATACAATACATTTGTTAAAAATGTACGCTCAATGGTTGAGTTTAATTATGGAATATCAAATGGTGAAGCAGTTATGCTTGTCTGGGTGTTTTATATCGGTATTTCAATTATTTTCGGTAGCACGAAAGAGCGGACATTTTATGTGTGTCGCTTTTTGGTGGCACACTTTTTTGATTGCGGAGGAAATAATATGAATACTACGATTATTACTGCTGATGTAAATGGAAAAACAGCGGAGTTTTTTAAGGTCTACGGTGAGGGAATATCAAACGGCGAGGTACTCAAAAGACTGTTGCTTGATGTTTCGGGAGAATATATTGACGGCGCTGTGGAACTTGCAATGTGGTATTTTGATGTGATAACATCACAGAACGCAAAAGAAGATCGTATCGAAGTTCTATATATTTTTACAACGCTTTGTATGACGCTTGTTGATGATATTGCATCAGTTGATACAGATTTGAGTAGCCCCAAAAAGGCTTTGCAGGGGAATGGGCAAGGAAAAACGCTTAAATTGGAGCTTGATAATGATACATTGGCAGAATTTAATCAATGTATGGCTAAGCACTGCTTAGGTAAGGCTAAAATGCTTGAAAAAGCGGTTGATGACATATTGAGTATTGATTTAAAAACACAGCCGTATGTGATTATGAATTATACCATGTGTGCGTTGAGCGCGCTTATCAGACCGCAGGCAAGAATGGCATTTTTTATAACTGTAAATGAATGTATTGACCGTATATGCAAGTTGTCGGGAAAAGATAAGAATACGGTTGTCGGTAATTTGCAGAATATGAAAGAATATGCTTTAAACAACAGTGAAGTTGTAAAGAATATAGATATGTTGAAAAATACAGCATTTTATAAGGAAAAAATATAATTCTTTGTTATTCCATATCTAATTTTATATAAGCTGAAAAATCCCCTTGTTTCTCTGTGGAATAAGGGGATTTTTGCTATTTGTTTTTATTCATAATCGCCGTAGCTTGATACTGCATCTGCACCAAATGAGGATGAATCAATCTGTGAAGATGTATCGGTGCCGGAGTCTGTGTCAGAACCGCCCGATGTATCTTCATTTCCTCCGGAGGAGGTATTTGTCGATGAGTTGTTACCTTGGGAGGTGGTTGCATTATCATTACCGCCTGAATTTTGCTGTGTCTGCGGAGGCGGTGTTATAGTATTGGCAGCCTGCGGTGTAGGAGCTGTTTGCGGTGTGGTTGTAGGACTGGGTGTTTGTGAACCTGAGCGAACACCTGACGAGTGCGAGCTGTTACAGATTGACTTTGGCTGTGTTCCGTCAACAAAGTATGCCGTAACTGCGTTACAGGTGCTTGATGCAAGCATACCCGAATACATACAAACAGTTGCCTCTACTATATTTGTAGGTCTTGTAAGCTCTCTGTAGTCAAGATACTCATGTACCCGTTCCATAACTGTATTCCACGCCGTTACACAAGGATTACCCGAAACTCCTGCATTTGAAATTGATGAAGGGGAGTCAAATCCATACCATACTGCACCGACATAATACGGTGTAAATCCGACAAACCATTTATCGCAGTCGTCATCTGTCGTACCTGTTTTTCCGTATGTTGGCATACCGCTTGAGAGCGCCGCACCCTTGGCAGTACCAACACTGCTGTTTACAACAGAATAAAGTAAATCAGATGTGATATATGCCGCCGCCGCACTCATTGACTGGGTTGCCTCTGCGGTGTTTTCAAGAATAATTTGACCCGTGGAGTCAATAACCTTTGTATAGGTGTATGGAGCGATGTACTTACCGCTGTTTACAAACACACCGTATGCCGCTGCCATTTCCTTTGGCGATACGCCCTTTGTAAGACCGCCAAGAGCCAATGATGAATAGTTTTTATCATCGGGCACGATTGAGCTTAGGTGGAATTTGTTCTGCAAATATCCGTATGAGCTTGAAAGCCCTATCATATCAAGAACCTTAACCGCAGGAATGTTTGAAGAACGGGCAATTGCCTCTTTTACAGTCATTGGTCCCAAGAACTCACGGTATGAGTTTTTAGGCTTCCAGTTATCGGAGCCTATTGTTATCTCCTCATCAATAACGCTTGTTGCCTCTGTTATCTTTCCAAGGTCAACCGCAGGACCGTATACGGATAAAGGCTTTATTGACGAGCCGGGCTGTCTTCGAGCTTGAGTTGCACGGTTAAAACCGCGAACATCGGTTTTTTCGCCAAGACCGCCTATAAGTCCACGGATTTTGCCGGTGTAGGGGTCAATTATAACCATTGCCGACTGTGCTCCCATACCGGTAACAGGGAAGCCTGTTGCATTGTAGTATACATCTTCAAGTATCTGCTGAATATCAACATCAACTGTTGATATGATTTTAAGACCGCCGTTATAAACCTGCTGTGTTGCAAAATCAAGAGAATAACCCTTCTTTATCTGCAAGTCGTTTATAACATCGTTTATTACCTGGTCAACAAAGAATGATGAAATTCTTACGCCTTGTTCACGGTATGTGTTATTTACCACAAGGTCGCTTGACGCTGCCTCGGTATACTCTTCTTGGCTTATGTAACCAAGCTCAAGCATTTTGCCGAGTACAAGGTTTCTCTTTTGAATGTTGTTGTCGGGGTGTGCATACGGGTCATACTGCGATGGGAACTGTGTGATGCCCGCAATTGATGCCGCCTCTGCTAAGGTAAGCTCTGAAACGGGCTTTGCAAAGTATACATTTGATGCCGCCTCGACGCCGTTACAGCCGTTTGCAAAATATACAATGTTAAGATAAAGTGTAAGGATTTCGTCTTTGGAAAGCTGTTTTTCAAGTGCTATTGCCCTCATCATTTCCTTTATCTTACGCATTGATGTTTTTTCTTTTTCGTTTGTAATATTTTTTATAACCTGCTGTGTTATGGTAGAACCGCCGTAGCTTGCATCGCCGATACCAATCTTTGAAAGAGCATATTTTGCCGTTGCGCCCAATGTACGCTTTATATCAACGCCGTTGTGCTTATAAAAACGCTCGTCCTCAATGGAGACCATAGCCTCTTTCATGATTTCGGGAATATCGGCAGAGTCAACCCAGATACGCCTGTTGTCAGACTGTACCTGTTCAAGCTCCTGCTCCTGCCCGAATGCATCCTCATAATATATAAATGAGGTAGAGTTAAGAGCAAGGTTTTTTATGTTCATATCCTTAATTTCACGGGATACTGCCGCATACATACCAACCGCAACAGATGTAGATACAACAACCACCAAAAGACAGGCTACCAAAATTGCAGTTTTTATTCTTTGCCTTACAAGTACCTGCTCGGGTGTAAGCTGTTTTTTCTTTCTGCGCCTCTTTCTTGCAGTACGCTTTTTCTGAGGCTTTGGCTGCTCATTTTGAGTGGCTCTTTGAGAAGGACTGTTATTTACAGTCCGTTTTACACTCCTGCTTCCGCCCGATGCGGTTTTTCTGTTGCGTCTTGAGTATGTGGGTGTTTCCGACCTGTTAGAGGTCAGAAAATCATACTCGTCCCAGTCAAAATCGTCATTGTTGTTACTCGGATTTTTTCTATTGTCATTCGCCATATTTATACCTCCTTACATAAGGATATTAAAATTCCATTCTACCTATATATTATAGTCCAATTTTTTACAATTTGCAATAGTAATTTTTATTCGTCAAAATTGTATGAAAATGTATATATATGTCAAAAATAATTACAAAAAAAGGAGTATAAAATTTTTATGGAAAAGAGAAAGAATTTAAAGTATGGTATTGGTGTTTTGGCATATGTATTACTTATAGGGCTGTTTTTTACCATTGGCTATTATACGGGCAGTATCCATGGCGCAAATATGCAGCGTGAGCTTATGGAAAAGGAACAAAACGCAATAAATACATCATCATATGCAAATGTATATGATGATACGGAGCAAAATGCGGATATTGAATATGAATTGTCCCTTAGTGGTGGCGTGCTTACCGTTTCAAAGCATGAGGGAGAGACGGTTACAAGTATTGCACAGTGCAGTATAGCCGAAGAGGTTTATCCCAAAACCGATATTGACAGGTTAAAGCAGGGAATGAGGTTTGAAAGTAAAAAAGAGGCATTGTCGGTGTTTGAGGATTTTGTTTCATAAAATGGGTGCATTTGTAAACAAATTTTTAACAGTGATAAAATGCCTTGACAATACTTGCAGATAGTGGTAAATTATACTTGTTAGCACTCAAGAGTTTAGAGTGCTAACAATAAAATGCTAAAAAAGCGTAGGAGGTAATATATATGAATATCAAACCGTTAGGAGACAGAGTTGTTATAAAGATGCTTGAGGCAGAGGAAACAACCAAAAGCGGTATAATCCTGACATCAAAGGCACAGGAAAAGCCACAGGTTGCCGAAGTTGTAGCAGTAGGCCCCGGTGGAATGGTTGACGGCAAAGAGGTGAAAATGGAGGTCAAGGTTGGCGATAAGGTGTTAATGTCGCAGTATGCAGGCACCGAGGTAAAGCTTGACGGAGAGGAATATACAATCCTTCGCCAAAGTGATATTTTAGCAAAGGTTGAATAAATTATAGGATATAATTCCTAATTGATAATAGAAGGGAAATGATATTATGAGTAAACAAATCAAATACGGACAGGACGCAAGACATGCACTTGAGGCAGGTATAAACGCTCTTGCAGACACAGTCAAGATTACATTGGGGCCAAAGGGCAGAAATGTTGTTCTTGACAAGAAATTCGGCGCACCGCTTATAACAAATGACGGTGTAACAATCGCAAAGGAAATTGAGCTTAGCGACCCGTTTGAGAATATGGGCGCACAGCTTGTAAAAGAGGTAGCAACAAAGACAAACGATGTTGCAGGTGACGGTACAACAACAGCTACATTGCTCGCACAGGCTTTGGTTCGCGAGGGCTTAAAGAATGTTACGGCAGGCGCAAACCCGATGATAGTAAGAAAGGGTATTCAAAAGGCTGTTGATACAGCGGTTGAAAAGCTTGTAGGCACTGCAAGAAAGGTACAGGGTAAGGACGATATTGCAAGAGTTGCATCCGTATCTGCCGCAAATGACGAGGTAGGCGAGCTTATTGCAGAGGCAATGGAAAAGGTTACATCAGACGGTGTAATCACAGTTGAGGAGTCAAAGACTGCTGAAACATATTCAGAAATCGTTGAGGGTATGCAGTTTGACCGTGGTTATATCACACCGTATATGGTAACAGATACAGATAAAATGGAAGCTGTTATTGACGATGCTCTTATACTTATTACAGACAAGAAGATTTCAAATATCCAGGAAATTTTACCGCTTTTAGAGCAGGTTGTACAGTCGGGTAAAAAAATGGTAATTATTGCAGAAGATGTTGAGGGCGAGGCTTTATCAACACTTATTGTAAATAAGTTAAGAGGTACATTTACATGTGTTCCTGTAAAGGCGCCGGGCTTTGGCGACAGAAGAAAGGAAATGTTACAGGATATTGCCGTTTTAACAGGCGGTCAGGTAATTTCAGAGGAATTGGGTCTTGAGCTTAAGGATACACAGCTTGACCAGCTTGGCAGCGCAAGACAGGTAAAGATTTCAAAGGAGAACACTGTAATCGTTGACGGTGCCGGAGATAAAGCGCAGATTGCCGATCGTGTAAACCTTATAAAGAAATCAATCGAAACAGCTACATCTGATTTTGATAAGGAAAAGCTTCAGGAGCGTCTTGCAAAGCTTGCAGGCGGAGTTGCGGTAATCAAGGTTGGTGCGGCAACAGAAACAGAAATGAAAGAAATGAAGTTAAGAATTGAGGACGCTTTGGCAGCTACAAAGGCAGCGGTTGAAGAAGGAATAATCGCAGGCGGCGGAACGAGCTATATTGATGTTATTCCTGCTGTTGAGGCACTCTTGGACAGCACAGAGGGCGACGAAAAGACAGGTATTCAGATAGTGGTAAAGGCACTTGAAGAGCCATGCTGGCAGATTGCAAAGAATGCAGGACTTGAGGGCTCTGTAATAGTTGATAAGGTAAAGGCTTGTAAGGTTGGCGAGGGCTATAACGCTTTAACAAACGAGTATGTTGATATGCTCGGAGCCGGTATTGTTGACCCTGTAAAGGTAACACGCTCGGCACTTCAAAACGCCGCATCTGTTGCATCAATGGTACTTACAACAGAGAGTCTTGTAACAGACATTCCCGAGCCTGCACCGCAGACACCTCCGATGGACCCGTCAATGGGCGGAATGTACTAATAAATACAAACGGCTAAATTAAAAGAAATCCGCTTTTGCGGATTTCTTTTGGTCGTTATAGATTAAATGAACTATAGGAGAATACAATGATGAAACTAAGAAAAATTATTGCCTTGATTTGCGCAGGAGTAATGGCACTTGGCGTAAGCAACACAGCCCTGGCACAAAAGGCAGACACATTTACAGACATAACCAACGGCGACTATTATTATCCGGCTGTTGAATGGGGTGTGGAAAACGGCATAACAGAAGGCGTTGACGAGGAACATTTTGTACCCATGGGCGAGGTAAACCGCGCGCAGGCAGTAACATTTTTATGGAGAATGGCAGGAAGCCCGTCTGTAGAGAATAATGTTACATTTTCAGATGTTGTTCCTGACAGCTGGTATGATGATGCGGTTTTGTGGGCAGTTGAAAACGGAATTGTAGCGGGTACAGGCGACAATAAATTCAGTCCGGAGGCCGTTTGCAGCCGTGGTATGTGTATGACTATGCTATACCGTATGCTGGGTGCAGATTATGAAACAATAGCCCAAATGGACAAGATAGATCCCGAGGACGAAAATCTTACCCTTGAGGATTTGGGCAATCTGATTATTCAGGAATTTATCGGTGCTTTTAGAGAGGGCAAAGGCTTTAGTGATGTGCACGAGGGCGACTATTATGAACTGCCTGTTCTTTGGGGCGCTATATCGGGCGTAATAACAGAGGATAACACAGATGTCAAAGCCCTGCTTTTTAATCCTGACAAGCCTTGTGTAAGAGCGCAAATGATGTCATTTTTGTATCAGACAAAGCTTTATCAGGACTACATAAAAGAAAACGGTGATGCAAATTTTGATTTTGACCTTTTCGGTGAGCAGTTATCATTATGGAATGATGATTCACAGAGTAAGCAGGCGCTTACATCATACATTGAGGCTATAACCGATTATGACAGCGCCGACTACATTCCTGAAGAGGACAGAATTGCGGTATTTGATTTGGACGGTACACTGTTTTGTGAAACAGACCCCAACTATTTTGATTATTGCCTGTTAAAATACCGTGTTCTTGATGATCCTGAGTATAAGAATAAGGCGTCGGCGTTTGAAAAAGAGGTTGCCCTAAAGATTAAGGATCAGAACGAGAACGGCACATCATATAAGGGGCTTGAGGTTGACCACGGCAAGGCTGTCGCATCTGCGTTTAAGGGGATGACGGTTGACGAATTTAACGAGTACATACAGGAATTTAAAGAGCAGTCAATGCCAAGCTATGAGGGTATGACCCGTGGCGAGGGTTTTTATAAGCCGATGCTTGAGGTGGTTGAATATTTAAAAGCCAATGATTTTACTGTTTATGTTGTAAGCGGAACGGACAGATTTATTGTTCGCGGAATTGTTGATAATTCACCGCTTGATTTGCCGAACAGTCAGATAATCGGCTCAGATGAAACATTGGTTGCAACAGGACAGGGCAATGCTGACGGACTTGATTATGTCTACACCGATAAGGATAAATTAGTTCTTGGCGGTGATTTCATCATTAAAAACCTTAAAATGAACAAGGTATCCGTAATTATGCAGGAGATTGGACAACAGCCTGTTCTTTCGTTTGGTAACAGTACGGGCGATGCAAGTATGGCTGAATATGTAACAACCGATAATAAATACAAGAGCCTTGCATTTATGCTCTGCTGTGACGATACGGAGCGTGAGAACGGAAACACCGAGAAAGCGGACAAGATGTATAAGCTCTGCGAGCAGTATGATTGGGTACCCGTTTCAATGAAGAATGACTGGAAAACAATCTATGGCGACGGTGTAACAAAGTACGGAACTGAAAAATCTGTGGCAGTTGACTATAAAACATCCGAACTCTACACCAAAGAGGATATGGATAAAGCCATAGACTTAATAAAGAGCGAGTTTGAAACATGGGAGGGCTGTACCTTAAACAGCATTTCATATGCAGGCGATGATGCAAATAACGAGGAAAATCTAAAATGGTTAAACAGCCTTAAAGAGGGCAAAAACTATACCAGATGCATTGAATTTGCAAGTAATTTCCATTCACCCAAAAACGGAGGCGGTGCATGGGAGGCTGATACCGATTATAATGATTGGCAGTGGTGGCTTGCCGATACAGGAAACGGAGACTGGGAGCTTATCACATGGGGATATTGATAAAAGTGTGAATTTGTATATCACTTATTATTTCCAAAAATCGGCAATGTTTAGGGAATAGGTAATAAGTAAAAATCGGCAAAACTCTATTGAGCTTTGCCGATTTTTGGTGGGACTAACAGAACAGTAATTGAACTAATCACTGAATTAATCGATGTATTTCCAATGGTAGCCTTTTGACGATTTGCTTTTTCCACGACAGCATTGCCGAATTGCCGACGGGACGGTGCCATATTGTTCTCCTGCTTGAATTGCTGAGTCAAAAACTTCCCCGGTTTCTATATTCATTACTCTTATCTTGGGCGTGCCCATTTTGATTTTTGAACATGTTGGGCAACCGTTATTATCGGAGTTGCAATGTTCTTTTCTTAAAAGACTTCCAGGTGTCGGATTCCATACGGTTCCGCATTTTAAGCATTGGACTTTAATAGGTTTATGACGACCGACATATTCTCCAATTACCTTTATGGTAGGTATAAGATTATTCAATTCATTTTCGAAGTCCTCCTGCTTACGCCGTTCTTTATGACCACGATTTTTGGCCCCGCATTTCCTACAACCGTCTCCCGCAAGCAGACTAGCGGGAATACCATTCCAAGAAAATCCGCATTCTCTGCATTTGACCGCAATTCTGCGATTTGCATTTTCATATGTTCCGATAACTTCTATATCGGGTCTAATTGCAGATAGTCTTTTGATAAACTCTTCATGCGTCAGGGATTTTGATTTCTCATAGGCTTGTTCTTCAAGGGCGCCCCATTCTGCTTTAGAAAAAATTCTAACAATGTCGCATTTGGAGAACAATTCATTTATAAGATCGTGGATGACCGAATGATCAGCTTTATTTAAGTCATCATGGTAGACATAGCAATTATCTAAAAACGGAGGCTCTGTATTATCTGGATATTTGTCATATATAGTAATTAGCCTAAATCCTATTTCTCTGCAGCGAAGCCTTTTTTCCGTATCTCTTTTGAGTGATCGTTTATGAAGAAACCAATTGCCCGGCTCAATTGCTAATTTGTATTCTGGAATTACAATATCCAACTCCATTCCAATTAGTGATTTATTCCTAGAAAGAACATACTTGTCCCCAAAGACTTTACGAAAACTCAGGAGAATTAATTGTTCCATAAAACTTGTTCCTGATTTTGCGCATCTTGGACAGCCGTGCCCTTGTAGCAAGGAATAAGGTTTTGCACTCCATTCATGACCGCATCTTTGGCATGCAAACCTTATAGAATCTTTATTGCTAGTATATGAGTCCAAGGGCTCAATGTCGGGATGTAGTTTTCTAAATTCTTCGCGAAATTGCTTGTCTGTTTTCGTTCCGGTAATTCCATTATTTTTTTGAGCCCCTCTTATTGCGCTACAGTGTGGACATGACTTTCCAGATGTCAATGAATATGCTGTCGGATACCAGATTTTGCCACATTTCTTACATTTAACTTCAATACGATCAACCGCTCGTGTATATTGTCCTATGACTTCAATTTCTGGATTGATCATCGATAATTCTTTTAAGAAATCATCATGTGTTTTTGCCATTATTTCACAACCTTTTTTTCGTGATACTGTGTGTTTCTCGTGTGCTGAAAAACAATTTGGGGCGTTATTAGGATCATTATATCAACTAACAGATAAAAAACCACCTACTACAGATGATTATTTTGGCGCAAGCAGTCGATTTAGCTATCCGAGTTTACCGCCCGTAACAAGGAGAAGGAGTGCACGAAAAGCAGTAATCCTCATTTTCTAAAAAAAGAAAAGAACCATGGAACGATGTGGCAAAACTGCCTCTTTTGATTGACGAGAACAGCCCGTTGAGCGAACTTTAGAGAATAATGAAAAGTCCTCGCTCGACACCTTGCTTTTGGACAAGGGTTCAAATGAGGACTTTTTGGTGGAGTTGGGGAGAATCGAACTCCCGTCCGAAAACAAGTTCACAGGTGTTTCTCCGGGTGCAGGTTATGTTTTAATTTCCCATAGCTTATCTCCACAACCAAAGTAAAAGCTACAGTAGTTTTCTAAAGTTATGACGGACGCCGAAAACGAGCATCTGTTCACATTTACCACTAAATTATGATGTCAGGCTTTGAGGAGTGGTCAGCTCAAAGCGGACAACGCATGCCTCAGGCAGCGTAAGCTAAATCGTAATCGTTAGCGTTTATATTTAAAGTTGAATAGTTTTAAGTGTTGTTCGGCACTACCCGCTACTCCTGCTTCATCGTCCCCGTCGAAGCCATTGCAACCCCATATCAATAATTGTTCTTTTCCTTAATAGCCCGTGAAATATCACGCTTTGCATCACGGGACTTTATATCTTCACGCTTATCGTACAGCTTTTTACCCTTACAAAGTCCCAAAGATACTTTAACCAATGAGCCCTTTAAATAAACCGACAGCGGTATAAGAGAATAGCCCTGTAATTTTATCTGACCGATAAGCTTTCTGATTTCCTGCTTATGCATAAGCAAACGCCTTTGCCTTAGAGGATCGCGGTTAAAAATATTACCGTGTTCATAGGGACTTATATTCATTTGCTTTAAAATGACCTCGCCGTTATCAATGGTGGCATAAGCATCAGCAATATTTACCTTGCCTTGGCGAATGGATTTAACCTCGGTACCGAAAAGCTCAATACCTGTTTCATAAGTTTCTATGATAAAATATTCATGCCTTGCTTTTTTGTTCTGTGCAATAGTTTTTATATTTTTATCAGCCAAATCCGCTCACCTGCCTTTCGTGCCTTATTAGTATAACATAAGTCTTGACAGTTTTCAATTACTTAAAACCAAATAATTTGTAAACATTTTTTAAAAAAATTGCATATTTTGGAAAAATCTGAATATAAAGTTAAGTTTTATCGGATATTTACATATGTAGTGGTTAAAATTTCATAAAAAAACAAAATGTTCTTGATTTATTGCATAAAATGTATTAAAATATATGTATTAAAATTTTATATAACGGAGGACAGAAAATGAGTAGTATATCTTTTGATTATTCAAAGGCATTACCATTTGTTTCACAGTATGAAATAGATAATATGGCTGAGTACATTAAATCAGCGCATAATATGCTTCATAACAAAACAGGTGCCGGAAACGACTTTTTGGGCTGGGTTGACCTTCCTGTTGATTATGACAAGGATGAGTTTGCAAGAATTAAAGCGGCAGCAGAGAAGATAAGGAAGGATTCCGATGTACTTATAGTTATCGGTATAGGCGGTTCATACCTTGGCGCAAGAGCCGCAATAGAGATGCTGTCACATTCGTTCCACAATTCATTATCCGATGACAAGAGACAGGGACCTCAAATATTCTTTGCAGGTAATCATATAAGCTCAACATACCTTGCAGAGCTGTTAGAAGTTATAGAGGGTAAGGATATTTCGGTTAATGTTATATCAAAATCAGGCACAACTACAGAGCCTGCTATTGCTTTTAGAATATTTAAAGAGATACTTGAGGATAAATATGGTAAAGAGGAAGCTGCAAAGAGAATTTATGCAACAACCGATAAAGCTCGCGGTGCATTAAAGACTTTGGCAGATGCAGAGGGATATGAAACCTTTGTTGTTCCCGATGATGTTGGCGGTAGATTTTCAGTATTGACGGCGGTTGGCTTATTGCCTATTGCTGCTGCAGGTATTGATATTGAAGCCATGATGAAGGGCGCGCAGGACGCAAGAGAAAAGTATATGACGCCTGATGTGGCAAACAACGAGTGTTATCAATATGCGGCAATCCGTAATGCGCTTTATCGTAAGGGCAAGATTGTTGAAATGATGATAAACTTTGAACCGGCTCTGCATTACTTTGCAGAGTGGTGGAAACAGCTCTATGGCGAATCAGAGGGCAAGGACAAGAAGGGAATTTTCCCTGCTGCGGCTGATTTTTCATCGGATTTACATTCAATGGGACAGTATATTCAGGACGGACAGAGAGTGTTATTTGAAACAGCCATTTTGGTTGAAAATCCACGAAAGAATGTAACTATCAAAGAGACAGCGGATAATCTTGACGGACTTAATTTCCTTGCAGGTAAGACTCTTGATTATGTGAACTCAAAAGCGGCGCAGGGTACGGCACTTGCTCATATGGACGGCGGTGTGCCAAACCTTGCTGTGAGAGTTCCGTGCCTTGACGCATATAATTTCGGTTATATGGTATACTTCTTTGAAAAGGCTTGCGGAATTTCAGGTTATCTTTTGGGAGTAAATCCATTTGACCAGCCGGGAGTTGAGGCATATAAGAAGAATATGTTTGCACTTTTGGGTAAGCCCGGTTATGAGGATGCCAAGAAGGCATTGGAAGAAAGACTTAAATAAAATTTAAAATATAAGGAGGACATGATTATGTTAGAAATTCTCATTGGTAAAAAAGGTACAGGAAAAACAAAGGCTTTGATTGAAAAGGTTAATGCCGCTTCAACTGTTGCAGACGGAAATATAGTTTTTATCTGCCATGATATGTCTGATACCTATAATGTTAAATCACAGGTAAGAATGTGTACTACAAAGGGATTGGGAATGAAGTCATTTGATGACTTGTTATTCTACATCAACGGACTTTTGGCAGGAAACTATGATATTACAAATATATTTATAGACGGTGTTTTCAAAATTGTCGGCTCAGACAGTCTTGACGGCGCTGAACACTTTATAAACAGCATTAAGAAATTAAGTGATGTTTCATTTGTAATTTCAATGAGCATGGGTGCAGATGAGGCGCCTGATTATATTAAAGAGCTTCTGTAAAGAGCTCAAAATTTTGGAGGAAAATATACATGCAGTACAACAGTACAAGGGATAACAGTATATGTGTCGATGCCGCACAGGCCATAAAAACAGGCTTGAGCGCAGAGGGTGGTTTGTTTGTTCCAAAGAGTATGCCAAAGGTTACGCTTGAGGAAATAGACTCACTTAAGGATAAAACATATAACGAAAGAGCATATTTTGTGCTTAGTAAATTCTTGACCGACTTTACTGAAGAGGAGTTATGGAATTGTATAAATAATGCATATACAAAGGCTAAATTTGAAACAAATGCAATAGCGCCTGTATATGAGCTTGATAACACAAACTATATTCTTGAGTTATGGCATGGTCCTACCTGCGCATTTAAGGATATGGCATTACAGATTTTACCGTATCTCTTAACTACTTCTATGAAAAAGACCGATGAGAGCAATGAGGTTGTTATTCTTGTTGCAACATCGGGCGATACGGGAAAAGCAGCGCTTGAAGGTTTTAGAGATGTAAACGGTACAAGGATTATAGTATTCTATCCGGATAACGGTGTATCTGAAATCCAAAAGCGCCAAATGGTTACTCAAGAGGGTAACAATGTATCGGTTGCGGCTGTAAAGGGTAACTTTGATGATGCCCAGAACGGCGTTAAGAAGATATTTACCGATAATGAGTATAAAGAGCTTTTAAACAGAAACGGCTTCTCTTTATCCAGCGCAAATTCAATTAACTGGGGTAGGCTTGTTCCGCAGATTGTATATTATTTCTCAGCGTATGCAGATTTAATAAAGGGCGGAAAGATTACTTGCGGAGATAGGATAAATGTTGTTGTTCCGACAGGTAACTTCGGTAACATTCTTGCATCATATTATGCAATGAAAATGGGACTTCCCATTGCTAAGTTTATATGTGCATCTAATGAAAATAATGTATTGACAGACTTTATAAAAACAGGCACATACGATAAAAACAGGGATTTCCATACAACAATCTCACCGTCTATGGACATACTCATTTCAAGTAACCTTGAAAGATTTTTGTATGACTTAACAGGCAATAACGATGCGCAGGTAAAGGAATGGATGAATGAGCTAAATACAACAGGTAAATACTCTGTAACGCCTGATGTGTTTAATAAGCTTAGTGACTTATTCTACGGTGGATTTAGCGATGATAATGAAACAATGGCGGCTATAAAGAGTGTTGCCGATGAGTATGATTATGTAATGGATACTCATACCGCTGTTGCAAAATCAGTTTATGATAAGTATGTAGAAGAAACCGGCGATACAACAAAAACCGTTATCGCATCAACCGCAAGCCCGTTCAAGTTTAATCAGAGCGTTTTAATCGCATTAAAGGACTTTGACTATGTAGTAGGCAAGGATGAGTTTACAATGCTTGACGAATTATCGCAGATTGGAAATACGCCAATCCCAAAGTCATTGGCAGAGCTTCGTGATAGGCCTGTAAACTTTGAAATAGTTTGCGATAAGGACGAAATGCGACAAATTGTAAGTGATTTTTTAGCAGTTGATTAAAATTTATAAGGGTGCAGATAATAATGCACCCTTATTTTCAGTCTTAATTATATAAGGAGTTTCCACTATGAAAAGTATGATAGATACCATAAACGCACTAAATTGCGGTGCATATGATAAACAGTTAAAATATATTTATTCTGCCACTGATGACAACTTGGACTTTTACAGAAACAGGTATTTAGAGGTAATTGAACTTTTTAAAGAAACTTACGGCGATGCAGAGGATATTGCATTGTTTTCAGCTCCGGGCAGAACGGAGATAGGCGGTAATCATACAGACCACCAGCACGGCTGTGTGCTTGCAGGCTCTGTAAATCTTGATGTTATTGCCGCAGCCCGTCCAAACGGAACTAATACAGTAAGAATACAGTCAAAAAATTACAATATGGATATTATCGACCTTGATGATTTAGAAATACATGAGGAACAGTTTGATAAGGCGATTTCGCTTATAAGAGGAATTATAAAGAAATTTGTGGATCGCGGAGTTAAGGTAGGGGGCTTTGACGCCTACACAACCTCAAATGTATTAAAAGGCTCCGGATTGTCGTCATCGGCGGCATTTGAGGTGCTTGTAGGAACGGTAATTAACGGTTTATTTGCAAACGGTGGGGTATCGCCTGTTGAGATTGCTCAAATGGGACAGTTTGCGGAAAATGTATATTTTAATAAGCCGTCGGGCTTAATGGATCAAATGGCATCATCTGTAGGATCTGTTGTTGCAATTGATTTTATGGATACCGATAAGCCTGTAGTCAATAAGGTCGAATTTGACCTTGCAAAGCATAATCATGCGCTTTGTATTATTGATTCGGGTGCAGATCATGCGGATTTAACGGACGAGTATGCCACAATTCCTGCGGATATGAAAGAAATTTCAAATTTCTTCGGCAAGGATTATTTAAGGCAGGTAGATAAGGGCGAATTTTTTGAGAACATCAAAAATATCCGTGATAAAATACATAATGACCGCGCTATCTTGCGAGCAATTCACTTTTTCAGCGATAACCAGACAGCACAGGATGAGGTTATGGCTCTTAAAAACGACGATTTTGATAAATTTTTGGAGCTTATAAAACAGTCGGGCAGATCATCATATATGTATCTTCAAAATATTTATGCATCTTCAATGCCAAAACAACAGGCTGTGGCGCTTGTGCTTGCATTGTGCGATAAACTGCTTGGCGACCGCGGTGCATACAGAGTACACGGCGGTGGTTTTGCAGGCACGGTACAGGCATTTGTGCCGTTTGATATGCTCGATGATTTTAAATCAAGTATCGAGGCAGTTGTAGGAAAGGATATGTGCCATATTCTTTCAATAAGACCTGTCGGTGGTTATGAATTAAAGTAAATTTATATATCCGTTGCGTTATCACGCAACGGATATTTTTTTGTGCCGTTTCATAGGATAAATACAAAGAGGTGATATACTTGATTAAAATAGGCAAATTCATACGCATAAACCCATTGACAATACTGCTGTTTGCTATATGCCATATATTAGGTCAGAATATGCTTTTATGTATTTCATATGCGACCATATTTGTCCACGAAATGGCACACCTTTTGGCTGCAAAAAGATTGGGTTTAAATATTGATACTGTTTCGTTTCAACCGTTTGGAGTGAACTTGAAGCTGAAAAATAAAATTGTTTTTGATATAAGCGATGAAATAATCCTATATTTATCAGGACCTATGCTAAATATTGCTATGGCTTTGACAATAAACTTAATAAAGGGCGAAAATGCAATCCTAAACTATTTTTACACTTGTAACACCGTGATGTTTTTTATAAACATTATGCCTGTTATGCCACTTGACGGAGGAGTGGTTATAAAAAAGCTTATCAGTCGCTACAGAGGGTATAAGGCGGCTGAAAAAATCTTAAAAATCACATCGTCAACTATTATTTTGACACTGCTTTTAAGTGAAGTATATCTAATGTATACAAGTAATTTTAACATTTCCGTTATCATTATGATAATATTTTTAACCGGTAACATATTTACCTCTAACGAAAAATATAACATTGATTTTGTTGAAGAATTGATGTTTGTAAATGATAAGCCGATAATAAACGGTAAATTGATAGTTGCAAATTCAAGATTGGATAATATAGATATTGCAAAGAATTTTGTCAAAGGACGCTATGGAGTAGTTGTAAAAATTGATGATGAAGGGAGGGTGGTAAATATTTGCGGAGAAAGGGATATTATAAGCAGTATAATTAAAAATTGTTGATTACTACATTGTCATTACAATACAGTAACATATATAGAAAAATTACTTGTTTTGTGCTATAATCAAATGGATAATGAGATTATATACTTTTTAGAAAGGTAGAAATAAATATGGCACAAAAAAAGCGTTCAAATGCTAATAAAAAGCCACAAAAGAAAAAAGCGGTAAAGGCAGAAAAAGACTATTTCCTTGCCCATGTAATTGTTTCTTCAATAGTTTCGGTATTGCTGGGAATATTTATGTATTTAGGCGGAGACGGAGCTTTGAGCAGTCTTATCACAAACGGACTTTGCGGAATTTTCGGAGTAGTTGCATATTGTATTCCGTTTACTTTGCTTGCAACCACAATATATCTTATATACACGCACAGTACAGAACAATACTGGAAAAAGTTTGTACTTGTAACATTAGCAATTGTAAACTTATCTGCAATTATACACCTTGCAACATCAACAACCTTTGATGCCGTTGCGTCATCTTGCGGAAACGGTGGTATTGTTGGTGCGTTTGTAACGGTTAATCTGGTGAAATTGGTGCAAAAAATAGCCTCATATGTTATACTTATCCTTACATTTTTGGTTTTACTGGGTGCTATAGCAGGTATGTCTACGCTAAAGACAGGGTATGAGTATTTGCACAGGTTTGCTTTGTGGATATATGACACATACTTTGCATACGACGAGGCTCAAGACATTGATGAAGATAATTATTCCGATGATATATATGAGCCTGTAATTCCAAAACAGACTAAAAGGCGTAAAAAACCTATGCCTAAAAAGGTCAGAAAGAGGCCGACAAATCCTACCCTTGATGCGGCAACATCTTTTGCAGAGGATGTAAAGAACAATCCTGATAATACCAACAATACTTTTGACGACCTTGATATATCAAACGGGATTGATGAAGTTTTCGGGAATATGGACACAGTTAAAACGCCTGATGTATCAACCGCTGAAAATGCAAAAGAAATCAAAAAAGATACTCCAAAAACACAGAATGCGGATTATACAATAGACGATACAGCCCAATCGGAGGAAAACGAGGTATCCGAGGAAAGCGTAAAAGAGCGTGAAAAGAATATGACGCGCGCGGAAAAAGCTCAGTATAACAGTGAGTTTGATAAAGCAATAGAAAGGGAATTGATACCGTATTCATACCCGCCTATAAACTTATTGAATAAGCAAGGCTCAACATCTACCGACCAGAGAATGGAGCTTAGAAAGACGGCAGAGAAGCTTATAAATGTGCTTGACAGCTTTGGAGTCAAGGCAAAACTTTTGCAGGTTACGCAAGGTCCTGCCGTAACAAGGTATGAAATCCAGCCAGACATTGGCGTTAAACTATCAAAAATTTCAAGTCTTGCAGACGATATTGCATTAAATCTTGCGGTAAGTACAGTTTTGGTTGCGCCTGTTCCGGGTAAAGCGGCAGTCGGAATTGAGATACCTAATAAAAAGGTAAGCTCTGTAGGTTTAAGAGATATACTAACCTCTGATGACTTTAAAAACGCAAAGTCCAAGCTCACATTTGCATTGGGCGAGGATATAGGCGGAAGCGTTGTGATAGGCGATATTGCAAGAATGCCACACTTACTTATTGCAGGTGCTACAGGCTCTGGTAAGTCGGTATGTATAAACACAATTATTATAAGTTTATTATATAAAGCAGATCCTAACGAGGTTAAACTAATAATGGTTGACCCCAAGGTCGTTGAGCTTGGCGTATATAACGGAATACCGCATTTGTTGGTGCCGGTTGTAACCGACCCCAAAAAAGCGGCAGGTGCTCTTAACTGGGCGGTAACTGAAATGATGCGAAGATATGACCTGTTTAAAGAAACAGGCGTAAGAAAGCTGGAATCTTATAATAGGCTTATGGAGTCAACGGGTGGCGAAAAGGTACCTCAGCTTGTCATTATTATAGACGAGCTTGCAGACCTTATGATGGTTGCGGCAAAGGAAGTTGAGGATTACATATGCCGAATTGCACAGCTTGCCCGTGCCGCAGGTATTCACCTTATTATCGCAACACAAAGACCGTCAGTTGATGTCATAACAGGTCTTATTAAAGCAAATATCCCGTCAAGAATAGCTTTTGCGGTATCATCACAGGTTGACAGCCGTACCATACTTGATAAAGGTGGCGCTGAAAAATTATTGGGTATGGGAGATATGCTCTATGCTCCGACTTATGAACGGGAGGCAAGACGAGTACAGGGAGCGTTTGTATCAGACGGCGAGATTGAAAAGATATTAAACTATATAAAAGAACACTCAGGCACGGATAACACATATAGCCAAGATTTGGCAGAGCAGATAGAACGCTGTGCAACGGGCGAGAACGGTGTTACACCTGATACGGAGGACGATGGCGATACACTCTTGCCTGAGGCAATAAAGCTTGCCGTTGAGCTTGGGAAAATATCCACATCAATGATACAAAGACGATTGGGAGTAGGATATTCAAGAGCAGGCAGGATTATTGACCAAATGGAGTCAAGGGGTATTATTTCGGGCGCAAACGGTTCAAAGCCAAGAGATGTTTTAATATCTCATGCGGATATGTTAGTTAATAATAGCGGTAACGACGAATTTGACGACGATGATGAAGAATGATTTCCTGCCTATAAACAAAGCCGATATGAAAAAGCGTGGCTGGGATCAGTGCGACTTTGTCTATATTGTGGGCGATGCATATGTAGACCACCCAAGCTTTGGACACGCCATTATATCCCGTGTTCTTGAAAGCTATGGGTATAAGGTCGGAATAATCGCACTTCCGGACTGGAAAAAGATTGATGATTTTAAGGCGTTGGGTACACCTCGCTTAGGAGTTCTTGTAACTGCGGGAAATATTGACAGCATGGTAAACCACTATACCGTGTCAAAGAAAAAGCGCCATGACGATGCATATGCACCGAAAAATATGGCAGGGCAAAGACCCGACAGGGCTACTATTGTATATTGTAACAGAGTAAAAGAGGCATTCCCAAACACTCCGATTATTATAGGCGGTGTTGAGGCAAGCCTCAGACGATTTACACATTACGATTATTGGGACGATAAACTTCGCCGTTCCATACTCTTTGACTCAAAAGCCGATATTTTAATTTATGGAATGGGCGAGAGGCAAATAGTAGAAATTGCAAACAGGCTTGACAGGGGAGAGAATTTATTCCGAATACCCGGTACTTGCATAATTTCCAAAACTGCCGAGGGCGGAATTGAAATTCCGTCATATGAAGAATGTGTAGACAGTAAAAAGCAGTATGCAATATCGTGTAGAGCCCAGTATTATGAGCAAAATCCGTACACGGGAAAGACTCTTGCGCAAAAGCATGGGGACAGATATTTAATACAATATCCACCTGCTATGCCGTTAGAAACTCACGAGCTTGATGAGGTTTATGATTTGCCGTATATGCGGACATATCACCCGATATATGAACAGTACGGCGGTATAAAGGCGATTGACGAGATTAAATTCTCGCTTTCTATGAACAGAGGCTGTTACGGAAATTGTAACTTCTGCGCCCTGGCATTTCATCAGGGCAGGATTGTAACATCAAGAAGCGATGAATCTCTTATAAAAGAGGCAAAGCAAATGATTTGTGAGCCTGATTTTAAGGGCTATATCCATGATGTCGGCGGACCTACGGCAAATTTCCGTGAGAGAGCGTGTAAAAAACAATATAGTCACGGCGCTTGTAAGGACAAACAGTGCCTTTACCCGACACCTTGTAAAAATATGAAGGTGTCGCACAGGAGCTATCTGGAGCTTTTAAGAAAACTGAGAAATTTAAAAGGTGTAAAAAAAGTTTTTATACGCTCAGGTATACGCTTTGACTATCTGATGGCGGATAAAGACGACAGCTTTTTTGTGGAGCTGTGCAAGCATCATATAAGTGGGCAATTAAGAACTGCTCCCGAGCATATAAGCGATAATGTCCTAAAACATATGGGTAAACCGTCAAATGATGTTTATGAAGCGTTTTCTGACAAGTTTTATAAGATAAATCAAAGACTTAATAAAAAGCAGTATATCGTTCCATATCTTATGTCAAGCCACCCGGGGAGTACAATACATGATGCAATAAGGTTGGCGCAATATCTAAACCTTCACCACTTAAACCCTGAACAGGTGCAGGACTTTTACCCAACCCCGGGTACAATATCAACTTGTATGTACTATACAGGCATTGACCCGATGACTATGGAAAAAGTTTATGTCCCAAAAACAGGGAAAGAAAAAGCAATGCAACGGGCGCTATTGCAATTTAAAAATCCCGATAATTATAAACTTGTATATGAGGCACTTATGAGGGCAAACAGGCATGATTTAATCGGATATTCACCGCATTGTCTTATAAAGCCTCCGCAGGGTAATATATTAAATGAGCAAAGGAGAAATAAGAAAAATGGCACAGATTTTGAAAGGAAAAGAAGTAGCTCAAAGAATAAAGGACGAGCTCAAAGACGAGGTAGCAAACCTAAAAAAGGCAGGCATTAACCCGGGTCTTGCTGTAATCATTGTGGGCGATGATCCGGCAAGCAGGGTATATGTAAATAATAAAAAGAAAGCGTGTGAATATTGCGGTATATTATCAGAGGAATATGCCCTTCCTTATGAAACAACACAGGAAGAGGTAATTGATCTGATTAAAACGCTTAATAGCAGATCCGATATTTCAGGTATACTTTGTCAACTGCCTGTGCCAAAGCATATTGATGAGGAGGCTATTATAAACGCAATTGCTCCGAATAAAGATGTTGATGCCTTTCATCCTGTAAATGTGGGAAAAATTATGGTAGGTAATTATGACTTTGTACCGTGTACGCCTGCAGGCGTTATGGAGCTTATTAAAGAGTCTGGAATTGATGTATCGGGCAAGGAATGTGTCGTTGTGGGAAGATCAAATATTGTCGGAAAGCCACAGGCAATGCTGTTACTGCATAAAAACGGAACGGTTACTATCTGCCATTCAAGAACAAAGGATTTGTCAAAGAAAACCAAAAATGCCGATATTTTAGTTGCAGCTGTGGGTATTCCTAACTTTATTAAGGGCGATATGATAAAAGAAGGCGCGGTTGTAATAGATGTAGGAATTAACCGAATGGAGGACGGAACTCTTTGCGGTGATGTTGAATTTGACACTGCAAAGGATGTTGCAGGCGCAATAACGCCCGTCCCAGGAGGCGTAGGACCTATGACTATTGCAATGCTTATGAAAAATACAGTAAAAGCAGCTTCGGTAAATAAAACTAAATAACTAAAAGCCCCAAAATCAAGCTCTATGATTTTGGGGCTTTTAATGTGTAAAATTTTTATACTATTGTGTCAATATCATACGGTGTAATCTGATATACAAAATAATTAAGCCAGTTTGAAAACAGCAGGCTTGCATGAGCACGCCATTTAGCAACAGGTTTTTTTGTGGGATCGTCATTAGGGAAGTAGTTTTTAGGGATTTCTGGGTTCATACCCTTTTCTAAATCTCTGAAATACTCGTCCTTTAATGTGTTTATATCGTATTCACTGTGCCCTGTAACAAAAATCCGTCTACCGCCCTTTGTAAACACTATATATACGCCTGCCTCTTTTGAATCTGCTAAAATTTCAAGCGATTTCACCTTTTTTATATCCTCAGCTCTTACTTCTGAATGTCTTGAATGAGGTGCATAGAAATAGTTATCAAAGCCACGGACTAATTTAGCTGTTTTTCTGTTTACCTTATGCAAAAAGACTCCGCTGCATTTTTTATCAAGGTGGTATTTGGGTATTCCGTAATGATAATAAAGTCCTGCCTGCGCTGCCCAGCAAATATGCAATGTTGATGTTACATTGGTTTTTGACCATTCCATAATTTCAACAAGCTCATCCCAATAATCAACCTCTTCAAATTCCATATTCTCAACGGGCGCACCCGTTATTATCATACCGTCATACTTTGACCGCTTTATTTCATCAAAGGTTTTATAAAAAGCCTCAAGATGCTTGTATGATGTATTCTTTGAAGCGTGGGATTTCATTTTCAAAAAATCTATCTCGACCTGCAAGGGTGAGTTTGAAAGAAGCCTCAAAAGCTGGGTTTCGGTTGTAATTTTAGTCGGCATTAAGTTGACTATAACTATTTTAAGCGGACGGATGTCCTGATGCATAGCTTTTCTCTCGGACATTACGAAAATATTTTCATTCCTTAACTGTGCCGTTGCCGGTAATTTATCAGGAACTCGTATCGGCATATAATTCATCCTTTCTGTAGCTTACTTACAAGATATAATTGTACCACAAAAAAATATTTTTTACAATGATTTATAGTATATTTTTGTATGTATGTCAAATAATATATCAAAAGACTATATTTTTTGAGGTGATATAATGAGTAAAGTTCCGTGCGATGTTTCATTTTTTGACAATACACAGATAAGGCAAAGGCATATAAAGCTATACAATAACCTGACCTTTGAAATACTTGACGGCAGGATTGACAGAATTATCAGTACAAATCCGCAGGATTATATGCGATACCATACACTGCTTGGCAGTGATAATGTACTATAGGGTGTGTTGTATTATGCAACAACCCATTTTTTTGCGAAAGGGATTTTAATATGAATATACGAACAGACTTAGCACTTGAAGCGCATAATCTATACAGAAAAAACAATATATCCCAAATTGACGGCGTAGATGTAGATGTGGAAAAATCAGAGGATATAACAAAAACTTTGGTAAAGATAATAAATGAAAACGGCGCAAAAGCACTTGGTAAAGCTATCGGAAACTATATAACAATTGAAGCGCCGGATTTAAAATACGATAATACCGTATATGAGAGTACCTGTAAAATCATTTCAGATACCATTAACGCTCTTATTGACTCACAAAATGACGGTGTTACATTGGTTGTGGGACTTGGGAATGATAAAATAACTCCCGATGCCTTGGGTATGCGCGCGGTTGATAATATTATGGTCACACATCACATAAAAAGACAGGCGCCACACCTGTTAGAGGATAATATTAGCAGTGTTTGCGCCATAAAACCAGGTGTATTGGGAACAACGGGTATGGAAAGTGTAAATATAATAAAAGGTGTTTGCAAAATTCTTAATCCCGATACGGTTATTGTTATAGACTCACTTGCGGCTGCCGATATAAGAAGGGTAAACACAACCATACAAATTTGTGATACGGGTATACAGCCCGGCTCGGGTGTGGGGAATAACCGTGAGGGGATAAATAAAGAGGTTTTAGGCGCAAGAGTAATTGCAATAGGAGTGCCTACCGTAATTGATGCATCAACTATTTCAAAAGAGCCTATACCTTCCGACTTAGCACCGCTTATGGTAACCACAAAGGATATTGACCTTACAATAGAGAGAATGGCAAAAACGGTTGCAAACGGAATAAATATGGCGCTCCATAAGGGTATAACGCTAAGTGAAATCGCCGATTATGTGGGTTGACAGATATTGGATTTAAGAGTAAAATATATGGTAAGTAGTATTATAAGGAGAAAATGCAAAATGAACAATATAAATCTCTTTTATGTTCCGATGAATAAACTGAAAACCACAACTGTGGGCGTGTATATTCATAGGGAGCTAAATAAGGAAGATGTTTCAAAAAACGCAATATTACCGCATATCCTAAAGCAAGGCTCAAAGCTGTGCAAAACACCCGAGGCGGTTTCTAAATACCTTGAAAATCTTTATGGCGCAGTATTAAAGGCAGGGGTTGTTAAATTCGGAGATGACCAGGTATTAAGATTTGAGGCAGAAACCATATCCGATAAATATGCACCTAATAAAGAGCCGTTGACATATGATCTTGTAAAGTTTATTTTATCAGTGATATTTGAACCGATGACGGAAAACGGCGGTTTTATAAAGTCGGTAGTTGATATTGAAAAAAACAACTTAAAAACCCGTATCTTATCTGAAATGAATGACAAGCGCACATATGCAATGCACAGATGTATTGAGGAAATGTGTAAGGGTGAGCCGTATGCATTATCTGCAAACGGAACGATAGATGAAGTAGATAAACTTAACGAAAAGAACTTATATGAATATTATAAAGAGGCAATTGTATCATCAGTTATTGATATTTATGTTTGCGGAGATGCAGATGCAGATAAATTACAGGCATTGATTGATGAAACAGTAGCAAATATTGAATTTAAAGAAGCAAAAATCACAAAGACCAACCTTCATATATCCGATGCAGAGCCTAAAAATGTTACAGAAAAAATGGATGTTACACAGGGTAAGCTCGCAATTGGATTTAGGACAGGAATTTTACCGAGTGACAAGGACTATTTTGCGCTTATGGTATTTAACAGTCTATTTGGCGCAGGAGCGCATTCAAAACTGTTTAACAATGTTCGTGAAAAATTAAGCCTTGCCTATTATGCGTCAAGCGCGATTGTTAAGGCAAAAGGTGTTATGGTTGTAAATGCTGGTATAGAATTTGAAAATTATCAAAAAGCATATGATGAAACTCTGGTACAGCTTGAAGAAATTAAAAAAGGTAACATATCCGAGCTTGAATATCAATCAAGTATACAGTCTATCATAAATTCATTAACTGCCTACAGTGATTTACCCGAACAGCTCCATAATTTTATGGCAAGCGAGAGGGTTTATGGTACAAACTATGATATTGATTATGTTAAAAATGAAATTTTAAAGGTAACAACTGATGATATTTCAAGAGTTGCACAGGGAATAACCTTAGATACGGTCTATTTCCTTAAAGGGAAGGAGGAATAATAATGGAGTTACAATATAAAAAGAATGACGCAACAGGCGAGGAACTCTATTACGGCACACATTCCTCAGGACTAAGAATTTTTATAATACCTAAAAAGGGATATAGCAATAACTATGCAATTTTTGGTACACGGTACGGGTCTGTGGATTCGGAGTTTATTGTACCGGGTGATGATAAGGTTACAAAGGTACCTGACGGCATTGCGCATTATCTTGAACATAAGATGTTTGACCAACCCGATAATTCAAATGTATTTGACAAGTTTTCAAAATACGGCGCAAACGCAAACGCCTTTACATCGTTTAATATGACGGCATATTTATTTTCCGCAACGGCAAATATCGAGGAAAATGTTGCAACCTTGCTTGATTATGTACAAAGTCCGTATTTTACAGACGATACCGTATCAAAGGAGCAGGGAATAATCGGACAGGAAATACGAATGTATGATGATAACGGTGGCTGGAAGGTATTTTTTAACCTCCTAAACTGCCTTTATCATAACCACCCTGTAAAAAAAGAAATTGCAGGTACGGTAGAGAGTATTGCAAAAATAACGCCCGAGCTTTTGTATAACTGTTATAATACCTTCTATAATCTTTCAAATATGGCTATTGTAATAGTCGGTGATGTTAATCCAGAGAAAATGAAGGGCATTATTGAGGCAAATATCAAGAAAAATGAGCCGTTTTCGGAGGAAATAAAGAGGATTTATGCTAAGAGCGAGCCAAACGAAGTAGTACAGCAGTATATTGAAAAAAGCCTTAGTGTGTCAACACCGTTATTTATGATAGGCTATAAGGATATTGATACAGGGTATACGGGTAAGGCACTCTTAAAAAAATCCATTGAGATTAAAATTTTACTTGGTATGCTGTTTGGGAAAAGCTCTACTGTTTATAAGAAGTTATATAATAGCGGTCTTATAAATCAGAATTTCGGTACAGATTATACAATGCAGCCCGATTATGCGTTTACTGCAATTGAGGGCGAGTCAAAAGATCCAAAGGCTGTGTATAAGATAATTACCGATGAGATTGACAGGGTTTTAAATGAGGGCTTATCAGAAGATGATTATAACCGAATGAAAAAAGTGCTTTGGGGTAAGCATATAAGGTCACAAAATGATGTTGATGAAATAGGAACGGAGTTTATACAGCTCCACCTTATGGGTGTTGACTATTTTGACTACTACGATGTATATTCACAAATTACATTTGAGGATATTAAGAACAGATTTAAAAATCACTTCGTAAATGAAAGAAGCGCATTGTCTGTTGTAAATCCGATTACAAACTAACAAATGTGCAAATAGGGTGTTGTCAGAAAAGACAACACCCTATTTATGTATCATTATTAACCGCCGATTTGCGCTTCAATTCCGACAGCTTGTGCAGCCTCTAACAACACCTTCATTTTATCCATATCCATAGGCGGAATACCTTTATAGAAATAATCACGGTTAAGACCTGAATATTTATCCTCGCCAAGTCTGTGATACGGTAACAGATGCAAGTGATGATCACCGGGGAGGAGTCTTACAAACTTTGCAATATCTGTAATATCCTCGACATTATCGTTAAATCCGGGGATAACAGGCGTTCTTATTGTAAGATTTGCACCTGTTGCGGAAATTCTTATTGCGTGTTCAATTATTTTTGTATTTGGCTGTTTTGTATATTCCAAATGCTTTTCGTTATTCATATGCTTTATGTCCATTAAAACATAATCCAGATTGCCCAAAAATCTTTCGATAACCTCCCATTTTGCAATACCTGTTGTTTCTATACAGGTATTTATACCTGCCCTGTGACAAGCCTCCAACAAATCGTTTGCAAAATCAGGCTGCAGCATTGCCTCACCGCCCGATAAGGTAATTCCTCCTCCGCTCCTGCGGTAATAGAAAATATCCTTCTGTACGGTTTGCAATACCTCGCCAACGGTTACATCCTGACCAATAAGCTCGTTTTTGCCACCAAAAAACATATTCTGAGGTTCAAAGCTCTGCGACTCGGGGTTACAGCACCAACGGCATCTAAGGGCACAGCCCTTTAAAAATACAATTGTCCGTATTCCCGGTCCGTCATGTATGGAATAACGCTGAATATCAAAAATTCTGCCTTTTGTTTCTAAAATATTATGCATTATCCGATCCCCTTAGTTACATACCAAATGTCTGCTCGGTACGATTTATAATATCGTCCTGCAAGGATTTTGATAAAGTTGTAAACAGCGCAGAATATCCTGCAACTCGTACAACAAGTGATTTATACTGTTCAGGGTGTGCCTGAGCATCAAGCAATGTTTCTCTTGACACTACATTAAACTGCATATGCATACCCTTACGGTCAAAGTACGCTCTTATATAATCGGCAAATGACTGCAATCCGCTCATTCCTGCAAGCGCTGACGGGTGGAACTTTTGATTATACAATGTGCCGTTTGATGCAATTGCATGGTCAAGCACAGATACAGAGTTTGTTGCGGCTGTAGGACCGAATTTATCTTTACCAGAGAATGGACCGACACCGTCTGCTACAGGCGTATTTGCAAGTCTGCCGTCAGGTGTTGCGCCTGTTTGCTCTCCAAGCGGAACATTTGCAGATACAGGGTATAAGCCTGCCTGGTACATACCGCCACGGGGGTTTTTATACTTTTCAAGCTCACGGGTGTATATATACGCTGAATTTCTTGCAAAGAGGTCAACCTCTTCAATATCGTTACCGTATTTTGGAACATTGTCAATAAGCTCTAAAAGCTCATTATATTTAGCCTTTTCGGCGTCTGTACAGAGTGTATTATCCCTTAAAGCTATAAACATATCGTTTAATATATCCTTTGTAACAGGCTTTCCTTGATGAGCAAGATGCTCTGCCGCCTCTTCTAACATATTCTTTATAGCTTTTTGTGTATAGCCCTTACCAAAGTTATTCATAAGAGCGTCTTTGTATTCAGAAATACTAACCTTTTTCTCATCATATACCAAGGTCTTTATTGCATACAATGAGTCTGCCACATTTGCAATACCAAAACCCTGAGGACCTGTAAAGTTATACCTTGCACCGCCCTCCTGCAATGACTTTCCTTTTGCGATACAATCATCAATCATTGCCGACTGGAACGGCAAAGGACAACGGTCTGCGTGTGCGCAGTCAATAGCATTATCGGCATTAACCAATAGCTGAATAAAATACTGCATTTGCTTTTTATATGCATTCAAGAACTGATCAAAGGTCTTAAAGTTTGTAACATCGCCTGTCTTTAAGCCTACCTGTACGCCCTTATCAACACCGTTTGAGAATACCAATTCCAAAGGACGACACATATTAAAGAATGCCGCATCATGCCAGCCATCTGTTTTGTGCGGTACCTGCGGTTCAACACAGCCTATGATGTTATAGCCTCGTGCCTCCTGCAAGGTTGCGCCTCTTGACATAAGCGCAGGAATAATTACCTCATCGTTATAATAAGCAGGAAGACCAATACCTGTTCTTGTAAGCTCTGCACACTTAATCATAAATATATTTGGCGTTCCGTTCCATACACGAACAGAGAATGACGGGGCAGGGAGAAGGGTGTGCATTGACGCCTGAATACAGATAAATGACATATCGTTTGTAGCATCGAGCCCGTCCTCTGTCTGACCGCCTGCACAAAGGTTCTGGAACAGGCTGTAACCTGCAAAACCCTCGGCAGACGCCGCATCACGGCATTTGTTTAAGTCATTTAATTTAACCCAGATACAGTCTGTAAGCTCCTGGGCAAACTCTCTTGTTAAAATACCCTTGTCCATATCGGCTTTATAATATGGGTACATATACTGGTCAAAACGACCGGGGGATATTGAATGACCGCTTGATTCAACCTGCAAGAGCATCTGAATAAACCAGAAACACTGGCATGCTTCATAGAATGATGTTGCACCGTACTCAGGCGCTCTTTGGCAGTTTTTAGAAATTATTTCAAGCTCATGTTTGCGCTCAGGATCGGGGCATGACATTGCCATTTCCTTTGCAAGAGCAGCATAACGCTTTGTATATATGGTTGCCGCATCACAGCAAATGATAACCGACTCTAAAAATTCTTTCTTTCTTGTATAGTCGGCATCATATAAATTTATTCTTGAAAGCTCGGCTGCCGCCTCTTCCATTAACCCACGGTAGCCTATTTTTATAATCTTTCCGTAATCAACGGTAAAATGACCGATACCGTTATAGAAATAGTTACCGGGCGTAAACATATTATGCTCTATTGCAAGTCTTGCCTCAGGTGCCATATACGCCGTTGCAAGCTCTGATGTAGTTTTGTTTTTCCAGTACGGATAAACTTGCCTTAATTTTGCTTTCGTTTCCTCTGATATGTAGAATGGGTCTGCTTCACGGGTTTCAACCGTGTCAAACTCCGCCTCAAGCCACTCATATGAGTATTCGGGGAATACCTGACAGCCTCTTGGCGCCTTTGTTGCAGAGCCTACTACAAGCTCCATATCACGAATAGTTATAGGAATATTCTCACAAATATGATAAAAAGCCAATGCACGGCGCTTAATAATCGGCAAATCCTCCGTCTGCTTATAGCTTTCGGTTAAAAGGACTGCACGGTCTGCTTCAATTTCGGGTAATTTCTCAAATAAGTCCGCAATCAGCTTTTTTATTCTTGGTTTTACAGGTAAATCTGTGGTATCAAACTGTTTCATAGTACTTTCTCTCCGTTTACAGTATATTATATATCGAAATTATAACATAATATTTTTATAAAATCAATAGATATTGTATAAAAATGCCAATAAAATCCTATATTTTGTGATTATGTAAACTCACTCAGATTTTATTTTTAAATTCCTTTGGAGACATTCCGTAAGTTCTTTTAAATATCCTTGAAAAATATGCTGCCGAGCCAAAGCCGGATTTTTGTGCAATGTCTTGAATGGTAAATTTACCGTCGGCAAGAAGCCTGTGGGCATGGGCAAGGCGGACATTGTTTAAATATTCCAAGAATGTTGTTCCCGTAGTTTCTTTAAACAGTCTGCAAAAATGGAATTTACTTATATGTAGTTTATCTGTTAAAATGTCAAGGGTAATGTTATCCTTATAGTGTAGATTTATATAGTTAATTGCATCTGTTATATCGGGAGAAATATTATATGCCGCTTGCGATACCGGTATCATTGGAATTGTCTTTAACTGCATTATAATAGTTAAAATTGCAGACATTGTTGCTTTTTTTGACAACGGATTTTTTATCTTTGACATTTTATCCGCAACCTTGAAGGAGTCATACAAAATATTAAATTCGTGCTCTTCAAAATGCAAAAGATTTGAGTTAAAATCCTTAAATATTAGTTTTATTTCATTATCGGATAATATGCACTTAAAATCATCAACATTAAAATTTATAACATATCTTTCATAAAATTCAACATCGCAGCTTTCTGCGGTGTGCAGTTCAAACGGCTTTATGACCGCCATATCACCGCGTTTCATCCGATAACAGTTATCTCCGAAGAATATCGTTCTTTCTCCGTTTATGACCAAAAAAAGTTCATATCCCTCATGGTATTGCTGAACGGGAATATCGAATTTTTCATATGTTTTTAAATGCTCTATCCATACATCACTATAGCTTGTAAAGAACGGTTTTTTCATATGTATTCACCTCGTACAATATTTTATCATAAATAGCAAGAATGTACAAGAAAAATATAAATTAGAGCAAAATCAGTAAAAAATGAAATGCTATACTTTAGTTATCAAAGAAAAAGGAGATGCTCGTTATGAGGTTGTCATTAAACGAAATCAAGAACAAAGACGCATGGGAGAAACAAGGAATAAAGCTACCGTGCTATGATGTTAAGGCAGTTAAGGAAAACACATTGAAAAATCCAAAATGGGTACATTTTGGCGCAGGTAATATTTTCAGAGGCTTCATCGGCTCAATTGCACAAGAGATTTTAAACAAAGGCTTAGACGATACAGGTATAATTGCAATTGAAACATTCGACTTTGACATAATTGATAAGATTTATAAGCCTTTTGACTCGCTTACATTAAATGTTATGATGGATAAAAACTCAAACCTCGATATGGAGGTTTTGGGCGGAGTGGCAGACGGAGTTAAGTCAAACGATTATGAAACTTTAGAAAAAATTGCAAAAAATCCGTCGCTTCAGATGATGAGCTATACCATTACCGAAAAGGGCTATAATATAAAAGCACCAAACGGAGATTTAATGGATATTGTAAAGGCAGATATTGAGAGAGGTCCTAAAAATCCAATTCATGCAATGAGCGTTACTACGTATATGCTCTATGTAAGATTTAAAAACGGTGCTATGCCTTTGGCGGTTGTAAGTATGGATAACTGTTCACATAACGGTGAAAAGTTACAATCAAGCGTTATGACAATTGCAAATGCGTGGGTAAAAGAGGGCAAAGCTCCAAAAGAGTTTATTGACTACCTTAATGATAAAGTATCCTTCCCATGGAGTATGATTGATAAAATAACACCACGCCCATCGGACAAGGTAAAGGCAGAGCTTGAAAGCCTCGGCATTGAGGGCATGGACAGCGTTATAACATCGAAAAGTACATATATCGCTCCGTTTGTAAATGCGGAAATTCCGCAGTATCTTGTTGTTGAGGATGTGTTCCCAAACGGCAGACCGAAGTTAGAGGCTGCAGGCGTTTATATGACAACAAGAGAAATTGTAAATAAATCGGAAACAATGAAGGTTACAACCTGCCTTAATCCTTTGCATACTGCGCTTGCGGTATTCGGCTGTACATTGGGGTACACTACCATATGGGAGGAAATGAAAGACAGTGACCTTGTAAAATTAGTTAATGGAATTGCACAAGAGGGTATGAGGGTTGTGATAAATCCCGAAATAATCAATCCGCAAGAATTTGTAAAAGAGGTAATTGAGGACAGACTTCCAAATCCAAATATCCCCGATGCACCGCAAAGAATTGCAACCGATACATCTCAAAAGGTCGGAATAAGATACGGAGAAACCATTAAATCATATGTAAAATCAGATGAGCTTGACGCCTCATCATTAAATGCAATTCCTATGGCAATAGCAGGTTGGATAAGGTATTTAATCGGTGTTGACGATAACGGAAACGAATTTGTACAAAGTCCCGATCCACTGCTTTTGGACTTAAAAGCAAGGCTTGACGGAGTTGTTTTGGGCAAGCCTCAAAGCGCAGACGGAAAATTATCAAAGATACTAAGCGACAAGACCATATTCGGCTCTGACTTGTATGAGGTTGGCTTAGGTAATAAAATTGAAAAATATATAGTGTCAATGCTAAAAGGCACGGGCGCGATAAGAGAAACTTTAAAAACATTATAATTTAGGAGGGTATATTATTATGAAAATGACAATGCGCTATTACGGCAAGGGTTATGACAGCGTAACCTTGGAGCAGTTAAGACAGATAAGATATGTTGAGGGTTTAATCTCAACGCTTTATTATAAGCAGGCGGGCGAGCTTTGGACGGTTGATGAAATTCGTGCTTTAAAGAAAGAAATAGCTGATGGTGGAATGGAGTTATCGGGTATTGAGAGCGTTAATATTCACGACTCAATAAAGATTGGCTCAAATGACCGTGATATGTATATAGAAAACTACATAAAAACACTTGAAAACTTAGGTAAAGAGGGAATAGACCTTGTCTGCTATAACTTTATGCCTGTATTTGACTGGACAAGATCAGATCTTGCAAAGCCGAGAGAGGACGGCTCAAATGTGCTTGCATACGACCAGGCAGAGGTTGACAAGATTGATCCAAATACTTTATTTGAAAGTATGGACAAAAACTCAAACGGCTATGTAATGCCCGGCTGGGAGCCTGAGAGATTGTCAAAAATTAAAGAGCTTTTTGAAGCATATGCAGATGTTGACGCTGAGAAATTATTTAATAACTTGGTATATTTCTTAAAGGCTATTATGCCAACCTGTGAAAAGTACGGTATTAAAATGGCAATCCACCCTGACGATCCTGCATGGAGCGTATTCGGTTTATCGAGAATTATCACATCAAAAGAGGGTCTGGTAAGGATGTGCGAGGCAGTTCCAAGCGTATATAACGGCGTGACTTTGTGTACAGGCTCTTTAGGCTCAAATCCCGATAACGATATTGTTGACATTATCCACGCCTTAAAGGGCAGAATACACTTTGCACATATCAGAAACATTAAGCACACCGCACCCGGTAAGTTTGAAGAGGCTTGTCATTTAAGTGCAGACGGATCGCTTGATTTATACGAGATTGTAAAGGCACTTTATGACGACGGTTTTGACGGAGTTATAAGACCCGACCACGGCAGAATGCTTTGGGGCGAAAAGGCAATGCCCGGATACGGCTTATATGACAGAGCATTAGGAGCTGCATATATTTGCGGACTTTGGGAGTCGCTGGCAAAAAACAAATAATTAAAAGGAAAATGGTTTATGAGCTTTTTATTAAATAAAGGCTGCGGTGTAAAGATAACCGTATCGGATAATGAAACAGATGCGGTTAAAATTGCGGCAGCTAATTTAAAAACAGATTTAAGTAAAGTTCTTGATACACATACGGGTACCGATACTGAAATAGTTATCGGTACTTTTGGTGTATCTGAGGATTTTGAAAGTTATGTTGACATTGATAAATTAAAGGATAAAAACGGCATATTGCATAAGGAAACATATGTAATAGCCGAGAAAAATTCAAAGCTGTTTTTGGGCGGTACGGACAGGCGTGGAACGGTTTATGCAATATACACATTTTGCGAGAATATCGGTGTTTCGCCGTGGTATTTCTTTGCAGATGTACCCGTCAAGAAAAAGGATAGGATAGAAATTCCCGATAATTTTATGGAAACAGACTATCCGACAGTCGAATACAGAGGAATATTTATAAATGACGAAGAAGAATTAGAGCGCTGGGTACAGCTTAATATGGGCGAGGAAACAATAGGAGTTAAAACCTATGAAAAGATATTTGAGCTTTTATTAAGACTAAGGGCAAACTATATATGGCCTGCAATGCATGTAAACTCATTTAATATAAAGCCCGAAAACGGTGCATTGGCAGATAAAATGGGTATAGTTGTCGGTACTTCGCACTGTGATATGCTTATGCGCTCAAATAACCGCGAATGGTTGCCGTGGCTTGATAAAAAGGGTTACAGTGGCGTTGAATATGATTATTCGATAGAGGGCGCAAACAGAGAAATTTTAAAGGAATATTGGGGCGAGAGTATAGATCAGAACAAGGATTTTGAGGTAAGCTATACTCTTGGTATGCGCGGTATTCATGACAGCGGATTTGAGGTAAGAGAATTAGAAAAATACTCGGGTGATGAGCTTATAAAAAAGAAAATTGAGCTTTTGGAGCTTATTATTCACGATCAGGAGAAAATGCTTGATGAAAAAGTGGGAAAGGATACCTTAAAAACCTTTGTCCCATATAAAGAGGTGCTAAACCTTTACGATGCAGGTCTAAAAGTGCCTGAGGATTTGACTCTTATCTGGTCCAATGATAACTACGGAAACATCAGAAGATACCCGTCAATTGCCGATAGAAAAAGAAGCGGGGGAAACGGGATATACTACCATAATTCGTATTGGTCGCCACCGAATGCATCATATCTGTTTATATGCTCAATTCCGATAGCAAAAACAAAAAATGAACTGAAAAAAGCATATGATAACGGCATACAAAAACTGTGGGTGTTAAATGTAGGCGCGATTAAGCCTATTGAACCTGAGCTTGAATTTTTCGTAAGATACGCATGGGAAATAACAAAAGAAACTACAACAGATGATGTTGATAAATACATCGAACAGTGGATAAACAAGAATTTCAGCAATAACATTGGCAAGGCTTGTGCAAAAATATTTAACGAATTTGATTTGCTCACAGATGTAAGAAAGGTTGAGTTTCTGGAAAATGATGTATTTTCCTTAAATTCCTACGGCGACGAATGGACGGACAGAATAAATACATACCGTGATTTATATACCATGGCAAATGAGCTGTACTATGCTTTGCCAGATGATGAAAAACCTGCGTTTTATGAGCTTGTGCTTATGAAAATTCATGCAGGATATTATATGAACGCGCAGTATTACTATGCCGACAGATCAACGCACTGCTATAATTTGGGAATGCTTAAGGCAGCAGAAAAATATACCCAAGTATCGCTTGAATTTGACAATAAAAAGCGTGAGCTGATTAAATACTATAACCATATTATGCTTGACGGTAAATGGAATGGTATACTCTTACCCGAAACATTTCCACCGCCTGTTGGTGCAATGCATCCTATATGCACACCGCCTGTTGAAATCCCAAGCGACAGCGAGCTTATAATATCGGTATATAATAACGATACATCTCTTACATTCCATGATACCTCCGATAAATGGATTGATATTGGTATATCGGGGAATAAACAGTTAGACTATAAAATAACATACCCCGATTGGCTTTTAGTATCAGAGGATGAGGGGACAGTAAATGATGAAACAAGAATTTTAGTGTCACCAAAACATTTAGAAAATAACAGCGGTGAGATAGTAATATCCTCAAACGGTAAATCAAAAACCGTACCTGTAGAGGTTATAGTCAATAAATGCAGTGATGATAACGGTATTATAAGCCTTGGTATAAAAGAGTCCGAGGGCTGGGAGATCATAAAAAGGCTTGGAAGATGCTGTGGTGATATTCTTGAAGCTCAGGCAGGGGACAGGGAAGTATCGTATGAGTTTGATATGTCTTGTGACAATAATGTATGCCTTGAAATTGACCGAACACCGTCGCTTAATTCGGTAGGAAGGATAAGAGTAGGCATAAGCCTTGACCATGGCAATTATATAACAGTCGAGAGCGAGTCAAATGACGAGCATAAGGGGAACTGGAAATACAACATTTTAAACAATGTTGACAGGCTGTTTCTTGATTTGGGTGTTCTTACAAAAGGCACACATACGCTGACTCTTAAAAGCATTGATAAGTATTTTGCATTTTCACAGCTTACACTCTATTTGGGAGACAGAAAATATGTAAATGTCCCAAAGCTGTATACGGGCAAAAAACAGGCTTTGCCAAGACTGTTAGATGATGATTTTTACCATATTGATAAAACATTACCGCCAAGACCGCAGGTATTTGGTATTGGGAAGCTCTCTGAAAACACATTATTAAAGGCTACTGTTGATAAATATGACATTGGATACGGAAATAAAATTAAAAAGTCGGAGCTTTTAAACAAAGGTAAAGACATATTTAAAGAAGAAAACGGATGTATTAAAATTGATGCAGCGTCGGCATTGGCAAATACGGAATTTGCAAATGCAACAAGTGAGTTTTTACATTGTAACAGTGCATCATATGCAAGCAGTTCAATAGCATTATACACAAAAGCAGATTATACAGACTACAGCAAAAATCCTAAAACCGCACCTTGTCTTAGTTATATGATAGATACCGTTGGAGGTGAATATTCTCTGTGGGTGCTTACAAAGGAATCGAGAATGCCTCAATCGTTTGTAACATTTTCCGTTGATGACGGTAAAATTTATGAAAAGGGTGAATTATATAACCGTGGCAGACTGTGGAGATATGAAACGGAGCAGATATGGCATTGGACGCAATTAAAAGATATTTCATTAGCTAAAGGCAGGCATAAACTAAATATATATTCTCTTACAAGCGGAATACGCTTTGACAGAATTTGCCTTACAAAGCCAAACGAATTACCACCCACTGATATAAATTGGTAATATGATAAAAGTGTCAAGTACATCTTGGCGCTTTTTATTTGAAAAATCTATTTTAGGTGCAAGCTTATTTCTTTGATTTTTTGGTGATAAATGCTGTTTAAAAAACAGTTTTTTTAAATAAATTAGTGAAAAATACCAAAAAAATTATGGACAATGCCCTTAAAATATGTTATTATGTTTATATATTAACTTGAAAGAGAGGGATGTATGTGGACAAGAAGCATATATTGAGAAAAGCAATTTCTATAAGCGCTGTTTTGGCTATGGCTTTGGGCGCAGTGCCGTCATCTTTGGCATCTGAGCTTAACGGAACGAAGGAAATTGTTTGCAAGGTGGGGGATAACCTTACAATCAGCAATCCTGTTTCAGGTGCGGCAGAAACTCAAAAGCTCATAGACAATAAGCCTGAAATGAAAAGACCGATGGAAAATTTGGACAGAGGTCTTGTTGCGGTAACTACAGAAAACGGAAATTTTATTTCATGGCGTTGGTTAGGTTATGAAAGCCTTGAGGTTAAGTATAACCTGTATAAGAATGGAACAAAGTTAAATGAAGAGCCAATGTCTCTTACAAACTATACAGATACATCGGGTAAGGCTACCGATAAATACAGCGTAAGCACTGTTGTTGACGGTGTTGAGTCACCGAAATGCGATGAGGTGTCTGTTTGGGATAAGGGCTATTTTGAAATCCCTGTTGATAAGCCTGCGGATTCTCCTGTAGGTACAAATCCAGGCATATACAGACCGGGTGATGTGTCGGTTGGTGATCTTGACGGCGACGGAGATATGGAAATTGTCTTAAAGTGGGATAGTATTGATATTGATGCCGGCAAAGGCGGTGTTACAAATAATTGTATCATTGATGCGTACGAGCTTGACGGTACAAAAATGTGGAGAATAGACTTAGGTATGAATATCCGTCAAGGCCCACACGATACGCAGTTTATCGTAGGCGATTTTGACGGCGACGGTGCCGCAGAGGTTTCAATGCGAACAGCCGACGGCACTGTTGCAGGTGACGGTACGGTTATAGGTGATGCTAAAAAGGATTGGCGTGATTCAAACGGCAAGAACTTGGAAGGACCGTTATATAACACTGTATTTAAGGGCAGTGACGGCTCTGTTATTGATTCAATTCCGTATTTCCAGCAGTCAAAGGGTAAGTACTCAGACGGAACAGAATGGGATATTTCATCGTGGGGCGATGACTGGGGCAACCGTTCAGAGAGATATTTGGGCGGATATGCTTGCTTTGACGGCGTCCACACATCATTTATTCAGTCAAGAGGCTACTACGGAAGAACCTGCATAGGTGCATACCACCTTGAGAATGGAAAGATAGTAAAGGATTTTGAATTTGATTCAACAGCTCCTGAATATACTATGGAAGACGGATCGCACCCATACAGCGGACAAGGCTATCATAACCTCACTGTAGCAGATATTGACTATGACGGTAAAGACGAGTTAGTGTTTGGCAATCTTGTATTGGATAACGATGGCACACCGATGTATTCAACTAACTTAGGACATGGCGATGCACAGCATTTGGGTGATTTTGTTCTTTCAAACCCCGGACTTGAGGTATATACATGTCAGGAATACAGAGGCGTTGATTATGGCTTTGCAATGCGTGATGCAAGAACGGGAGAATTTATATACGGAATAAAGACAGAAACGGATAACGGCAGAGCGTGTGCCGGTGATATTGATCCAAATTATGAAGGCGCTGAAGCGTGGAGCGCATACGGAGTGCTTACAGCCTCTGACGGTACTGTAATATCAACAAACTATTCAATGCCTACAAACGCTACAATCTATTGGGACGGCGATTTGGGAAAAGAGGTTTATGACGGCAACGCCGTATATAAATGGAACTCAAAGGAACAGGAAATAAAGCCTATATTTAAGGCGGTTGGCGCTCATTCAATAAATGCGGCAAAGTCAAACCCATGCTTGCAGGCTGATATAATCGGCGACTGGAGAGAGGATTTAATATTTGCTGCCGATGATATGGAGCATTTAAGAATTTATACAACAACCATTCCTACATCGTACAGGATACCTACCTTAATGCATAACTGGGAATACCGTGATGCTATCGGTTGGCAGAATGTATGCTATAACCAGCCTCCGCATGTTGATTATAATCTTGGCTTTGATGCAGACAAAATTCCTGTACCCGATATAAGCGTCAAGGGTGATGACGGTATTTTCTCAAACCCTGACTATTCAAAGAAGTACTGGAGTATTAAGGACTTGTATTTTGGTGATACGGTTGAATTGGTGCCGGGCTATTCAACGGCTTTGGTAAACGGTGCAAAGAGAAGAGTTGATAATGATAATCTTGATGTAAAGCCATACATCAACTCAAATGACAGAACTATGGTACCGTTAAGGTTTATTGCAGAGGCATTCGGCGCAGATGTAGCATATGATAACGATACAAGGGAAATTACAATTGAGCTTAGAAAGCGTGCTATCAGGATGGTACCTGACAATTCGAGCTACACAGTAGACGGTAAGAGTTTAACAATGGATACAGCTCCTGTAATATCCGACGACAGAACATTTGTGCCGTTAAGAGCTGTTGGTGAGGCGCTTGACAGGCGTGTTGGCTATATGCCAAATGCAGGTACAGGTGATGCTCTAATAGTTGTTTCTACTGTTGATAATCCTGTTTCGCAGGAGCAGGTTTATAATGAGATAGAGAAGATTAAGCCTGTTGCAAATAAGGTAAACAATGACTATAGCCAAATTGAAAACTACGGTGATGAGAGCAATGGACTAAGAATAAATATAACTGCCGCAACAGCTTTAGACAAGGCTGATTATAACCTTGAAGAAGGTCAGGAGGCAGAGGAGCCAAAGGATGCATCGGCAGTTATTGATTATGATTTAGGTACTTCTGTTACAATCCCTGCAGGCGGTTGTGTAACTATTGATAACGGTAGCTGGGCAGGTGTCCCTGCGGTAGTTATAGCGTTTGGCGATGATAAAATTCATAAATTCAGAATTGATTATTCATCAAACGGTACATCGTGGCAGATTGGCCTTGCAGACAGGATTTCGGACGGAGTAAAGGACGAATATGAAAAGTATTACTTTGGCTGTCCGCTCTATCCGAGATATGTAAGATATGTATCAATGGACGATACAGAAACTACAATTTCGGAGTTTGCACAGGCAAGAGTAGACTAAATTATACCAAGCATACATCAATAAAGCTGTACAAAAAGAGGATTTGCATAATGCATTTCCTCTTTTTTTGGAGTAATTATCATAAAACTATTGACAAATATTCAAAAACAGTCTATTATGTTCATAGACAAAATTAGTCCTAAATAAGGAGCATATTATGTTTTTTTATGAAAATGAATTATTTGGCGACAATACAATATACAGGCCGAATATAATTGAAAATTTTAATTTTGCGCCTCATTTTCACCGTTCATACGAGCTTTTGAGTGTTATTTCGGGGGAAATGAGAGTAATAATTGATGATGTTGAATATAATTTAAAGGAAAGCGATGTGCTTATAATATTCCCTAATCAGATACACAGCTTTGAAAGCCAAGGGTATTCAATGATAAATCTGATAATCTTTTCCCCGGAGCTTGTCGGTATGTTCTATTCCGAATACAAAAATCTTGTGCCGGAGAATAATAGGGTAGTGGGGTTTGATTTCGGTCAGGAGCGGGCGTTTACCGATAATGTATTTATACAGAAATCAATTCTTTATAAGGCAATAGGAACTCTTGTAGATACCACTACATTTAAAAGAGCCAATGTTATGGGCGATTTTAAGCTGATACATAGAATATTGTCTTTTGTAGAGGAAAACTTTTCAAAGGAGTGCTCGCTAAAGGATGCAGCTAAAATTTTAAAATACGATTATGCGTATCTGTCAAAGCAGTTTATTCGGGCTATGAATATGAGTTATACCGAATATCTGAACCGATACAGGATAAGTCATGCATGCTACCTTATAAACAATAAAAATGCATCAATAGGGGATATATACCTAAATTGCGGTTTTGAAAACGCAAGGAGTTTCAACAGAAACTTTAAAAAATATACCGGCATGACACCGTCTGAATATAAGAATGATATGTATTCAAAAACCTATAAGGAATATAATAAACTTAATAAACGCAAAGAAGAAAAACAGGATGGTGAATAACTCACCATCCTGTTGGTTTATATAATGTACATTATTCAACTGTAACAGATTTTGCCAAGTTCTTCGGCTTATCTATATCACAGCCTTTGTTCGATGCGACATAATAGCTGAATAATTGAAGCGGAATAACCGTAAGCGACGGCATAAGCAGCTCTGAAACGGCAGGGAGGGAGATAATATGGTCTGCAACATCGCTCATATCCTCGTTCTCGGTGGTAACTCCCATTACAACCGCGCCTCTTGCTTTAACCTCTTTTACATTTGATACTGTTTTATCAAACAGCTCTGAGCCTGTAGCAAGTGCTATAACCAAAGTCCCGTCCTCAATAAGTGAGATTGTGCCGTGCTTTAATTCGCCTGCGGCATATGCCTCTGAATGGATATATGAGATTTCCTTAAGCTTCAATGATCCTTCAAGTGCAACGGCATAGTCGAGATTTCTGCCGATAAAGAATATGGAATGGCAGTTATAGAACTTTGATGCAAGGTACTGTAACTGATCCTTGTTCTTTAAAACATCTTCAACCATTTGCGGTAATTTTTCAATATCCTCAACAAGCTTTTTATATTCACCGCTTGTTAAAAGCCCGAGCTTATCAGCCATATATGTTGAAATAAGGTAAATAACAGATAACTGTGTACTGTATGCCTTAGTTGTAGCAACGGCAATTTCGGGGCCTGCCCATGTGTAAATAACATCGTCAGATGCCTTTGCAATAGCCGAGCCTTCAACATTTACAATTGATAATATTCTTGCACCGTGATTTTTGGCTTCTTTGAGTGCTGCCAATGTATCTGCGGTTTCGCCCGATTGACTGATTGCAATAACCAAATCCTCTGCGCCGACTATAGGGTCACAATATCTGAATTCAGATGCAAGCTGTGTCTCAACGGGAATTCTGCACATTTTCTCAATTACATATTTTGCAACAACTCCTACATGGTATGCGCTGCCGCAAGCTACAATATAAATCTTTCTTATTTTCTTTATATCCTCGGTTGTCAAGGATACACTGTCAAGAACAATTTTTCCGTTCTGTATACGAGGGGAGATAGTGTTTCTTAAAGCTGTAGGCTGTTCCTCGATCTCCTTCATCATAAAGTGCTCGTAACCGCCTTTTTCGGCCGCATCAATATCCCAGGTAACCTTTGATACCTCTTTTTGAATTTCTTCCTTATCGGTGTTATAAATCTTAACGCCGTCTGCTTTTAATACAACTATCTCGTTATCCTCAAGATAATAAATATCCCTTGTATGCTTTAAGATTGCCGCAACATCTGATGCAATAAAGTTTTCACCATCGCCAAGGCCTACAATCATAGGACTTGCTTTTCTTACTGCAACAAACTCATCAGGGTAGTCAGAACATAGAACACCCAATGCATATGAACCTTCCACGCGATTTATTACCTTTATAACCGCATCCATGATATCGCCCTTATAGTAATACTCAAATAAGTGGGCAACAACTTCGGTATCTGTTTCGGATATAAATTCAAAGCCTTTGTCCTGTAACTTTTTCTTTAATGACATATAATTCTCAATTATGCCGTTATGTACAACCGCAAATCTTCCCGATGACGATAGGTGAGGGTGGGCATTGGTATCTGAGGGCTCGCCGTGGGTTGCCCAACGGGTATGACCGATTCCCATAGTACCTTTAACATCATCACCGCCGTGAATTTTATCGGATAAAACCTGCAAGCGTCCTTTTGATTTTGCAAACTCTATTTTATCGTTGTTAAAAACTGCAATACCTGCGCTGTCATAACCTCTGTATTCAAGCTTTGCAAGTCCGTCAAGTAAAATAGGAGACGCCTGATTTTTTCCGATATAGCCAACTATACCACACATAATATATAACCTCCAACAATAATATTGCTCTTTATAAAATAGCCTTCTGAATTTTATACATTTCTCATTATATACTAAATATAAAATATTTGCAAGTAAATACTAAAAAAGTAATAATGTTACCATAATATGACAATTTAACAGGGGATATCCAAATAAGGATTTAACTCAAATAAATTGCCATTTATTATACTTAGAGTGTATTTTTAATAGGATATTGGCAAAATTGAACCAATATCGCAAATATCACCTTTTTTAAGCTCATATATATCCACACCGTAATTTTTACAAAATGCTTTTATATTATCTGCGTCACTGTGTGTTTTTAACTCTCCGTTTAATGCGAGAATGTTTTTTGAAAGCTTACCCGTTGCGCCGCCGATAAATCCGTAGTCAAATCCGTCAAGCTCAATTTCTCCGCTTTTAATCAACAGTACATCAATATCATTCTTTTTTGCTTCATTATAAATGCTTATATCAGATGTTATTATTGCATTGTCATCTACAACGCAAATATTGCACTTTGTATACCCCTGGTTTGCTTTTAAAATTTTCTGCGACATAGGATTGTTCATTTTAAGAATTTCTATTTGATTTTTATAAGCAAAAATATAGTCTTTTAGTACTGTGATATTATAATATACATCATTGGGATAAATTTTTCCTAAATCGTAAGGTCCGCAAATCAAATCTGCGCCTGTAAGTATATCTTTATAATAGCTGTAGCTGTCAGGACTGCATATGAACCTGTTTTTGCCAAGATGTGCAATTGTAATATCGGCATGATGTGAAATTTCGCTCATAACCCTATTGCTGACAAACGCAAAAATTGGCTCAATTCCTAAGTTTTTCAGGGATTGCAAAGACTCCGTACCTATTTTTTCTGATACAAGCACCCTGTTTGAACATATGTTCGGGGTATTTGGAATTTCAATGTATCGCATAAGCTTTTTTTATAAATTACTGTATTTTTCAAGAACATTTAGCATAATCCGGACAGAATTTTTTGCCGCAGATTTTGCAAATGTAGGATAATCCATTGTTGCACCGTCGTTTGCACCGTCAGAAATGGCACGAAGAACCGCAAACGGAACATTATTTACCGTACACACATGACCGATACTTGCACCCTCCATTTCAGCTGCAATAGCATTAAAATTGGACTTTATTCTGTTTCGTGCCGTATCTTCACTTATAAACTGGTCTCCCGATGCAATAACACCTTTTATTGCCTTTATCTCCCCTATTTGGTTTGCAACCTCTAAAAGCACATCCGAAAGCTCTTTGTCACAATCCATATACACCTTGTTCATACCTGATATAAAGCCTACAGGGTCACCTAACGGCGATGTGTCCATATCGTGTTCCACAACAGCTGTTGCAACAGCGATATCGCCAATTTCAAACTCGCCCGATAATCCGCCCGCAACGCCGATATTTATAATAATATCGGGCTTGAATGTAAGTATCATAGTCTGTGCGCAAATTGCGGCATTTACCTTACCAACACCTGCGGTCGCAACCACTGTTTCTACTCCGTTTATTTTTCCGCTGTAAAAATCAACCGAGCTTATGGTAGTAATGACAGCTTTATCCATTTTATCCTTTAATGCATTTACCTCAAGGTCCATTGCGCCTATTATTCCAAATTTCATATGTATGTCTCACTTTCATATATAATATGTAATTATTATAAGCCATCAAAGTTCATTTGTCAAATTTAGCGCATACCGCTCAAATTAACCTTTACAACTGCATAAAAAAGTTGTATAATAGCCATTACGAGGTAAACATAATGGATTTTGTAGCAATAGATTTTGAAACTGCAACATCAAAATTCACAAGTGCATGCAGTCTTGGATTTTGTGTTGTTGAGGATAATAAAATAGTAAAAAGAAAAGAAATATATATACGCCCTGTGCCGTTTGAGTTTAATGAATATAATATAAAAATTCACGGTATAGAACCGTATATGGTAGAAAACAAGCCCACATTTGACGAATACTGGAACGATTTAAAGCCGTATTTGAATAACAAAACGGTGATTGCACATAATGCAATATTTGATGTGGGAGTCCTGTGCGCAATGCTTGATTTATTCGGTATCGAATACCCAAAATTCAAGTATCTTTGCACTGTAAAGCTATCTCAAAAGGCATATCCCGAATTATCATCACACAAGCTAAATAATCTGTGCGATGCATTGGGTATTAAATTTCATCATCATCAAGCATATGATGATGCCTACGCTTGCGCTATGGTTATGCTAAGGATTTTGGAGGATTACAGTCTGGATAATCTTGACGAGGTTGAAGAATGTTTTGAAATGGAGATTGGCAGAGTATATCCGGGCTGTCATTTAAAATGCAAGAAAAACAAAAAGAAACAAAGTGTCAGAAAATAAAACGACACTTTGTTTTTTAGTCCAATAATTTTACGGGATTAAAGTTAATATAATCACCCGACACAAGCTTATATTCCACATCGCGAATATTACCCAATACCGCATTTTTATGTGAATATGAATGAAGATGCCCGTATATGCAGGCTAAAACGGAATTTTCTTCTAATGTATTTACAAATTCATTCCCCTCACCTGCCACAGACATTGGCGGATAATGCGTAAATACCATTTTTTTATCTTGATTTTTTGCACTGTCAAGCGATAATTTGAGTCTGATTACTTCCCTGTCAAAAATCCGCCTGTCCTCGTCATTAAAACCGCTCCAAGCAGGGTGCTTCCAACCACGGGTTCCGCATAAGGCAATGTCCTCATACATAAAATGATTATTCTGCATAAAATCTATATCATTAAAACCATTCTCGTAAACAAACTGCTTTAGCTTGTTCATGGTTGTCCACCAGTAGTCATGGTTTCCTTTTAAAAGTATTTTTTTACCGTTTAATTTGCTTAGAAACTCAAAATCGGCATATGCCTCGTCAAGATATGTTGCCCACGAAAAATCGCCCGGTATAATAACAAGATCATCATTTTTAACATTCGATTGCCAGTTATCTGCTATGCGCTCAACATAATTTTCCCATTTGGCGCCAAATATGTCCATAGGCTTATTTATTCCTAACGGTAAATGCAAATCAGCTATTGTAAATAATGCCATATATTTTCTCCAAAGATTTATAATCAAGGGTATTATACAACAAAAATCTATATAAATCAAGAAGGTGTTGCCTGTAGCAACACCTTCTTTAAAAAGCAACAGTCATTCTTATTTCTGTGGGCCTGCAACCTTTAGTGCCTTACCTGCCTCGTTTGATTCATACTTAGCAAAGTTCTTTATAAATCTGTCTGCAAGGTCATTTGCCTTTACTTCCCATTCCTTTGCATCAGCATAAGTGTCACGAGGATCAAGGATGTTTGTATCAACACCCGGAAGCTCTGTAGGAACTTCAAAGTTAAATACAGGTATCTTCTTTGTAGAAGCGTTGTTAATATCGCCGTTTAAGATAGCGTCGATAATACCACGGGTATCCTTAATAGAAATTCTCTTACCTGTGCCGTTCCAGCCTGTGTTTACAAGGTATGCCTTAGCACCGCTCTTTTCCATCTTCTTAACAAGCTCTTCTGCGTACTTTGTCGGATGAAGCTCTAAGAATGCCTGACCGAAACATGCTGAGAATGTAGGTGTTGGCTCTGTAATTCCACGCTCTGTACCTGCAAGCTTTGCAGTAAATCCTGATAAGAAATAATACTGTGTCTGCTCAGGTGTAAGAATTGATACAGGAGGTAATACTCCAAAAGCATCAGCTGATAAGAATATTACATTCCTTGCATCAGGAGCAGCTGAAACAGGGCGAACAATGTTCTCAATATGGTTGATCGGGTATGAAACACGGGTGTTCTCTGTTACGCTCTTATCATCAAAGTCAATCTTGCCGTTCTCGTCAAGTGTTACATTCTCAAGAAGTGCGTTACGCTTAATTGCGTTATAAATATCAGGCTCTGACTCCTTATCAAGGTTAATAACCTTTGCATAGCAACCGCCCTCGAAGTTAAATACGCCGTTATCATCCCAGCCGTGCTCGTCATCACCGATAAGCAAACGCTTAGGATCTGTTGACAATGTTGTCTTACCTGTACCTGAAAGACCGAAGAATATAGCTGTATTCTCGCCGTTCATATCAGTGTTTGCCGAACAGTGCATTGATGCAATGCCCTTTAACGGAAGGTAATAGTTCATCATTGAGAACATACCCTTCTTCATCTCACCGCCGTACCATGTGTTTACGATTACCTGCTCACGGCTTGTGATGTTGAATACTACGGCTGTTTCTGAGTTAAGGCCTAACTCGTTGTAGTTTTCAACCTTTGCCTTTGATGCGTTATATACAACGAAATCAGGCTCGAAGTTTACAAGCTCCTCTTCTGTTGGCTGGATAAACATATTCTTAACAAAATGTGCCTGCCAAGCAACTTCCATGATGAAACGGATAGCCATACGGGTATCTGCATTTGTACCACAGAATGCATCCACAACAAAGAGTCTCTTGTTTGAAAGCTCCTCGATTGCAATTTCCTTTACAGCCTTCCAAGCCTCAGGTGTAGCCTTATGGTTATCGTTCTTGTACTCGTCTGATGTCCACCAAACAGTGTCCTTTGAGTTTTCATCTTCAACTATAAACTTATCCTTAGGAGAACGGCCTGTGTAGATACCTGTCATAACATTAACAGCGCCTAATTCACTTACCTGTCCCTTTTCAAATCCCTCAAGACCGGGCTTTGTTTCTTCTTCAAACAGCATTTCATATGATGGATTGTAAACAACCTCTGTGGTACCTGTGATACCATATTTAGTTAAATCAATCTTAGCCATTTTGATATTACCTCTTTTCTTTCTATTTTCATTACCTTGCAACAAACAGAAAAACATTTTTATGTTTACCCATTATATTACACTTTGCAAATTATATACCATTTTCTTAGCAAAAACAATACTTTTTTTACTTTTTTACAAATTGTTACCGTTTTTTCTACCATATGCCAATAACTAAATAATTTTTTATTAGGTTTGTTGGTGCTATTTACCATAAAACGCAATATATTGTTGTTGTGAATTTGACAACGCATATATAAATGGTATATAATGACCTTAAGACACTATTTTATCAGGAGAAATACCAATGAAAGAGCAGATTTATACAATACCTGTAAATGAAATATATGATAAGACCTGTCTTTGCCCGTTATGTGAGCTTGAAGAAAGGATTGAAAAGGAATCCGTTGAATATGCTTTGGGTGCGGCAATGATGGAGCCTGATTTCAGGGTTGAATCAAACGAAAGGGGCTACTGCAAAAAGCACTATGCAAAAATGTTTGAAAAACCGAATAAATTAAGCCTTGCGCTGGTTTTGGACACGCATTTAATTGAGCTTAGAAAAAAACTTGATGCGCATAAAAAATCGGTATCGGCACTGACAAAAGCAAAATCGGGACTGTTTAAAAAAAGCGGTGCATTTGATATTTCAAATTCATTGTATGATTTTTCTGACAAACTAAGCCATGATTGTATGGTTTGTAAAAAAGTCGATTTTACAATGGAACGATACATTGATGTAATACTTTATATGTACTTTACAAAGCCCGAATTTAAAGAAAAATTTGATAATTCTAACGGCTTTTGTATGGAGCATTTTAAAGATGTTTGTAAAATGATACCTAAATGCTTATCAGATTCACAGGCAAGAGAATTTATACCGATGCTCTTTGATAAGCAATTAAAAAAACTTGATACATTGCAAGAGGATATACATAACTTCACGCTTAAATTTGATTATCGGAATAAGGATATGCCTTGGGGCAATGCAAAGGATGCACCAATCCGTACCATTGAAGCTTTGGCAGGAAAAATAACAAAATCAGAGTGATTAAAGCTCTGATTTTTTCGTAAGTGATATGGGTAAAAGGAGCCTGTTACTTTCAAGCAATTCCCTGTTGCTTAAAATTTCCATACACTCCCCTGTCGCTATGATTTTTCCGTTGTTCATCAAAATTACTCTGTCGCAGGTATCTAAAATCATATCAAGGTCATGAGATGCAATAACTACCGTAGATTTTAGACTTTTAATTATGTCAATCAGATTTTTTCTGTTAAACGGGTCAAGCGAGTTTGTCGGCTCATCAAGGAGCATAATTTTAGGCTTTGTTGCAAGCATTGTGGCGATACATACAAGCTTTTTTTCACCGCCCGACATCTTCCAGACACTCTTATTTATCAAATCCGCACAGCCCGTAGCTTTAATGGCATAATCTACGCTTTGTTTGATTTCCTGCTCTGATTTTTTATAGTTTCTGAGCGCAAATTCAATATCCTCCAATGCCGTAGGCATAAAAAGCTGGTTGTCGCTGTCCTGAAACATATACGACACCTGCTCCCGTATTTTTGCATAGTTTTTCTTTTCTACGCTATACCCCAATACCCTAACATCGCCATGATATTTATCCAAAAGCCCAACAAAAATTTTTAAGAGAGTTGACTTCCCTGCTCCGTTGGCACCGATTATACCAACCTTTTCGTGTTCCTGTACTGATATATCTATTGAGTCAAGAATTGGTATACCTCTCTCATATTCAAAAGATAAATTCTGTGTTTTAATCATACTATTCTCCATTCCGCTATCCTGCGACAGCACAAGTATATAGGGTGGAAAAGAAGCAAGCAGGTCGCCGGTTTTGACAGCGCAGTCGTATGATTATACTTCAAGCTGCCAAAATTGGTGAGATGCGCCGCTTATTTTTCACACTATTCTACCGCCTATAATACTTGTAATATTTGTAAATCTTAAAATATAGAGCATAAAAGCCATAATCAGAGTAAAGATTAAATCAATTATGCCTATAGTTTCTTTTTTTGAGTATGTAACAGCACCGCTAAAGCCTCTTAACTGCATACTGTTATATAATTCATTGGCACGGTCGATACTCCTTAGCAACAATTGTCCAACAAGAGTACCCCATACTTTTATATTCAGTCCCCTGTCCTTTGGTGCACGCAAGGAGTACGCATCTTTTAAAGTATGCACCTCACTTAAAAGAACAAAGATATATCTATATGTAAGTAAAATCTGTGTTACAAAAATATTTGGAAAATGCATTTTTGAAAGCACACCGCAAATTTTTTCCATACCTGAAGTCATAATAAGCAGATTTGTTGATAAAACGCTGAATATAACCTTTAAAAGAAGCACAAATGACGATAACAGACCGTATTTAATATTTGTGGCAAAAACAATGTTTCCTAAGCACATAAAAATACAAAACGGAAGAACTATCCATATTTTTTTAAGTGTTTTAAGTATCGGAATATCCGACACAATATAGAGCATAATTATCGGTATACACATGGCAATGCTTTTTGATATGTCATACTTTTGTACCGATACCAAAAGACACACAAACACAACCGTAAAAATCAGCTTTACGGTTGTGTTTAACCCATGTACTATACTTTTGTTTTGTGTTTGTTTTTCGATACCTTTAACTAAAATTTCAGCATTATCAATGCTTGGCAAATTTTTATCACGCTTTCCTTTTACTTATTTTTCTAACCGCCAAAGCTCCGCCGATACAGATAACCATAACTACCGTGCAACCAACAATTCCTGATAATGATGTGCCTATGGCACTGTCATTATCGGGCAGAGCATAGTCGGGTAAAACTGCAAGCTTACTTTGTATATCATCGGCCTTTTTATAAATTTTTCCATCCCGATCAATATCTGTTACCCCTGTAACCCTTTCTATCGACCATTCAAGACCGTCGGGGTTAGATGATGCAAATAACGAAACTCCGCCTGCAAGAACTGCAACCGCAATGCACAGAATTGCAAGCGTCTTTTTATATGAAAATTTGTTTTGACTTTCTGTATTATAATCTAAGAGTTCGGGTCGGGTTTGGGATATAAATATAAGCACTGCCGAGGTTATAAGCCCCTCCCCTATACCTATTGCAAGGTGTATCGGTTGCATAAGAGATAAAAATACCGCAAACGGCAATTCCGTCACACCCGATAACATAGTTTCAATTACAACCGAGAACGCTCCAAGCTGTAGGCTTATAACGGATGCTAAGACTGATGCAAGTATAATCCTGCCGTTGCCGTTGCCTTTTGAAATTATTGGCTTATATATAAACAAATACCCTATAAAACAGCCGTAAAATGCCATATTCCATATGTTGCACCCAAGAGCGAGCAAGCCTCCGTCTGCAAACATAAGACATTGTATAACCAAAATTGAAATCATTGTTATAAATCCTGCGTATGGTCCTAAAATTGCCGATAGCAACAATCCACCGCATAAGTGTCCGCTTGAGCCTGTACCGGGAATTGTAAAATTAAGCATCTGTACCGCAAATACAAATGCGCCCATTATACCCATAAGCGGAATTTTTTTATCCTCGCTCTTTATTTTTCTTATTGAATATATTGCAGCTGCTGTTGATGCTGCATACATTACACCCGCAACAGCAGGTGTAACCAAGCCGTCTGCCATATGCACTGTTCCATACCGCCTTTTTCCATATTTACAGCAACTATTATACGGCACATTCCATTTCTTTACAATCCCCCATGGGGCATATTTATCCCCTTTGGGGCATAAAAAATTATACAAAATTTTATCTCATTATTGAAAAAATGTATTTATTGTAGTATTATGTATGTAGTTTTTAAGACGAGGTATATATTTTATGTCAGAGCATATTCATTCACATCTTAATCATACACACACCCATAATGCAGAGCAAACAAAAAAGATACAGAACAGGCTCAAAAAAGCCATTGGGCATCTTGAGGGTGTTGTGAGAATGATTGATGATAACAGGGACTGTATTGAGGTAATGTATCAGTTAAACGCTGTAATCGCCGCAATAAAATCAACAAATAAGGTTATATTAAACGAGCATATTAACCACTGTATCGCCCATGCAATAAAAGAAGGCGACGAGGCGGCAATATCGGAGCTTGAAGAAATTATAAATAAGTTTGTAAAATAAAGTTAAAGGAGAGCCAAAATGAACCGACCCCCAAAAGTTAGACCAAAAAATCTAACGATTGGGAGGTCGGTTTTTATGTCTAAATATGATTTTGAATTTAAGCAAAAAATTGTACAAGAATATTTGAATGGTGAAGGCGGTTACTTTTATCTTTCAAAAA
>JAFSXU010000034.1 GCA_017443895.1 Clostridia bacterium
GTGGCAGTACGGTGGTACGGTAGGGTTTATTTGAGCAAAAAGCACATAATACTGTCGTTTTTGTAAAAGAACGACAGTATTATTTATGACAATAAGTTATATATAGATGCAAGCCATAATATTTAAGTTTTGTGCGGTCCGAGCAGTTTTTTGACAGTCTGAAATGACGGCAAACGCCGTCATTTTTTGATATTATATATTATGTTTTTCATAACATTCACTGCAATATACAGGTCTGTCATGGCGAGGTTCAAACGGAATTGTTGCAACCTTACCGCAATTTGCACACACTATTTCAAAAATTTCTCTTTGAAACCGTGTGCTCTGTTTCTTTGCCCGTCTGCAATCGGGGCACCTTACAGGCTCATTTTTAAATCCATGCTCAGCATAAAATTCCTGCTCTCCTGCCGAAAACACAAATTCCCCACCGCAATTTCTGCATACTAAAGTTTTATCCTGATACATACTTTTCTCCCAACTAAATATTATCACTTGATATTTAATTCATTTTCAAGCTTTTTTTTCACCCTTTGCAGGGCATTATCCACCGTTTTTGTATCCTTGCCGATAGTCTTTGCTATATCCTGATACGATTTCCCCGACAAATACTCATACAGCACCGTAAGCTCAAGCTCGCTTAGCGCCTTATTTATAGTATATTCAATGCCGTCAACATTTTCACGGTCTATAACTATCGCTTCAGGGTCCTGCACCTTATCAACCGCAACAACATCTAAAAGCTGTTCCTCTTCCCCGTCATAGCTCCCTTTTGTAAGCGAAACATAGAAATTAAGCGGCAAATTTTTCTTTGTAGTTGCCGATTTCACAGCGGTGATTATATTATTTTTAACACACGCCGCCGCAAAAGTGCGAAAATACGGGGTTTTTGACTTATCAAAATCCATTATCGCCTTATAAAGCCCGATCATACCCTCCTGTATAATATCGTCTTTATCCGCGCCCGGCATATAAAAGCTCTTTGCACGGGCGTTTACAAGGTTTTTATACCTTGAGAGCAATTCCTCCAGTGCCTCATAGCTTTTGCCCTGCGAAAGCTCGACAAGCTCCTCATCGGACAAATCACAAAATTCAATCTTGTCAATATTCTGTTCCAAATTTTACTCCTCTACAGGCTCACTTGTAGCAACAGGTCCTATTTCTGCATCAGGTATCTGCTCCACAGCCGGCTCAGGTACAGGTGTTACGGTAGGTGTCGGCTCAACATAGTTCTTTGTCTTTATTATAACCGTTCTTGTATCAGCGTCCCATGTAACCGTACAGCCCAAAGACTCCGCCACCGCACGCCCGGGTATCATTGTTCTTGAATTTATAATCATTGGCGCAACATCAAGCGCTTTTTGCTCATCATTTACATAATATACAGGATTATCAATCTGCATATAAATATCGGTCATACTCTTGGTTGCGGCAACTACCCTGAACTCATGCAGCCACCTTACATTTGCACCCAATTCCTCAAATATAACCCTCATAGGTACCAATGTTCTGTCGTTTACAATACATGCGCCCTGGTCACTAAAATCAACCTCTTTACCGTCAATAGTAACCGTTACGCCCGTTACTACAGGTGTTGGTGTAGGCTGTGGAGTGACAGTTTCAGACGGTGTATCTACAGGACTTGTCGGCTCAGGTGTTTCTTCGACTACAATCGGTGTAGGCTCAGGCGTTGCCTCCGGCGCTACATTTAATGTATCCAGCTCACTTCTGTCCGAAAAATAAACAATCGGCTTTTGTGATGTGCGTATTCCGCTCGCTCTTACATATGACTTTAATGTAACATCGCTTGTGGCGTTTGTTATTTCAAAATGCATATCGGCATCTGTCTGATCCAAAATCAGGCGGTTTACCGAATTTATAAAGCTCGGTCTTTCAAATCCCATTGCATTTAGCATCTGCCATACGGCATCATATAAATCCGAATAGTTATCCTTATTCACAACGGTCGTTGCGCCGTTTGCGGTTATGCTGGAATATGCTGTTGTTCTGTCCTCCAACTGAAGGCTTGCAGCCTCCTTTACATAGTCATCCTTATATGTCTTTTCAACTGAGCATACATTTTCAAGCTTTAACTTATCGTCATCCAATGTCATCATTTTTAACTTATATGATTTTTCAGAGCCTGTATCCTCAAAGGTTTCAACGCATAAATAGTCCCTGCCGTTATGGTTTTTAACAAACACATTTGCAAACGACTCACCGTAATCACACACAAGGGTTGCAAGATATGACGCCGCAAATTTCGGCGCACCCTCAACAATCTTATAAACGCTGACTACATTATCGCCTACCAGTACAAGCTCCATATCCGAGTCCGCATCAAGGTCCACCCTGAACGCCGAGATAAGTCCGCTAAAATACTCGCTTGCCGTTATTTCATTCTCATGCCCTGCATATGACTTTGCCGTATCACAAAGTCCGCTCTGCGGTACTACGACATTTGCTATAAAATTCCGGTACTCATATGTATAATCATTTGCAAGCGCCGATGTTAGGGACATTGCCATCACCGCTGCTGTTACAAGACTTACAAATTTCTTTACCATTTTCACTCAAATCAACCTCTTATCTGTTCTATAATTACTTTTTAATTTTATCACAAAATACGATAAATTGCAATATTTTAAAAAAATATGCACCAACAAATTTTTTACAAATTTGTTGGTGCATAAAAGTTGTTTTAGAAATCAACTTCTGTATCGTAGTAACAGCATTTAAGAAGCTTTTCCATTTCCTCTACGCTTGGCTGACGAGGATTTGAGCCTGTACAAGCATCAGCGATTGCATTAACTGCAATATCATGTAATCTCTCAATGAATACATCCTCCGGTACAAAGCCCTGCTCTGTCGGATAACTGTCAGCACCGTAATTCTTGATACAGTGCGGAATATTCAAGTCATCGTTCATCTTTCTTAAATATGCAATAAGTGCATCAACCTTTTCATCGTCCGTTGCATTCTTATCTGCAATACCCATATAATCAACAATTACACCGTAGCGCTTCTTTGCAGTTTCGTCCTTTGCGTTAAATGCGATAACCTTTGGAAGGTACATTGCATTTGCTGCACCATGAATAATATGTGCGCCGTAATCGGCAAATACAGCACCTGTTTTATGTGCCATTGAATGTACTATTCCCAACAATGCATTTGAAAATGCCATACCTGCAAGGCACTGTGCATTATGCATTCTGTCACGGGCGTCCATATCGCCGTTATACGATTTTACAAGGTCGTCCTTTATCATTTCTATGGCATGAATTGCCAAAGGATCTGTATAATCACAATTTGCAGTTGATACATACGCCTCAACTGCGTGTGTCATTGCGTCCATACCTGTGTGTGCAACAAGCTTTTTAGGCATTGTTTCTGCCAGCTCAGGATCAACAATCGCAACATCGGGTGTAATCTCAAAATCAGCGATAGGATACTTTATACCCTTTGAATAGTCGGTAATAATTGAGAATGCAGTAACCTCTGTAGCTGTACCGGATGTTGATGATACCGCACAGAAATGTGCCTTTTTACGAAGCTCGGGTATTCCGAACACCTTACACATATCCTCAAATGTGCAATCGGGATATTCATACTTTATCCACATTGCTTTTGCAGCATCAATAGGCGATCCGCCACCGATTGCAACTATCCAGTCAGGCTCAAACTCAAGCATTGCCTGTGCGCCCCTCATAACCGTTTCAACTGACGGATCAGGCTCTATTCCGTCAAAAATTCTTACTTCCATGCCGGCTTCCTTTAAATAGCTCTCTGCCTTATCCAAAAAACCAAATCTCTTCATTGAGCCACCACCGACACAAATCATTGCTTTCTTTCCTTTGAAGCTCTTTAGTGCCTCAAGTGATCCTTTACCATGATACAAATCACGGGGTAATGTAAATCTTGCCATAGTAAGACCTCCTAAATATTTTGTATTTTTATTTTGTTAAATTTTTAACAATTTAACTGTTTTTATTATAGCACCAATGTATTATAATTGCAATAGTTTTTTTATAAGTTTCAAAAAAATTTTTATCCAAGAAAAAATAGGCAAATTTACTATTGTAAAATTTTAAAACTTATTGTATAATACCAATTAGTTAAATTATTAACATTACTACACTACGGAGATGACACTATGAAAAGTTTTGATATAAGAACGAAAATATATTTTGGCGAAAATTCGCTTGACAGGCTGGCAAACATCCCCTACAACAAGGCGTTTATAATTACCGACCCGTTTGTTGTAAAAAGCGGAATGCTTCAAATGATAACAATGCGTTTGCAGGACGGATACACAGAATATGAAGTATTTTCAGATGTTGTTCCCGACCCTCCGCTTGAGAAGATAGAGCTTGGAGTTAAGGCTTTATTAAATTATAACCCCGACTGCGTTATCGCAATCGGCGGCGGAAGCGCAATTGACTCGGCAAAGTCTATAAGGGAGTTTGCATCAAGAGCATCATCAAAAAATCCTGCGCTTATTGCTATTCCGACAACTTCAGGAACAGGCTCTGAGGTTACATCGTTTGCGGTTGTAACGGACCCGTCAAAGGATATTAAATATCCCCTTGTTTCGGATTCAATGCTTCCTACAGAGGCAATTTTAGATGCGGCTTTGGTAAAATCGGTGCCTGCGGCTGTTACGGCGGATACGGGTATGGATGTACTGACACACGCAATCGAGGCTTATGTAAGCATTAACAACAACGAGTTCAGCGCAGCCTTGGCAGAAAAGGCAATTGAAATATGCGGAACATTCCTGCTCCGTTCATACCTTGATAACAATGACACTCATGCAAGGCAAAAAATGCATGTTGCATCATGCCTTGCAGGTCTTGCGTTTAACAGCGCATCACTTGGTTTAAATCACGGTATGGCGCACGCTTTGGGAGGCAAGTTCCACATTCCTCACGGCAGAGCAAATGCAATGCTCCTGCCATACATAATCGAATACAACTCAGGTATTACCATTCACTCAAAATCACAGAAGGAATACCCACCTTGCGTAAGGAAATATGTAAATGTTGCAAAGCTTTTGGGCTGTTCTAACTTTAATGAGATAACAACCGTAAGAGCCTTGATAAGCTGGATTCAGTTTATGAATAAGGAAATGAATATTCCGCTTACCGTTTCACAGTGCGGTATTGACAAAACCGAGTATTTTAACGCTATTGATTCAATGGCAGATAAGGCAATCTCTGACGGCTGTACCGCTACAAATCCGAAAGTTCCGACAAAGCTTGAGGTTGTTTCAATATTTGAACATTTATATGAATAAGACTATGTGGGCTGTTGCATTTTGCAACAGCCCCTTTTATAATATATTTTCCAATTTCATTTCATAGTCCTTTGGCAGGTGCTTATACAAAAACTCAAGCATACTGCATTTTGAAAGCGCGTCCGTTTTATGACCGCCTTTTATATACTCATACAATTCATTTAAACTAAGTTCTATTTTATCGATTGCCTCATGGTTATCGGTTGCAGATAGTGCCGCCCGTTTTTTGTCAAGATAAAGGTAGATATTATCCATTTTCTCCCTTGCGCCCTCAAAATCATTATCCTCAAGCGCCACTTTTACACCCTCGTTCATTGAAAACAGGTTGTCTGACACACGATGTATGCCACTTTCATACCAAATACTTCCTGCGACTATTAAAACCGCAATAACCGCCGCCATTACAACACTTTTCATTTTTTATCCACCTCACCCTTCTTTTGGATATACAGCTCACCCTCACGGTTTATAACCGCAATAAGCACATCTTTTATATCGGGTATATTCTGCTCGTTCAATTTTTTTATTACCCAAGCCATATTTTTGCCCGATTTTGAAAGCTCCTCTGTATTTACCTGTCCGCAGTCTATTATAAGTCTGCTGAGTCCTGTTTTTGCCTTAGGCTCGATATTCAAATCCGAAAGCGTTACTCCCCTGTCACGCTCCTTTTGGATAACGCTCAGTTTTCCGCTCGTTTCGATTATTGCAGTATCTACCTCACTGATGTCAAAGATATTATTAAGCCTTAATTCTTCAAGCAAGTCGTTTATGTTAAATCTCAGTTTTTTAAGCTCGCCCTCGTTTATATGCCCGTTATAGATTATAACGCTCGGCTCGCCTGCTATAAGTGTGCGCATTTTTTTGCTTTTAACGCTTAAATACGACATCATAACCTCAGCTACTATCAGGGTAAGCACGGGCACAATTCCCGACAGTATCGGAATGTCTATAGACTGCATGGGAACTGATGCAAGGTCTGAAATCATAATTGCAACAACCAACTCCGACGGCTGAAGCTCACCTATTTGCCTTTTTCCCATAATCCGCATCGAAATTATTACAGTAAGATATAAAATAAGCGTGCGTATAACAAGTATCAACATAACAAACACCTTTTTTCAAATTTTTCATAGTATTTACCCTAATATCAAAAAAAATTCATTTACTTTCACGCTCTAAAGTGTTATAATGAACCTATATTTTAAAAAAGGTGATTTTACTATGAAAAGCATAAAAGACGAAAATACAGACTTATTGATGAGTGCCATATTGACACTTAAAACGAAGGAAGAATGTTATAATTTTTTTGAGGATTTATGCACCATTGCCGAGTTAAAGTCAATGAGTCAAAGGATAGAGGTTGCAAAAATGCTCCGTGAAAAATCAGTGTATACTGACATTGCATCAAAAACAGGCGCATCAACCGCAACAATAAGCAGGGTTAATAAGTGCCTAAACTACGGTTCTGACGGATATACCATGGTTCTTGACAGGCTTTCGGAGGATGAATAAATGGCATACTACAAGGATTTTGCATATGTTTATGACCGTCTTATGGTAAGCGATGTTGATTATGACGCTTACGCACAGTATATTAACGATATTTTCTCACGCTACGGCAAACAAGCAAATCTTCTTTGCGACCTTGCCTGCGGAACGGGAAATATGACGCTTGCGCTCAAAAATCAGGGCTTTGATATGACGGGGATTGACATATCGGAGGATATGCTAAATGTCGCCCGTCAAAAGGCCAATGACCCAAGTATCCTGTTTCTTAACCAAAACATCGCATCCCTTGACCTTTACGGAACGATGGATGCATTTACCTGCTGCATTGACGGCATAAATTATATCATTTCACCAAAGTCACTCTTTGATATGCTCAAAAAAATAAAAACCTGCTTTATAAATCCCGACGGGCTTGTAATATTTGATATTTCATCACGGTATAAGCTTCAAAATATCATCGGAAACAATACTTTTATTCATAATAACAAGGATGTTTTCTATACATGGCAAAACCGATATATAGACAGCAAAAATCTTGTTGATATGTACCTTAATTTCTTTATTTACGACAAAGGCGCATACCACAGATTTGAAGAGCGCCACCTGCAAAGAGCATATACAGAGGAAGAAATAATAAAAATCGCAAAAAGTGCAGGCTTTAACACAGTAGATGTATATGACTACCTTACATTTAATAAACCGACAAAGACAAGTCAAAGGCTTGTTTTTGTACTCAAATAACTGATTTTTAAAAACGGCCTCTGCGGTCGTTTTTTTTATGTTAAAATCACGCAAAAAACCTTGTAAAATCCTTGATTTTTTTAGCTTTTTATGATATAATTTATTGGTTAGAAAAACAGTAAATAATTTATTTTTTTAATTCCATTTGAGGATAATGTTGTCAAGCTGTCATATGTTTAGAGAAACTTATAAGCCGTCTTATGCGGAGGCTTATCAGTATTATTTACTCGGCCTGACAATATTGTGATTTAGGAGGATATAGAATGGCAAAAAAAGCACAAGAGCAAGAGCTTGATATGTCAATAATCGAGAACCAAAAGATTGTTGATGTTGATCTTGACAGAGAAATGAAGAAAGCGTACATTGACTATGCAATGAGCGTTATTGTGAGCCGTGCCCTGCCTGATGTAAGAGACGGTCTGAAGCCTGTTCACAGACGAATATTATACGATATGTACGAATCAAATCTTCTTTATGAAAATGATTTCAGAAAATCAGCCGCAACCGTCGGTGATGTGTTGGCAAAATACCACCCTCACGGCGACGCTTCGGTTTATGATGCAATGGTGCGTTTGGGACAAAGCTTCTCACTTCGGTATCCGTTGGTACAGCCAAAGGGTAACTTCGGTTCAATAGACGGTGACCCGCCTGCGGCTTATCGTTATACTGAGGCGAAAATGTCAAAGATAGCCGCAGTTATGCTCTCTGATATTGAAAAGGACACGGTTGAGTTTGTACCAAACTATGACGATAAATTAAAAGAGCCCGATGTCTTACCGTCAAGATTTCCAAATCTCTTGGTAAACGGTTCGTCAGGTATTGCGGTAGGTATGGCGACAAATATTCCGCCTCATAACCTTACAGAGGTAATTGACGGAATTATAGCAACAATTGACGACCCTATGATTACCATAGACGAGCTTACAAACTACATCAAAGGTCCTGACTTCCCCACAGGCGGTGTTATTATGGGTATGAGCGGTATCCGTTCAGCTTATAACACAGGCCGCGGCAGAATTATAATGCGCGCAAAGGCGGAGATTGAGGAAACAAAAGACGGAAGATACAGAATACATGTTACGGAGCTTCCCTATCAGGTAAACAAACTAAAGCTTGAGCGTCACATAAACGAGCTTGTCCGTGACGGTAAAATTGATGGCATTTCATCAACAAGGGATGAATCGACAGCAGATATTCATTTCTTTATCAATCTTAAAAAGGACGCAAATCCGCAGATTGTATTAAACAACCTCTACAGTCTTACACAGATGCAGGAAACATTTGGTGTTATCTTGCTTGCGCTGGTTGACAAGACACCGAAAATTTTAAATCTTCGTGAGATGGTTGACTACTACATCGCACATCAGGAGGATGTAATAAAGCGCCGTACAACGCATGAGCTTAATAAAGCAAAAGAAAGAGCGCACATCTTAGAGGGTTACAAGACCGTTATTGACAATATTGACGAGGTTATAAGCATTATCAGAAACTCCCAAAGCATTCCCGATTCAAAGGCGAGATTATGCGAGAGGTTTGGCATAGACGATATTCAGGCTACCGCAATCGTTCAGATGCAATTAGGCCGTTTATCGGGTATGGAGCGTGATAAGATTGAAACCGAGTACAACGAGCTTCTTACAAAGATTGCAGGCTATGAGGATATATTGGCACACGAATCAAAGGTGCTTGAAATTGTTAAAAATGACCTGCTTGACATAAGAGCAAAATACGGTGATGAGCGACGCACGGATATTGAGCCGTTCTTTGACGATTTAGACGATGAGTCTCTTATTGAGCAGGAGGACATTGTTGTTACTCTTACAAACCGTGGCTATGTAAAGAGATTGAGAGTTGATACTTACAAATCACAAAACCGTGGCGGAAGAGGTGTTACAGGCATCACAACACGGGAAGAGGATTTTGTTGAGCATATTCTTACCGCCTCAACTCATGACCATATCCTGTTCTTTACAAACCGTGGTATTGTATATTCGCTAAAGGGTTACAGAATACCCGAGGCAAGCAGGCAGGCAAAGGGTACGCCTATTGTCAATATGCTACCTCTTGAAGCAGGCGAAAAGATTTCTGCAATGATTTCTGTTTCCGAGTTTAGCGAGGACTGGTTCTTAACCTTTGTTACAAGAAACGGTATCATAAAGAAAACCGACCTTATGGCATATTCAAGAATCCGTTCAGGCGGGCTTCGCGCTATCGAGCTTGACGATAATGATGAGCTTATAAATGTTAAGTTTACAAATACCGACATTGAAATGATTATTGCAACTCACAATGCAATGTCTGTAAGGTTTAAGGTAAGCGATGTAAGGCCTACGGGCAGAACAACAAGAGGCGTAAGGGCGATAAGATTAAAGCCGGGCGATTATGTTATCGGCGCATCAATCCTGCTTCCTGACACAACTCTTCTATGCGTTACCGAAAACGGTTACGGCAAAAAGACAGACCTTGACGAATACAGGGTACAATCCCGTGGCGGTACAGGCATATTCACCTACAAGCTCACCGAAAAGACGGGACATCTTGCGGCAATTAAGACTATTACCGACAATGACGATATTATGCTTGTTACATCCGAGGGTGTAATTATCCGTATGCATGCTGACACTATAAGCACTTACTCACGCCAGACACAGGGCGTACGCCTTATGCGTCTTGACGAGGGGGTTAAGGTTGTAAGCATCGCAAAGACGGACAGATACGAAGAAACCGAAGATGTGCAAGGCACTGAAGAAAACAGTAATGATACTGAAGCAAAAGAAGGAGATAATGAATAATGAAAAAGATTTCAATTAGCTTAGCTCTTATTCTTACCATGGTTATGGTTTTATGCGGTTGCGATAATTCCAACAAACCAACCGCATCACCCGAGCCTACAAAAAAACCAATGAGCGAGGAGCTAAAAAAACTCACGCAAAATACCGTGGATGCAACCATTACGCTCAGTAGCGGTGATGAGATAAATCTCGAGCTCTACCCCGACCTTGCGCCGGACACGGTTGAAAATTTCATTTCCCTTGCAAATGAAGGCTTTTATGACGGTACAATCTTCCACAGAGTTATACCCGGTTTTGTAATCCAGGGCGGTGGTTATGACGAGGACTTAAACTCGTTAAAGGCAGATACAATAATCGGCGAGTTTACATCAAACGGTTTTGTAAATGAGTTACCACATGAGCGTGGCGTTATATCAATGGCAAGAATTTCAAGCGATCCCGACAGTGCTACAAGCCAGTTCTTTATTATGCTTGAGGATACGCCGGCACTTGACGGCGACTACGCCGCATTCGGAAAGGTTAAAGACGATATGAGCCTTGCCGTTATTGACGATATTGCAATGGTAAGAACAGGCTCCGTTTCAAGCGTTGGTCTTGAAGATGTGCCTGTATCCCCTGTTGTTATCCGTTCAATAACAATTTCATCATCCGACGAATCAATACCTCAAACAAAAAGCAAGAAATCATCAGATGATGAGGATGAGGACATTTTCGCAATAGACGACGATGAAGAAGATGATGACGATGATGAATTGACAGAGGCTGAAATAGAAAAGATAGAGGATATGTTTTCAACCGACAAATCTTCAAAAACAACATCTTGAAGAAAGGATAAATAATTATGAAAATTGAAATAGAAATGGAAAACGGCGGTATTATAACCGCCGAGCTATATCCCGAAATTGCACCGAAAACTGTAGATAACTTTATCGGACTTATTGAAGACAATTTCTTTGACGGACTGATTTTTCACCGTGTTATCCCCGGATTTATGATTCAGGGCGGCGGTTATGACGCTGACGGAAACCATAAGGATGCACCGTCAATAAGTGGTGAGTTTACATCAAACGGTTTTACAAACAACCTAAAGCATGAGCGCGGTGTGCTGTCAATGGCAAGAACAATGTTCCCAAACAGCGCTTCAAGCCAGTTCTTTATTATGCATGACGATGCTCCGCACCTTGACGGACAGTATGCAGGCTTTGGCAGGGTAATTGACGGTATGGATGTCGTTGATGAGATTGCCGAGACTCCTACAGATTATCAGGATAAGCCTGTTGATGATTGTATTATTAAGACAATGCGAATTATTGAAAACTGAGTAAATCATAACCACCAGTAAACTGGTGGTTTGCACAGCCCCTATAAGGGGCTATTACAGGCTTAGTCCCTCGAAGGGACTCTGAAAGGTTTGCCACCGCATTACTATCTCAGGCAGCCGCTCTCGTGCGGCTGTCTTTTTTTGCCTACTTTCTCTCGCTACCTGTAAACGGGTCCATATATTCTTTCAGACTGATTTGATCTGATGCATAGTCTTCTTCTAACTGATTTCGGATATACTCCGCTATTACCTTTTTATTTCGCCCAACTGTATCCACATAGTATCCTCTACACCAGAAATGCCTTGAGCCATACTTATACTTTAAATTAGCATGCCTATCAAATATCTTTAGTGAACTTTTTCCCTTGAGAAACCCCATAAACTGTGCTATACTTAAATATGGCGGAATACTTACCAGCATATGTATATGGTCAGGGCACGCCTCCGCTTCTATTATTTCTACTTTCTTTTGTTCACACAATTTGCGGAGTATTTCCCCCACATCTCGCCTGATTTTACCATATATTTCTTTTCTTCTGTATTTCGGTGCAAATACTATGTGATATTGACATCTGTACCTTGAATGTGCTGTGCTTTTTATTTCGTTCTTTTCTATTGTTAAAAACCTCCGTGATATATTTTTAGTAATGCGGTCGCCAAACCTTTTACTATTATATCACGGAGGTTTTCTTTTGCTAAAGCCTTTTTTCTTCCTCCGGTATAACCGGAGGTTTATTTCCACGCCTAAAGACGCCAAAAATTGAAGGCTGTTGCAATTTGCAACAGCCTTTGTTGTGTTTTGTAGCATAAATTTATTTGCTTTCCAATATTATTGTAACAGGTCCGTCGTTTGATATTTCAACGCTCATATCTGCGCCGAACTCGCCCATTTGAACCTCCACGCCCATATTTCGTATGCAGTCTGCCATTTTCTCATACATTGCCTTTGCTCCTACAGGCTCCATAGCAGTGCCAAAGAACGGGCGTCTGCCATGTGAGCAATCGCCATACAAGGTAAACTGTGATATTAACAGTATACTTCCACCGACATCTTTGATGTCCAAATTCATTTTTCCGTTCTCGTCCTCAAAGATACGCATATCAACAATCTTTTTTGCGATATACTCCATTTCCTTGTCGGTATCGCCCTCACCTACGCCCAAGAGCACATTTAAACCTTTTCCAATCTCGCCTATTACCTTATTATCCACGCTTACCGCAGAATGTGTAACTCTTTGAATTACCGCCCTCATATTTCATACCCACTTTCTTCTATTGTACTTTGCAGTTCCTCCCACTCTGAATACATCGTATCAAGAGTTTCGTTCATTTTGGCAATCTCGTCAGATATTTCGCCAAGCTTAATATAATCGGTTGCAATTTCGGGATTTTGAAGCTCCGTTTCTTTTACGGTTATTTTCTCCTCAAGCTCCGAAATTTCCTCCTCAACCTTTTTAAACCTGTTTATAACCTTCCGCTTTTGAGCCTGAGCTTTTTTCCTCTCCTGATAGTCAAGCTTTGCATCGCTGTCTGTTTTTATAATTGTTTCCTTTTCCTCAGCCTTGCGCTTTTCCAGAAACTCGTCATAGTTACCCAAAAAGCTGATTATTCCGTCAGGCGTCATATAGAGTATCCTGTCGGCAAGCTTATTTATAAAGTATCTGTCATGCGACACCATAAGCATTGTAGCATCATAGCCCGAGAGCGCATTCTCCAGAGCCTCCCGTGAATCAATATCCAAATGGTTTGTAGGCTCGTCCATAATAAGAAAATTATTTTTCTTTAGCATCAGCTTTGCAAGCTCAACTCTTGCGCGCTCGCCACCCGATAGCTTTTCAATTTTCTTAAATACATCCTCACCCTTAAACATAAACACGGCAAGAGCATTTCTAAGCTCCGTTAATGTCATATCGGAGTACTCGTCATAAAGCTCATCCAGCACCGTTTTTTCCATATCAAGGTTTTCCTGGAGCTGGTCATAATAGCCCGTTACAATATTTGCACCGATTGTTGCACTGCCCTGTGTAGGCTCATACATACCCAAAACTATTTTTAAAAATGTAGTTTTTCCGCAGCCGTTAGGACCTGTTAAAAATACCCTCTCACCTTTTTTTATAAACACATCTGCATTTTTAAACAGCGGTTCATTATCAAACGCTTTTGACAAGTTTTTGGTTATAAGTACATCCTGACCTCCGCCCTGCATAGCTTCAAATTTGAAACTCATAGCCTCCTGTTTGGCATCAGGCTTTACAAGGTCTTTTTCCAACTTTTCAATAACCTTTAGCTTACTTTCAGCAGTTTTTATGTTCTTTTCCCTGTTCCAGCGCCTCTGCTGTTCTACTATTCCTTCTAAGCGTTCTATTTCCTTTTTGGTGTTTTCGTAGCTTCGCTCCTCGCTCAACCGCTCAACTTCTGATTGGCGCATATATTCACTGTAGTTTCCGTTATATGTCCTGAGTCTTCCCGACCTTAGTTCAAAGGTCTTGTTTGTAACCCTATCAAGAAAATATCTGTCATGAGATATTACAACAAACGCACCGTTATATCCGCGCAGAAAGTCCTCCAGCCATTCAACACTGTCAATATCCAAATGGTTTGTCGGCTCGTCAAGCAGGAGTAAATTTGCACGGCTAAGCAACAGTTTACCAAGCGATACTCTTGTTTTCTGACCGCCCGACAGATTTGAAACACTAAGATTAAATTCCTCCTCCGAAAAGCCCAAGCCCAAGAGTGTACCCCTGATTTTTGACTTATAATAAAATCCGTCAAGCTCGGAAAACTTATCCTGCAACTCCACCTGACGGTTTACAAGCGTCTCAATATCCCCGTTTTTATTCTCTATATCAAAACGAAGCTCATCAAGCTGTTTTTCAATCTCGATAACCTCACAAAATGCAGTTGCAACCTCGTCCCATATGCTTAAATCACTGTCTGATAACGCATATTGGTCAAGATAACCTATCGACAAATCCTTGTTCTTGAAAACCTCGCCGTTATCTGCATCAATATCACCTGTTATAATTTTAAACAGAGTGGATTTACCGGCACCGTTTACTCCGACAAATCCAATTTTATCGCTATCCTCAATATTAAAGGATACATTATTAAATAACGCCTCGCCTGAAAATATCTTCTCTAAATTTGAGCCGTTAAGAAGTATCATACTAAAAATCCTTTCATTTCATACTGCCCTAATATTGTACCATAAAGATAGCCTATCGGCAAGATTTTTATTATTATAAAAAAAGAAATCCGCAAAATGCGGATTTCAACATTACCTTTATTCAAGAATAAGCATTCGCTTTTGAACACTCTGCGCTAAAAGCATCAGTCACTTTGATTTATTTTATCATTGAAGCAACCTCAGCCGCAAAATCCTCTTCCTTCTTCTCGATACCCTCGCCCTTTTCGATACGAGCATAATCAACAAGAGTGATTGTGCCGCCAAGCTCTTTGGCAACTGAATCAATGTACTGCTTAACACTCATATCGCCGTTCTTGACATATTCCTGTTCAAGCAAGCAGTTCTCTTTATAATACTTGTTAATTCTACCCATTACCATCTTCTTTGCGATTTCTTCAGGCTTACCCTCGTTCATAGCCTGAACAGTAAGGATTTCCTTCTCATGCTCAACAACCTCTGCAGGTACTGACTCGCGGTTTAAGTATGGAGCGTTCATAGCTGTAATCTGCATACAAACATCCTTACCCATTTCCTCAAAGCCCGGCTTATCAGCTACATCTGTATCGAACTTAACAACAACGCCTATCTTACCCTCACCGTGAACATAAGTTACGCAGTCGCCCTCATATCTTACAAAACGACGGATATTCATATTCTCACCAATCTTTGCAATCTTCTCTGTAAGCATATCGCCGATTGTCATACCGTCAGCATCCATTGCCTTTAATGCTTCAACATCAGCAGGGTTGTTCTTTGCGATTGTCTTTGCAACAGTCTTTACAAAGTCAAGGAACTGGTCGTTCTTTGCAACAAAGTCAGTTTCTGCATTTACCTCAACAACAACTGACACCTTGCCCTCTGTGTATGCCATTACAATACCTTCAGCCGCAATTCTGCCTGCCTTCTTAGCTGCCTTTGCAAGACCTTTCTCTCTTAAATACTCAACAGCCTTATCCATATCGCCGTTAGTCTCTGAAAGAGCCTTCTTACAGTCCATCATACCGCAGCCTGTCATTTCTCTTAACTCTTTAACACTCTGAGCTGTAATTGCCATTTTCTATTTCCTCCGATTATCTATTATTCTTCAGTTTCTTCTGCAACTTCTGCTACTTCGTCAGAAGCCTCGGCTGTTTCTTCAACCAAAGCGTCCTCGCCCTGTCTGCCCTCAATAATAGCGTTTGAGATTGTTGAAGCAATAAGCTTTACCGCACGGATAGCGTCATCGTTACCGGGGATAACATAATCAACCTCATCAGGGTCGCAGTTTGTATCAACGATAGCTACAACAGGAATACCTAACTTGTGAGCCTCTGCAATAGCAATCTTCTCTTTTCTTGGGTCAACAACGAACATTGCGCCCGGGAGCTTCTTCATATCCTTGATACCGCCGAGGTACTTTTCAAGCTTATCTCTTTGAGCCTTTAACTTGATAACCTCTTTCTTAGGAAGTACATCAAATGTACCGTCCTCTTCCATAGCGTTAATCTGTGCAAGACGAGCAATTCTCTGTCTGATAGTCTTGAAGTTTGTCATCATACCGCCAAGCCATCTTGCATTTACATAGTACATACCAACACGCTCTGCCTCTTCCTTGATTGAGTCCTGAGCCTGCTTCTTTGTACCTACAAATAAAATGTCCTCACCTGCTGCTGCAATATCACGGATGAAGTAATATGCTTCCTCCACCTTCTTTACAGTCTTTTGAAGGTCGATAATGTAGATACCGTTTCTCTCTGTGAAGATGTACTCTGCCATTTTAGGGTTCCATCTTCTTGTCTGATGTCCGAAATGAACGCCGGCTTCTAAAAGCTGCTTCATTGAAATAATGTTTGCCATTTTTGTTTCCTCCTTGTTTTTTGTTAATTATCCTCCATATGCCTCAACTCCTGCAAAGACCCACGGCAAAATAGGCAACTTCTGCAAAATCCGCATATGTGTGTATTTTACATACTCGGACATTGTACCACATTTTTTTGGGGAAATCAAGACTTTTTTAGGATTTTTATAACAAAAATTATTAGTACTTGAAAACACAGTATACATATGGTAAAATATTTGGTAAGAAAATCTATGGAGAATGTAACATGATACTTGTAGCAGGACAGCTTGACGGATTGGAGATAGGCGAAAGAATTGCGCTGATAAGGAAAAGGAACGGGCTTAGCAAAAAGGAGCTTGCCGATATTCTTAACATATCTGTGCAGACTCTTTCAAACTACGAAAGCAACAAAACCGTACCGTCTCTTGATACCATATGCGCTATGGCTACGGCGCTTGGTGTTACCATGAATATGATTGTTCATGGCAGAGAGCCTAAAAAGGAACAAAAACCGCTTATAACAAGTGACTAAAAAGGGGTGCTAAACACAAACACCCCTTTGCTTTTGCTATTTTATTTTATACAGGCATACACCGTGCGGCACAACATCTGATACTATCTTATTGTCAGCCGTTTTTGATACAGTTTTATCTGTCCATATTTCTTTTATATTATTTTTATCCGATGCACAGATGTATTCAAGATAAAATTCCGATTTAATCGGCGTGTCGCCTATATTAAATACGGCGAGATACCTCTCATCATTTCCGTTTGCACTCCAGACAATTTCATTGCCTTTTCTGTATACCTCTCTGCCTGCATATGATGTCTGATTTATCCTGATAACATCCTCATTTGTCATAAGCGACAGTGTAAAATCATCATTATATATCATATCCCCGCCAAAGAACAAAGGTGATTTAAAGATTGCCCACAAACTCATCAAGAGCCTTTGCTCATCATGTGTAAATCTTGTTATTCTATCCCCACCGTGCGAGCGTATGCCAATTCTTCCAAGAGGTAACATATCGCAATCGGGGAAGCTTCCCTCGCCCACATACGGAAACCATGCTCTGCAATAATCAAACATCTTTTTAAGCTGTTCCCAGCCGTCCCAGAAATCGTCGGTCATTCGCCACATATTGGCATTTTTGATAAGATGCTCCGCCTCGCCAATCGGCGCATCCCCCGGGGATAATGACAGGACTATATCCCGTCCCGTATTCTCAATCGCTTTTTGTATCGCCTCAATCTCAGGCTTATGATACGGTCTTAAAATATCGTCAACCTTTATAAAATCAACGCCCCACTCAGCATACATTGAGATTATGGAATTATAATATTCCATTGCGCCCTTCTTTGTCATATCCACACCGCACATATCTCCGTTCCAGCTACACACGCTGCCAAAATCGGCAATTTGGGCGGCACGCACATCTGTTCCTAAAATTTTGGTATTTTCCCGTATCGCCTGTTTTGGTATACCTCTTAGGATATGTATTCCGAATTTCAGTCCAAGGCTATGCACATAATCTGAAAGAGCCTTAAACCCGTTACCGTCCTTTGCAGACGGAAAACGGTTAATTGCAGGCATCAGCCTTGAATACTCATCCATAACAAGCTCCGCGCCGTAATGATAATCCGCACTATCAGCCGTCGGCTCGTACCACTGTATGTCAACAACTATATATTCCCAGCCGTAAGTTTTTAAATTTTTAGCCATATACTCAGCATTTTTGCGTACCTCATCCTCGCATACGCTTGCGCCGTAGCAGTCCCAGCTGTTCCAGCCCATAGGCGGTTTTTTTAGTTTCATATTTATAACACCTTTCATAAAATATGTTTGGGAAAATGCTCTTGTCAGAGTGCTGCTATAGAGAACGCAGTTGTACGAGTGTATTTCAAGTTCTCCATAATAGTGCTATGCAACGAGCATTTTTTAAAACTCACTTTTTTACATTTCCAATATCCGTTACTATCCTGTAGCCTGCCGTTTCAACCCGTCTTTCAAGACAGCCTCTACACTGTGCCGCCTCTTCACCTGTGCATATTTTATCCTTATAAAGGTCATACAAGCCCCTTACCCCGACAGGCGATAAATTGGGCATAACAACATTTGCACCTGCTTTTAAGCCAAGCTCCCTGCCCTTCGGGTGAATTGTGCCGAGCGCAGTTGTTGACGGGATAAGCGCATACGGAAACATAAGCCTTAAAATTGAAATAAGGCGCAGAGTTTGCTCTAAAGTTCCGCTTTTAAAATCCTTAAACGGTGTTTTATCATGCACAATATACGGTCCAATTCCTATCATATCAGGCTCAAGCTCGGTTAAAAACTTCAAATCGGATATGATATTATCTATCGTCTGATAAGGAGAGCCGACCATAAACCCCGATCCGACTTGATAACCTATTTCTTTTAAATTAAATAAACACCGTTTTCGGTTTTCCAAGCTCATACTTTCAGGATGCAGTTTATTGTAATGCTCCGCCTCCGCCGTTTCGTGCCTTAGTAAATACCTGTCGGCGCCTGCATCAAACAAAGCCTTATAGCTATCCTTGCTCCTCTCGCCGATTGACAATGTTACGGCACAATCAGGAAAATTTTCTTTTAACCTTGATACTATACCGCACATTACTTTATCCGTAAAATATCCGTCCTCGCCGCCCTGCAAAACAAAGGTGCGAAAGCCTAATTTATATCCCTCTTTTGCACATTCAAAAATATCATCACTTGTAAGCCTGTAGCGTGTTGCAAAACCATTGCTTTTTCTTATACCGCAGTAATAGCAGTCGTTTTTGCAATAGTTTGTAAACTCAATCAAGCCCCTTATATATACCGCATCACCGTATACCTCTCGCCGTACCTTATCCGCACGCTCGTATAATTCTTTATCGTTATAGTCGGCGGTATTAAGTATTTTTACCGCATCATCAATACTAATTCCTTTATGCATTATACCTCCCTTTCTTTGACAGTAATAAATTTTTAAAACAAGTCGCTATGACTGCCCGTTCTTGTCAAAGACAGAGTAATCATATCTTGTTCTTTTTTGTAAATGAGAAGCCAATCAGGTGTAATATGACATTCACGATGCCCGATATACTCCCCTTTTAGAGCATGGTCATTATATACTTGCGGAAGTGTTTTTTCGTCTCTTAGCAGAGCAAGTACCTTTTCAAACAGTTTAACATCATAACCACGCTTTACAATAATCTTAAAGTCCTTTTTAAACCTCGCCGAATACCTTACTTTAAGCATTGAGATCCCTCATAAGTTCGTCCATATCGTCATACGCTTTACTCATATTCCGATTATTGTTTACATCATCTATTGCCGCAAGTGTTTCTGCATTAGGTGTATCAAGCGCCAACTCAAACGGTATTTTCCCCAGCCTCACTGCTTGCCTGCAGAACACGCCTATCGCAGTTGACATATTAAGTCCCAAGGCTGAAAACAAATCGTCTGCCTGTGCTTTTAATTCTTTATCCATACGAATTGTAACATTTGTTGTAGCCATAAAAAACATCTCCTATCTGTTATATTATACTAATTATAATATATTTTATGTGCATTGTCAATCATCTGCACACAGAAACAATTTATCAAGCGCCACAAAAAAAGTGCCTTACGGCACTTTTTTAGTCTTCATTTTCTTCAAGCCCGTCATCTGAGAACTCAAATTCCAGCGGAATTTCTCTGTGACAGTTCGGGCAAATGATAGCATTGTCATCATCAATCATATCATACTCAATCATGACATCTTCGTGACATATTGGGCACTCAAACTCATACCAGTCATCGTCATCATCTTCATCAAAATCATAATCACCGACATCTTCTTCGTCATCGTCCCAAAAATCGTCTTCTTCGTCAAACTCGTCATAAATTTCGCAAAGACTGTCATCAAGCTCATCAATCATTTCGTATGCCTCGTCCATATCAAGCTCAAGCTCTTCAACGCTATCCGCCAAATCTGAAAGCACATCCAAAACCTTACCAATAACCTTAGCTACGCTCTTGCTATCTTCTAAATCAACGCCCTCTGCCAAGCCCTTGATATACGAGACCTTGTTTGATAACTCACCCATAGTTTTTCTCCTTTAAATCTTTAAAAGCCAAGGCTGAAAGAAAATTGTTCACAGTTCAGTTTTTTTGTTCCCACTCATATCTGTTCAGGGCGAAAAAATGTGCTGTGGCAAATTTTATTCAGACTTATTTTACTCTTTCCATGTACTCGCCTGTTCTTGTATCAACACGAATAAGCTCGTTATTGTCAATAAAGGTAGGTACCTGGATAATCGCACCTGTTTCAAGTGTTGCAGGCTTTGTTGTGTTTGTTGCGGTGTCACCCTTAAAGCCCGGCTCTGTTTCCGTAACCATAAGCTCAACGAATGTAGGCGGCTCGATACCGAATACACTGCCCTTGTATGACATAATCTTACAGGTATCGTTTTCCTTAACAAACTTCATAGCGTCCTGAACATCTGCCTTGTTAATAGGAATCATATCGTATGTCTCAGGATCCATGAAATAGTACAAATCACCATCGTTATATGAATACTGCATATCCTTCCTGTCGATATGCGCCTCCTCAAACTTCTCGGTTGGTCTGAATGTCTTTTCAACAACGCCACCTGAAATAATATTCTTTAACTTTGTTCTTACAAACGCAGCACCTTTTCCAGGCTTTACATGCTGGAACTCAACAATCTGGTATACATTACCCTCATGCTCAAAGGTTCTTCCGTTTCTGAAATCTCCTGCTGAAATCATATTTAAAATCCTCCTGTATTCTTTTGTTATGCACAAATATATACATATTGTAATATATTTTCCTGAAAAAATCAAGGCTTTTCTTATACAATTATAAGTTCTTTTTCCGAATTGGTTAAATTGACTATACCGTTATCCTCTACCGCAACCAAATCCTCAATCCTGACTCCGCCAAAATTTTCAATATATATACCCGGCTCAACGGTCAAAATATGTCCGCTTTTTATTATATCGTCACATTTTGGCGATAATGACGGCATTTCGTGAATTTCCACGCCTACGCTGTGTCCCAAGCCATGACCAAAGTTTTTGCCGTACCCTGCATCTGTTATTATCTTTCTTGCGACAGAATCTATATACGAGCATTTGAGTCCCGGCTTGATTTTTGAAATTGCCTCTTTCTGCGCCTTTAAAACTATATCGTATATTTCTTTTTGTTTTTCGCCGATTTTCCCGACCGCAACAGTTCTTGTCATATCGGAGCAATAGCCCTTATACACACAGCCAAAGTCAAGGGTAAGCAAATCACCCTTTTCAATCGGTTTATCGGAGGCTGTTCCGTGAGGCATTGCAGATCTAACGCCCGACGCACATATGGTATCAAATGACAGGGCGGACGCCCCCTGTCGTTTCATATAAAATTCAAGCTCTAACGCAATTTCCCGTTCACTGACCCCCGGCTTTATATAATCGAGTATATGTAAAAATGCCATATCGCCGATTTTTTCAGCCGCTGCAATTATCTCTATCTCGCCCTTACCCTTTATCCGTCTCGGCGCATTTATATTTTTTTGCATTTTCACAAGCTCAAACTCACGGGGCAGGCGTTTTTGAAGCTTTCTGTGTCTTGCAACGGTTAAATGCTCTTCTTCATATCCGATATTCTTTTCGGCTATCCGCTTTAAAAGCGAGTCAAGTCCGTTTGAAATATTATACAGCTTTAAATCAGGTGCCTCCTCACGAGCCTGGATAAAATATCTTGAGTCGGTAAGTATATAGCTTTCATCGTGCGTAAGCAGTAAACACGCATCGGGTGATGTAAAACCGCTATAGTAGAATATATTGGGATATGATGTTACTAATACCGCCTCATCATCATGTATTGACGATATCAGCTTTTCAATTCTTTGTTTCATTAACAAGCGCCTCCAATGCAAGCGAATAACCAAAAAATCCCAGTCCGCAAATCTGACCGAGACATTCACTGACTATTACCGAATGATGTCTGAACTCCTCACGCTTATGAACATTTGAAATATGCACCTCAACCGCAGGTATTTTTACTGATGAAAACGCATCACGGATTGCATATGAATAGTGCGTAAATGCGCCGGGGTTTATTATAATTCCGCTGTATTTGCCCATCGCACTATGTATTGCATTTACAATTTCGCCCTCGATATTGCTCTGGTAAAAATCCACCTTGACGCCTAACTCATCAGCTTTTTTTGTTACATCTTCCTCTAATGCCTTTAAATTTTTGTTCCCGTATATGCCCGGCTCTCTTACACCTAACATATTTAAGTTTACACCGTTTATAACCAAATACCTTTTCATATTTATACCTCTTTTACATTTATACAATTTTTAATTATTTTTTCCTTATCCGACCAGCCTTTTAAATACGGTTCTTTTTTTGTTACCTCAAAATCCTTTATCAAAAGACCGTCTATGCCGTTTGCATATATGGCAGGCACTTCATGTTCATACTTGCCACGGACTGATGGCTGTTCATCAAACATACCGCTGTCAAGCCTGCCTATTTTTTTCATGGTAAGGGATATATCCTTTAGCTTTATATTCTCTATCGGGCAACCCTCGTCACAGCGCATATATATGCCCGATTCGCAATCAATTTCCACATTTTCAAATGTTACATTTCTGATTATGCCCGTTTTTCCGGTACTGTTTTCATATCTTGGGGTATTTGAAATAAATATCGGCTCACCCTTGCCCCACCAGCCCGGGTGACCTTCTACACTGAACCTGTCGGCATATCGGCGTGTTGAGCCGATAATGTCATGGACACGGATGTTCTCGACCGTCGCGCCGTCACGCACCCATATTCCGATACCTCTTGAACATTCCTTTACAATACAGTTTGCAAGCACGACATTTTTTATACCTGTATGTGTTTCCGTTCCAATCTTTAGGGCGGAGTCCTGAGAATGAAGAATACAGTTATTTATAAGCACATTCTCACACGCACCGTATTTTTTGCCCATTTCAATGGTGTTTTTTACAACTATTGCATCGTCGCCCGACTCAATTATGCAGTTTGATATAACAACATCCTTACAGCTGTCGGGATCAATTCCGTCATTGTTTGCGCCCCGCGGATCGTTCAGGATTTTAACCCTGTCCACGATTACATTTTTACACCCTGCCATATGCAGTGTCCAAAACGCCGCATCTTTAAAGGTTACATCTTTTACGGTAAGATTTTTTATATCCTCAAAAAATGTTGTTCTTGGGCGCAAGCCTTTTATATCCTTTGGACATTCATTATACCCGTTATCAGCATCGGTGTCTGAAAATACTTTATCGCCCTGACCGTATATTGTACCGTCACCCGATATGGTTATATTTTCACTGTGAAAAGCGCAGAGAAAACATCCCCCCTCCCAACCGCTGTCGTTGGTATTGGTTTCAAAATCCTTTGTGTAGTTTATAATATCGTTTTGGTCGATACTGCTCTTTAGTATTGCTCCTTGCTCTAAATATAGATTTACATTGCTCTTTAACAATAGCGTACCACTTAAAAATTCGCCCGACGGTATGTATACCACACCCCCGCCGTTATCACTGCATTTATCAATTGCATTTTGTATTGAGCCTGCATTATTTGTTTTCCCATCGGCTATCGCCCCGAAATCCGTTATATTGTAAATCATATATTTTACCTCATCATATATTTGATTTTACGCTCTCCATGAGATTATTTTAACATAATTTACAAATTATGTAAAGCACAAAAAAACGAGGTCGAAACCTCGTTTTTTATGTATTATTCTACATTTGTAACCTGAATATCTGTATCATTTGCTGTCCAGTCCCCAATGTCACCCTGAGTACCACCAACGCTATTTTCTCCATCAGCAAATACATCTGATAACAGACCGCTTACAGTTAAAATACTATCTGATATAATAACCTCGATAGCAGGCTTTAAATATGTTTCTTTCATGTTTTTATTCCTCCTATCTCAGTTTTAATTTATCTGTCCGCCATTTTCTGTGTATGTAAACGCCGGACCCCATGCAATAATCTTACTGTCTCTTAATATATACGGTACTGCATACATCATAACATGGTATGTAGTATCGCCTAAACCTGTAATATCATAGTGGAAGGTGCCGCCTGACGGCAATGATGTTTTACCGTCTGCAACATTTACACTCCTTACAGTGTTAGCTGTATCTGTAGGTAATGTATATGTAGATCTGTACGAATCTGTCCATGTACTATTACTAAAGTTTGTAAATACAAATCCGTAATTGCTTGTAGCAAACGGGTTACCGCTCGTTGTTACAGGCTTTGCCATAAACCTCAAGGCGTTTGTGATAGTTTCTGTATCTTCTGGATCTTCTGGATTTTTTATTGTTGTTTTACCATAATATGCACCTACAGTCCATTCAACATCATCAAAAGTCACATCACTCGTAACAGTATATGTAGCACCCGAAGGGTACCAATTTGTCCCGTCCGTCCAATAGCCTGTGGTTGATGTGCCAAGTGTGATTTCCTTGCCTGCTATGTATGTTCCAGCAACACCTCCGCCGGTTACTGTGTAGGTTGCCGGCATATCTATTATGCGGAAGTCGTCAAGATCTATTTTGAATGTTTTGCCGTCGGAAGCACGGACTTTAATTGCAGAAATCGATCTGGGTGAATATAAATTGTTAGTAAATCCACCGTTAGAAAGTTTACCATTAGCATATACTTCAAGGCTATTACCATTCATTTTAATAACTATCTCAGTTGCGGCGGGTTGGTCACCAAATCTTGGTCTGCTGTTTTGGAAACCACTACCAGTGTTTGTTCCTATACGCCAACCGTTGTATCGTTCAAGTACAAGTCTTTCGATTTTGTCATTATCAACAATTTTAAGATCTCCAAGACTATTCGTATTGTCATAAGATGTGAAAGTAAATGCTATTGCCTTGCCATCCCAGCTTATCGGCTGAATACTTATGGTGTCATAGTCTGTAGATTTTGTTTCTACATGAATATCCACACCATCTGCATCTGCGATACTGGTGCCGCTGACCGTTCCAGCACTCGCAAACCCACTTTTTATGTAACCGGGTGGGCGCATGGTAACTGCTGTGACCGTCACATCATCCGCCGGCATAACGAATGAATATGTGCCATCTTCATTACCTGTAACTTCAGTTTCGCCGTCCGATGTTTTTACAACTTTGGGTGCGCCTGACAGGACATAGCCGCTATTTGCCTCGGCAGTTACCTTTACCGTATCACCGGCACCGGCAGTTAAAACATCAGGAGTGACTGTTGCTTTCTCATCGCTCACTGCCGTAATCGTATACTGTGGATACCTGTCAATAACTATGTTATCAACATCTATCGTATGGGATCTTCCCGGTGTCAGGGTCAGCCGTGAGAGCGCTCTCGGAGTGATGCCTTCAACAGTTGCAGTAGTGCCATTAGCTGTTATAGTGAGCGTGTTTGTGGTCTCATCCTGAATAATCTCAACATCAAACGCTGTTCCCACAGTGTAGGTTGTTGAGCCGGAAGTACCAGTGATCGTTGAGACGTCATTTGTCTTGCCATACGACCCCTGTCCGAAGGTAAGGGTGCCGTCATATGCCATTTTGATAATAGCTATAGGATTATTGGTTGAGTCCGTCAATACAACATCACAATCAAAACTGCCATAGTCACCATGGCTGGTTTTTACGCTCATTGTTGCCTTAAAACTTGTTTCCGATATACCCAACGAAAAGTATGATTTGCGTATACCAGAGGCGGTGGTATTAGCATACATTCTACCACCTGACACCTTGGCTGAAACGCCACCATTGGGTACGGTCACAATTGTTTTGCTCAACTCTACATTATTGAACACGCTCCCTACCTCAAAATCCTCATAATATAGATGATGATTTATGCTAAGCGGAGCTGAAATCTCGTAATCAGAGCTACCTACAGTATATGAACCTGATGTGTCGGTATATCCGCCCTTTGATATAGTGTAGTTCAATACCGTACCAGCATCAAAATCTCCCAAGCAAACCTTGCCTTGATAATCTGAATAATAAGTCTTATCACCTACTGTTACCGTAGCATACGGGGCTGTTGCAAGCCAAATAATAGCTGTATCCATATCCATAGACGATGCTGCAATGGAGATATTGTCCATCTTCATGCCGGCAGAGTACCTTCCCGTATTGTATGTAAGTTTTGAAAGACCGCCTCCTACGCATTCGCTGTATGGTATATTGGTCGTAGACAATATTGTTGTATTATCGTTTAAGTTTTTAATCGACAGAAACGCCCTGGAATCTTTCACTGTAACTTCATAATGATACCATGTATCATTTGTGAGCGTATAGTTGATCCCAAATGCTGAATTATTTATAAAATATGTGTTACTATTCGCTGCACTTTGCTTTATTGTTATAAGCTCAGAGCCATTAGCAGCATAGATCGCAAAAGAGCTGCTCTGATTAGTCGATCGCGTCAATGCCATATCGAAGCTCAGAGTATAGTCTGTACCTGCTGCTACTGTTGTCGATGATGTTGATACAGATGTACCGTTATTACCATTTCCAACAGCTGCAACATTGAGATACTTGTTCCCATCAGCTTCTGCGACCAATGCGGTATATCTGCCTGTATTGCCCGATGTCCACCCACCGGCACCGGTTGCGCCCACTTCGTAGCTTTCAAAATTCTCCGAATAACCAATATCCGCCTGTGCCGTAATACCCAGTCCGACAAAGGTTGACATCACAAGTGCAAGTGCGGATATTGCACTTACCAATTTTTTGAATTTCATTTTTCCGTCCTCTCTTTCTATAAATAAATGCAAATCAAATTCACTGCGCATCTGAATCCGATTTGCACACAACAAGACCTGCGAAAACCTCACTTACATTTTCGCAAATCGGTGTTAATCACGCACAAAATACAGTAAAAACCTATATTTTATGCACAATTATATCAAGTTTATTTTACTACAATTTTTATTAATATTCAATGATTAAAATAATCAATTATATTTTTTGTGTAAATTGCACAAAAACACAATATTTTGTGTAGTGATTTTTAATTTCAGGCGTACACACAGAATTCCATATTTGCCCTGTGTATCTAAAAAAAGAAAAATTGAAGATTTTCCCACCATCATTATTCATTATTCATTATTCATTTAATTTACACTGCTAAACCCAAATTTATTTGCCAAACAAAAAAAATACACACTCAAGAGTTTATACCTTTGAGTGCATATTTTACACTTATATATAATAATTATACTGTCCCTGTTTTATTTGGTTTTTCTCGATTATATCCGCAAGGGTTGTATTATCAACATAATCGGATATTACCTTATCAAGACCTTTCCAAAAATCAATCGTCGTGCAAGTCTGCGAGCGAGGGCAAACATTTACCTCGCCCTCTAAACAGCTAACAGGCGCAAGATCGCCCTCCGTCGCACGAAGAATATCGCCAACGCTGTATTTATCCGGTGTCCTTGTAAGTATATATCCGCCCTGCGCTCCCCTTTGGCTCTTTAAAAGGCCGTTCTTTGACAGGAGCGAAACAATCTGTTCCAAATATTTAAGCGAAATATCCGTTTGCTCCGCAACATCTTTTAGTGCTACAGGCAATTTATCGGAATTTTCGGCAATATAGAGCATCATTCTAAGAGCATATCTTCCTTTTGTTGAAATTTTCACTTTATAATCTCCTAATCATAGTTATTAACTATGAATTATTATACCATCCTAAAATTATATTGTCAATCCATATCTGACAAAAGTCCGTGCCGTTCATATGACGATACTTTTTTAATCTTATTATCATCATCAACAAACACAACGGTCGGCTTATGCGTTTTTGCCTCTGTTTCATTCATTGCGGCATATGACATAATAATAACCTTATCGCCTTTTGCAACACATCTTGCGGCCGCACCGTTTAAGCATATAATACCGCTGCCACGCTCACCCGATATTGTATATGTTTCAAATCTGTTTCCGTTATTTACATCAACGACCTGCACCTTTTCATACTCATATATGCCCGATTTTTCAAGCAAGTCTATATCAACGGTAATGCTTCCGACATAGTCAAGCTCAGCCTGGGTTACCGTCGCACGATGTATTTTTGACTTTAACATTGTTATTTCCATTTTTCTGCTATTACTCCATAATAAAATTGTCAATAAGCCTTGTTTTTCCGATATATACCGCCATTGCACACAAAAGCGGAGTTTTAACGGTATCAATTGCTTCAAGGTTATTCCAGTCAACAATCTCTACATAGTCAATCCTTGCAAGAGGCTCTGACTCAATTATACCTTTTATACGGTTTACTACTTTTTCTGTGCTCGTTTCGCCGTTTTCTATAAGCTTCTTACCCTCGCAAAGCGATTTTGACAGGCAAAGTGCCGCTTGTCTTTCTTCCTTATTCAAATAAGTATTCCTTGATGATTTTGCAAGACCGTCTTCCTCTCGGATTATCGGACAGCCCACAATTTCTATATCAAAGTTTAAGTCCTTCACCATTTTTTTAATAACACAAAGCTGTTGCGCATCCTTTTGACCAAAATATGCGCGGTCGGGCGCTACGATATTGAAAAGCTTTCCTACAACCGTACATACACCGCTAAAGTGAATAGGTCTTGTTTTTCCGCAAAGCACCTTTGTAATCTTATTCATATCAATAAATGTAAGCGCATCCTGATACATTTCATCGGCTTCAGGGTTAAATATAACGCTCGCACCTGCGTCTTGGGCAAGCACCGCATCGGCGTCTATATCCCTCGGATAGCTTTCAAAATCCTCGTTTGGCCCAAACTGTGTAGGATTTACAAAATCACTTACCACTACCCTGTCATTTTCCTTACTCGCCCTTACGATAAGGCTTTTATGTCCCTCATGAAGATAACCCATTGTCGGAACCAAGCCGACGCTCAGCCCTTCCTTTTTCCATGCCTTTACAATTGCTCTTATTTCGTCCACTGTTTTTACTATTTTCATTCTTTATCACCTTGTCCTTGTGTGTTATCCTGCTTGTCCTTATTTAGCTTTACGCTGTGTCTTTTCATTGCCTTTTTCTCTGCTTCTTTTTTGATGTCCGCAAGGCGCTCCATTACATCTTCCTCTATGGAGTATGTATTCTCCTTCGACGGGAACGAGCCTGATTTAACCTCTTTTATATATCTTGAAAAGCCTTCCTTCATTGCATCGCCAACATGCGCAAACTGCTTTACAAACTTAGGATGAATATCGCTTGTCATACCAAGCATATCCTGGTACACCAAAACCTGACCGTTACATTTTGCGCCTGCGCCTATTCCGATTGTGGGAATATCCAAAACCTTTGTTATAAGTGCGGCAAGGTCATTCGGTACGCACTCCAGTGTTACCGCAAATGCACCTGCCTCCTCAACTGCCTTTGCATCTTCTATAATCTGCCTTGCAGAGTCGTAGTTCTTGCCCTGTACCTTAAATCCGCCAAACTGACTTACCGACTGCGGTGTCATACCTATATGCGCCATAACCGGAATTGATGCGTTTACAATAGCTCTTATCTGTTCTTTTATATTTACTCCGCCTTCAAGCTTTACGGCGTCTGCCATGCCTTCCTTTATAAGTCTCCCCGCATTTTTAACTGCGTCATATACATTTGTCTGATACGACATAAACGGCATATCACAGACTACAAATGTATTTTTTGCACCTCTTTTAACAGCCTTTGTATGGTGGATCATATCCTCCATTGTTACCTGCAGGGTTGTGTCATAGCCAAGCATTGTCATTCCCAACGAGTCGCCGACCAAAATTGCATCAATGCCTGCCTCTTCTGCTATCTTTGCAGTTGTGTAATCATATGCCGTACACATACTTATGCGTTCCTTGCTTATCTTTGCGTTCTGAAACTGGTTTATTGTTTTTCCCATATCGTTTCTATTCCTTTCATTTTGAATATAACATCTGTTAGTTCCTTATATAAATCAGTGTATTTCCCCAACACCGCAAGATGTGCCTTTATCGTTTCAATATCCCCACGCGCGGCAGGCCCTGTTATTGCGTCCTTTGTGCCTACGCTGATAATATTTGACATATTATTTTCCATTATCGGTATAAGTGCCTCCCGTGCCTCAGTCTCCGAAAATCCGCAATCCTTTAGTAAATGCTCTGCCACAGTGCAGACAGACACAACAAAATTTGAAGCAAAGCACGCCGCCGCATGGTATTTTGCCTTATCCTCTTTATTTATAACCTTGAACTTGTTGCCACAGTTTGTAAGTATTTGAGAAATCTTTAAAACCGCATTTTCTCCACCTTCAAGAGTGAAAAATGCCTTTGAAATTGTATTGACAGATACATTTTGACTGTTAAATGCAAGCATTGGATGAACAGAGCAAACATTTTCCTCATTCGCTCCGCTAAAAATATCGGATGTGTTAGAGCCGCTGGTATGGCATATCATTTTATCGCCGAGATCAAGCCTTGATATATCGTTCCACACATTCGTTATCTGCGAATCGGATACGGTTATAAATATAATCTCACTGCTGTTTACCAAATCCAAAAGCGGAAGAAATTTAAAATCACCGCATGTATTATGCCTTGAATAAAAACCGCTTACATCCATGCCGTTACATAAAAAATAATTTGCAAGGCTTACACCGCATTTTCCGGCACCTATAAAGCCAATACTCAAAGCAAAACGCCTCCCACTTATATTAAAGCCCTTGTAATTTCCGGTACAGTTCATTTCCGATACTATCCGTCATACCTCGTATGATTTTACCACAACAATAAAATTAAATCAAGTATTTTAGACAAAATTTAAGCTTTGCCATATTTTCGGGCAAAGCTTAAACCGTTTTTTATTCTTTTTCCACAATATCAGTCGTTGTTCTTACCTCAAGCACTCCGCCTGCAGCAGAGTTTTTGCCGTTTGTCAGGAATTTTACGGTAACTTTACCGTCTTCAATATCGGTCGGAATTTCATAATATCTATAAATTAGTTTCCCGGGTAAATTATTATTGAGCGTTTCTTTACCAACCACGGTATCGTTTACAAGTATACTAAAATCACGCTTATAGCTTACACCGTCAAAAGAAAATCCGCTATCACTCCCCCAATATATCGCCATAACATAGTTATGCTCAGCAGTTTTATCAATTTTTAGGTCATAGCCAAAATATCCGCCGTCACCTCTTGCATCACGCCAGCCTCTTGATACATCTGTAAAATACCCCGAATACGAGTTATTCTTTTTCATGCCGTGGTCAACCTCGGGCTGCTGCTCGTTAGGATATACGGTGTCTATGGTTACTGCATTTAACGCTTCACTGAATTTGTCCTTGTCCACGGTTTCATCCTTACTGTATAGCATCCAATAAAGCGAATATCTTTCATGGTGCAAATCCCAATACGGTATAAGATTTATTTTTGTACCGTCAATATTTGTAAGTTCAAAGCAGAGCTTTGACAGATCTTTTGCACTTATATAGGTTTTAGGGTCTTTATCATTTACAATTATATCAGGTACGGAAACAGTCTTAAAGCTATCAAGCGATGTATGGTCGTCAACCCTGTCACTATGCGGAAATGTATCCGTTCCAAGCTCGCCTGCCAATACCACGGGTCCGTACATAAATGCAACTTTATGTTTATCGTCACGGGCGGTATATAAATGAAGTGACATCGGGAGCTTTACTGTTATAATATCTCCCTTTTTCCAAACTCTCTCTATTGTATAGTAGCCCTTATCCGATACATATGCCGTTTTTTCATTATTTACCGTAATTTCTGCCATATCCTCAAGCCATGACGGTATTCTTATCTTAAAGCTTAAAAATGCGTCTCCGTCCTCAATTTTTATAACAGATGTGTCCTCATAGGGGTAATTGGTAGTTTGTGAAATCAAAAGTCCTTTTTCCGCCCATGTTACCTCGGATGCAATATACTGGTTTATATAAAGCGTGTTTCCGTCCTTATAATAAATATCCCTTGTATACCGCCCCGGATTTTCCATTCCGCTGCCGTTACAGCACCAGAACGAATGACCGTTTAAGGCATCGGAATATACCTTAAAATGCCCCGGTGTGGTTGCCATAAAATATGTTTTCTCGCCCGTTTGGGGGTCCTGAGAGGCAAGTATATGATTAAACAGCGCTCTCTCGTAAGAGTCCATATACTCCGCGCTGTGCTCCCATGAATACAAGTGTTCACATAGCTTCATCATATTATATGTATTACAGGTTTCAAGCGTCTGTGGACCTAATGTTTCATCGGTTATCCCGCCAAAATGCTCACGGTTTGAGTTTCCGCCTATTACATATGAACGGCGGTTTATGACATTGTCATAAAAATACCTTGCGGCATTGCGGTAATCCGTCCTTTTGCGGTTTTGTTTATATATTTCCGCCGCACCGATAAGCTTTGGAATTTGCGTATTTGCATGTTTGCCCTCAAGCTCATCTATACCGTTTGACAACGGCTCAATAATCGCACGCTGTGAGAATTTTATCGCCATATCGTAATACTTCGTATTGCCTGTTATTTCATAGAGCTTTGCATACACCTCATTCATACCGCCATACTCACATTCAAGCATTTTGGCAAATTTTTCATCTGTAAGGTTTGATGTAACATCTATGCCCCAATCGGCAAACTTTACTGCTACATCAAGTGCCAAAGCATTTACTGCAAGCTCATATGCATCAATAAGTCCTTGGTATATCTTATGGAACGAATACCACGGTACCCAATATCCGTTAAGCTCAAAATTACTGCTGTTTACCGTACCCTCTTTTAGCAATTTTACAAAGTTTGACTTTTCCACTCCGCCAACATATCCGTCATCATTTTGGTATTGCGACATTTTTAAAATTGCATAATCAAGCTTTTCCTTTACCGCATTGTCAGAGGTTACGGCATACATTGCAGACATTGCCGATAACCAATGCCCCAAAGAATGCCCCGAAATACCCATACCCTCATAGCTACGGTATTTATAAGCCTCCCAGCCACCGTAATATTTTGATTTATCAGAAATTGCACCGCATGAGTATGCAACGGGCGCCAAAAGCCTGTCAGGATCAAGCGATAAAATATATTTCTTCCCCAAATCCTGCGAGGTCTTAAAAATTCCGTCTTTTAGCCTTACCTCGCCTAATTTAAATCTTGAACCGTTTTTATTTTCCATAAAATCACAACCTTGCTAAAATTACATTATGCTGATTATAGCATAGCAAAAACTACTTAGTCAACTAAAAATATCCCAAACACTTAAAGCTTGGGATATTTTGTAATCAATAGTTTTCTGCGTGTATTTCAAAATAGCTCTGTGGGTGGTTACAGGTAGGGCAAACATCGGGCGCCTTTGTGCCGACTACAATATGTCCGCAGTTTCTGCACTCCCAAACCTTTACCTCACTCTTTTCAAACACCTGTGCTGTTTCAATGTTGTTTATAAGCGCTCTGTACCGCTCCTCATGGTGCTTTTCAATCTCGCCTACAAGTCTGAACTTGTTTGCAAGCTCTGTAAATCCCTCTTCCTCGGCAGTCTTTGCAAAGCTCTCATACATATCTGTCCACTCATAATTCTCGCCGTCTGCCGCCATTTTAAGGTTTTCCTTTGTGTCCTTTATGCCCTCAAGCTCCTTTAACCACATTTTTGCGTGTTCCTTTTCGTTCTCGGCTGTCTTTAAAAACAATGCGCTTATCTGCTCATAGCCTTCTTTTTTTGCAACCGATGCAAAATATGTGTACTTATTCCTTGCATGAGATTCACCCGTAAATGCTTTTTCCAGATTTTCTTTTGTTTTTGTTCCGTCATACTTGCTCATAACTCGTTTCCTCCTATTGGATTGTTTTATATAACAATTTTATATATGTATTTATTTTTGTCAATATATTCATAAAGAATACACCGTTTTTTTATTATAGACTGCCTGTATTTTCTACACTTCCACAGTTTTTGAAAATTCACTTATATTTGGATTTTTATTAGGCGTCATATCAGTTCCGATAAACGGCACATATCTAAAATCATCGGGATTTTTCCTTATTATATTATCTATATACCGTATCATAAAATGCGCAGTCCATATATAGCCTAAAACATTCATATGCCCGTCAAAATAGCTCCTTTTAAATTCATCGTCGTACTTGGGCGCATCATGATACATATCTATGATATAGCAGTTTGGAAGCGTTTTTGAAATTCCTCTTAGCATATCCGAAAATCCACAGTCCCGTCCACCGTCATTGGGCATACTTACAAGGAAGAATTTTGTATCAGGCTGCATTTTCTGTATTCTCTGAATGATTTTTGCGTATACTCCGCAAAATGTGGGCTTATTTTTTGTGTAATCGCTGATATCTATGTCTGTTTTTGCATCTCCAACCTCACCGCCGTACAGCTTATCAAGGTTATCCTTGCCCCTGATGTCGTTGACACCCAATGCAATAATATATGCCTGTTTGAGATTATCCGCATCAAAAACATGCTTTAAGTCCTCATTATCGCCGCTGCGCTTGTCACCGTACTCATACATCTGCTTTGCAGTAAGTCCGCCCCTTGAAAAATTTGTTACATCAATCCCTGTTGCACGCTCTATCTGCTTGCCCCACGAATAGTAGTAATAGTCCCAGTATCCTTTTTCGCCGTCCTTTAAAATATGCTCAAATTCGCCGCTTGAAAGGCTGTCGCCTATACAGCCTATATTTTTAAACACATTTATAAAAGCTCCTTCAGGCACAAATTCACTTCTTGGTAAGCTCATTTTATTATCCCCCTTATATAATTCATATTTCCTTTAAAATTGCCTTTAAAAATTCAAATACTCTCTCTACGCTCTTTATTTCCATTCTTTCATTTGTGGTGTGTATATCCAAAAGATTTGGGCCAAAGGATATGCATTGAAGCCCGGATATTTTGCTTGCAAATATTCCACATTCCAATCCTGCATGAATTGCCATAATTTCAGGTTCTTTACCGTACTGTTCTTTGTATACCCTCTTACATAGCTCCTGCAATCTTGAATTTCTGCTATATTCCCATGGCGGATATTCGCCCGATACCTCCACATCACAACCACACTCTTTTGACAGTCCTGTGATTTCGTTTATAAGCTCGGTTTTCTTTTCATTAACGGAGCTTCTGACTGAAAATGTAACAGTAATGCTATCGTTATTTGTCCGTATCACGCCTAAATTTGATGAAGTTTCAACAAGGTTATCAATGTATTGGCTCATTTCCCGTACTCCGTCTGTAACAGCAGATAGGAGCCTTGTTATCTCTGATTTATAGCCCTGTTTTTTACTAACCTCCGATACGGATATTTTAATATTATCACCTGTGTGCTTGTAGCGGGTGCTAAATTCCTCCTCCTTATTTTTAGCCACTCGCTTTATAACTTCAACATCGGGTGTTGAAATTACGGTACAGGCGGATTTTGGTATTGCATTATCCTTTTGACCGCCGTCCATGCTTACAATATCAAAGGCTGTATATTGGCTAATCTCTTTTAAGAGCTCACCCATAAGGATATTGGCATTTGCCCTGCCCTTGTCAATCTCGACACCGCTGTGACCGCCCAAAAGTCCCGAAATTTCAATTTTTACTGTGCTTTGATAGTCATTATCCGTTTTTTTAATGGGCATAATTGCCTTTACCGTTGCACCGCCTGCACAGCTTACGCAAAACTCGCCCTCTACCTCGGAATCAATATTTAAAAGGTATTTACCCTGCAAATTTGACATATCAAGGGCGTTTGCACCCAACATTCCGACCTCTTCATCAACCGTGAACACACACTCAATGGGAGGATGTGCAATATCATCAGCCTCTAAAATTGCAAGCGCATATGCAAGTGCAATTCCATCGTCTGCACCAAGAGTCGTGCCCTTTGCAAACACATATTCTCCGTCACAGTCTAATCTGAGCGCATCGGTTTCAAGGTTAATATCACATTTCTCATCCTTTGCGCACACCATATCCATATGTCCCTGGATAATTACAGGCGTGTCACTTGCACTGTCCGCTGTTTTTGGCTTTTTTATTATTATGTTATTGTATTTATCCCGTATTGTATTTAGGTTAAGCCGTTTTCCAAAGGACTCAATATAATCGGCAATTTTTTGGGTATTATACGAGCCGTGCGGAATTTGTGAAATCTCCTCAAATATTTCAAATACCCGTTTCGGTTCTAAATTATCAAGTACCATACTGACATCTCCATATTCTTATGATATAACAATACAATCGTATCTTACAGCCTTACCCCTAATAGAATATGACGGCTTTTTACCTGCAAGATATTCACCCTTTAGCGGTCTTTTTATAAGTATTTTATGCGGTTTTAAGCTAATTGCGGCACTCAACAGCTCGTCTTGATTTGTACAGGGCATTTCAAGCTTTTGAAGCAGTTGGAATTTCTTTTTTACCAGTGCGCTTTTCTGACGCTCGGGGAACATCGGGTCAAGCAGGATTAAGTCGGGCGTAAAGTCAAGCATTTTCATACCCTGTATGCTGTCTGCATTTATAAGCTCCATTCTGCCGACAATTTCAGATAGCTCATCAATCTCCCTTGCACGGCGCATAGCATCTTTTAAAAGCTCTGCAATTACCGCATCATATTCATACATTATAACCCTGTATCCTGCCGAGGCAAGGAGCAATGAATCCTCGCCCATACCTGCGGTTGCATCAATTGCAACAGGGTTTTTATTCTTTGTCTTTGACGCTTTTATAAGAAACTCACGGTCTAAGTTATTCTTTTTAAGGCGGGGTAAAAGCTTTGAAAAATCGCCCCTTAGCTCCAGTCCGCCTTGATTTAAGGACAATCCCGTATCATCTGATTTTAAATATAACATATCATCATCAGGCTTTATTGATACCAACTCTATTCCGAGTTTTTCTGACAGTCCATAAGCCGCTTCTGAATTTTTCGGCGCATATATTACCATGTTTTTTACATCCTTCTTAACTTTCATTGCTTCATAAAATTATATCACAGTAAATTTCAATAATCAATATTTGATTTATTTGTCGGCATATGTTACAATAGACCCAAGCGAGGTGTAAAAAAATGAGAAAGCTTTTATTTGTTCCTATTATAATATCGTTACTTCTGCCAAGCCTTGTTCCGTATACATACGCAAAGGATATGACAGTTTTGGACACCGATATATCCGATTACAGCATCAGTGCATTTGATTTAGGCGATTATCCCTCAAGTAACAAAAAAGCACTTAAACTTCAAGCCGCATCAACACCTTTGACTCTTGACTATTCTTTACTGAATGATGTGCTTACAATTGAGGTATCGGATGCGGACAGTGCAAAGGATTATTCACTCATTGTTGTTGAATACGACAACAACGATTTACCCCAAAAAACACATATTATAAACGATGTAGCATCGGACAACATTATCGGCACAGTCAACGGCGAATACGAGCGTGCATTTTTATGGGATATGGATAATATGTCTGCGGCATGCCGTTCAATTTCAACCAAAACAAATTATGAAATAGTTGAGGGCAAAGACGGAGACTGGAGCGTCTCACCCGACGGGCACACCCTCTATTCATACCTTGGCAAGGATACCGATGTTATAATCCCTAACAGCTATAGGGGTAAGCTGATTAAGACTATATATAACCAAGCCGCCATAGCCAATATGACAAGCAATACAACATACGCACAAATAAGCCTTTTTGAGGGCAGAACTGATATAACATCATTTGTGATTTCAGAGGGTATTGCACAGCTTGGCCCCTGTGCCTTTTCAGGGTGCAGTGCAAGCTGTGAGCTGAAAATCCCGAAAACTCTTACATACATAGGTAATTTTGCATTCAGAGGCTGTCAAAACCTTACCGGCAGTCTGGATTTGTCAAATGTTAAAACTCTGCAAAAAAGCGCGGGACAGCAGTTTGCATTTTGCTCTAAGCTTAACGGTACAGTTACTATGCCAAGCGTCGAAACAATCCCCACTGCCGCATTTTATGAGTGCTCTAAATTAACAGGCGGGATAAATCTTCCAAGCGGTGTTAAGGTAATAGATGAGTATGCCTTTAGCTGCAGCTCTACCCCGTCATTTACATCACTTACATTTCCCGATACATTGGAATGGATAGGCAAAGCGGCATTTCAAAATCAGTCAAGGATAAGCAATGTTGTGGTGTTGCCCGATAAATTGGAGCATATTGCAGATTTTGCATTTAACCACTGCTATTCAATAGCCAACACAACTCTTACCATCCCTTCGTCTTTAAAAACAATAGGCGGAGACTTAACCGACGATGATGGAAATTACACAAACACAGGCTACGGCGGACATGTATTTTATGATTCTTTTAAGAGTCTGTCACGCTTTGAAGTAGCTGACGCTAATGAGCATTTTAAAGCATCAGACGGCGTTTTATACACAAAAGACGGCACAAGGCTCGTTGCATATCCGCCGGCAAAAACAAATTCCGCCTTCATTATACCCGAGGGCGTAACTCAAATTGATGAATTGGCGCTGGGATATTCAAAATTCCAAACCCTTACCCTGCCCGACAGCTATGTTATATCGGAAACAGTGCCAAAAAACATTATAAATAACAAGGCAAATACCTTAGCCGTTGCTATGTATCATTACAACAATTTAAAAACAGTTCTTGTTCATGATACAAACCCTAACTATGTAAGCATTAACGGTATTATCTATTCAGCAGACAAAACTAAGCTATGGTATGTTGCGCCAAAGTTTACGGGCGGAATTGTAGTATCTGATAATTGCAATGCCCTTATGAGCGGCTGTTGCTGGATGGAATACAATAACTACAGCGGAGAATTGTATACATCAATATCCATACCAAAATCCGTAACGACGATACATGCAAATACACTTTCAGACCTTAACAGAAAAACAAATAACTCGCAAACAAGGTTTATTATAAACCTTGATGCGGAAAATGAGTATTTTACCGTAAACGAAAACGGTAATATAGTTACAAAATGACCGTTTTAAATGGCTGTTGTTTAAGAACAACAGCCATTTTTGGTAAAAAAACAGTGTATTTTATATGTAATATAACTTTTTATTGCATTAAATTCCGTTTATGCTATAATAACCTCACGGCACACACAAAATCATAGATTTTGGTGCCTGAGAGAACATTGAAACACAGTGCTTCGGCACGATGCGCCTTGCATTTTTGTTATAATAACCTCACGGCACACACAAAATCATAGATTTTGGTGCCTGAGAGAACATTGAAACATAGTGCTTCGGCACGATGCGCCTTGCATTTTTGTTATAATACCTTGAACGGAGATGATGTTTATGAAAACTCAAGATATGACCAATGGCAGTCCCATGCGTAATATTTTAATCTTTGCCCTGCCATTGCTTTTGGGAAATATATTTCAACAATTATACAATGTTGTAGACTCTACCATTGTCGGCAGGCTTATCGGCGCAGACGCTTTGGCGGCGGTCGGCGCGCCCGGAAATGTACTGATGCTTATAATGTGTCTATGCTTCGGGCTTACAAACGGTACAGGTGTAATTATAGCCCAGTGTGTGGGCGCCCGTAATTTTACGCAGTTAAAAAGTGTACTTGGTACTTTTGTATTCATTATAGGAATATTGTCAGGTATTATTATGGTTTTGGGAACAGCTATAGCCTACCCCATTCTAAGAGCGATAAATGTACCCGACAGCATAATAAAGGATGCGGCTCTTTATATGCGTGTACTTATCCTTGCGACACCGTTTACAATGATGTATAATGCTTGCTCTGCTATTATGAGGAATATGGGAAACTCAAAAACTCCCTTATTGGTTCTTATCCTGTCCTCAGTTTTAAATGCAGTGCTCGACATTGTTTTTGTTGCAGGTTTGCACTGGGGAGTCTTTGGAACGGCACTTGCAACCGCTTTATCAACTGCCATATCGGCGTTTGTATGTTTTTTGTTCTTATACAGGAACAGATTTGACCTTCACATAGACGGCATCAGAATACACTATACAAAAGATAATGCGCATATGATAATAAAAACAGGTGCACCGGTTGCAATGCAAAGCTGTATGATTTCACTCGGAACCTTGAGTGTAAACTCTCTTATAAACAGTTTCGGCACGCAAACAATGGCTGCATATGTTGCATCGACAAAAATTGATTCTGTAGCTATTATGGTTATTATCAGTATGGGTATGTCACTTTCTGTATACACCGGTCAAAATGTAGGCGCAGGAAATATAAAAAACATAAACACAGCCCTTATAAAAACGCTTTCTCTGGTTTTATCGTATTGTCTGGTAATTACAGTTATCCTGCTGTTCTTCGGTGATAAAATCCTGTCATTGTTCTTGGATCCAAAAAAAGCGCCCGAATCAATAGCTATCGGAACACAATACTTAAAAATCATAGGCAGCGCGTATTTTATGGCAGGTATTATGCGGTGTTATCTGAACATAATTCACGGCGCAGGCGATATAAATGTTTCTATGCTTACAGGTATTATTGAGCTTTCGGTAAGAATAATTGCATCATATGCTCTTGTACGCCCTCTTGGGGTTACGGGACTGTGGATTGCTATACCTATATCGTGGGGCTCCGGTTCTTTGGTTCCGCTAATACGCTACTACAGCGGAAAATGGAAAGAAAAAACACTTGTAACAGCTCAAATATAAATCTACAAGCCAAATCCACCTCAATTTTGCGGATTTGGTTTGTTTTTTCTTGATTTTTATATGATTTTGGCGTATAATAGCATAGGTAGTAATCTTTGGAGGCTTGATCGGTGCGAAAGAAATTTTTATTAACAATATTTACAGTATTTACTGCATTATTTACAGTGTTTAGTGCTACATCATACGCTCAATCGTTCTCTTCATCGCAAAAGAAACAAATATCAGAGCTTATGTACACTGCGGTTGATAATATGGAGTCTGAAATTGATTTTACAGCTCTTCCGTTTGATATATCAGCTTCCGCTTCAAACGAGTTATATACAATATTTGAAAATATGGTGTATGATACACCTGAGTTTTTCTTTCTTATGCCGTCAGAAATTACGGCATACGCAATGGATGACAATATCATAAAATACGACATTTCAAAAACATACCTATGCACCAAATCAGAGCGTCAGCAAAAAATGAGCCAAATAGAGGCTATGGCTGATGAGCTTATTTATAACCTACGAACAAACCTGCTTTCGGGTTCTGTTGATATTGAATTTGACACTGCGCTCATTCTTCATGACTATGTAGCAACGCTTGCCACATATGACGAGGCTTCATTCTCAAAAAAGAGCACCACGGGGCACGGTCTTGATTCTGTATTTATCGACCATAAATCAGTTTGCCAGGGATATTGCTCGGCATATAAATACTTACTTAACAAGTGTGGAATTGAATGTGTAAATGCGTATAATTTAAGCCAGGAGCATGAATGGTCAATCGTTAAAATCAACGGACAATGGTACCATGTTGATGTTACCTATGACAGTACAAAGTACTTAGGTACGGTCCTTCACCATTATTTTATGCTCTCGGATTCACAACTGCAGCAAACGGATGCAGCGGATAATTTGCCCGTACACACTACATGGGAAACTACAACGGACAATGCTGTATCATGCAGTTCATCATCGTATAGCTCCATTCCCTACAGAGATGCAAAGACCGCAATTGCATTCACTCCCGACTATCGCTACTATGTGGATTATGCGCAGGAGGATTATCAAATAACGGCGCACGGCGAAAACCAGCCGATGACAGCAACGGGTGCGCATATAGTGCAGTGCAATAAAAATAACACCGTGTCAAATGCTGAGTATCTGTACCTGCCAACCATATGGTGGGCACCGAGTGCAACCCCCGTATATTCATCAGCTGTTTCATCATACCCTCACTATTCAAGATATTTTGGCGGTTTGGGCGCCTATGGATATAAGCTTTATTGCAATACAGGAAATGAGATTATGTGCATTGATACCGCGCAGGCAGCACCCTCGGCTGTATCCATCTTTAAATATACCTCGTCAAATCATTATAATTCCGGAGTCTATCTCTTCGGCTCGGCAGTATTTAGCGCACAGATTGCCTATGCAGAGGGTGAATTTAAAAACGATCAGCTTACAAACACGAGTTTTGATATAAAATATTTAAAGCTTGCAAATACCGTTACCTTCAACTCAAACGGCGGTACATCTGTTCCGTCACAAACTGTCGGGCTTGACGGCGGTAAGCTGAGTGTACCCAATCCGCCAACATACAGAGGCTATGTATTTGACGGGTGGTATAGTGATTCTTCACTCACAAAGAAATTTGATTTTAATCAGAATATAACATCCGACATGACACTTTATGCAAAATGGAGTGTTCAGGAATTTCAGGCAAGCCGTTCAGGTTCAAGGATAAGCGTAAAAAAATTATCTGATTCAAAAGCCAGCCACATTATAGTATCTGCATACAACAGCTTGAATAAGCTTATATCAAGCTCCATAACTCCTGTTGGTGTATCGGTTAACCAGACGGTGGATATTGAATTAAAAAATGTATCGGCTGATTATATAAAATGCTATTCATTTTCAAAAGCCGACGGATACAAGCTGATTTACAGTTCAAGATAAAAACAGTTCAAGATAAAAAACGAGTTGATATTATTCAACTCGTTTTTCTATTTCCTTTATTACATATGCAATCGCATTTTCATTATTTGACGGAGCAATAAAATCCGCCGCCGCCTTTGCATCCGCTGTTGCGTTTTCTACCGCATACGATGTACCTGCCGTTTCCAAAAGACTTATATCATTCATATTATCGCCCACGGCAATCGTATTTTTTATATCAATTCCAAGCAAACCGCAAAGCTTTATAAGTCCCATTCCTTTTGATACACCGTCTGCAACAATATCAAAGAAATGGTCACCGCTTCTTACCGCATATCCGCTATCGTATTGTCGGTATATGGGGATATATTTATTAAGCACCTTTTTATTCGCTATCATAAGGAGCTTTGTCCACGGTTTTTGATACAAAGACTCATCGGCAGGATAAATCTCGGGATAATTGCGCCGTCTGAGCCTTTGCGTATATTGGCACTCCGATATTATATATGCCGCCTCATTACTGTACACCTCAAAGCCCAAGAACGGGTATTTTTCATGCATAATCTTTACCGCGTTTTTTCGCTCATCAGCTAAAAATTCCTCATACAAGACCGTAGCTGTTTCATAGTCATAGAGCTTTGCACCGTTATGAAGTATGGCAGGCGCATTTATGGAAAATGTCTTTATATGCTCATACGCTGCAGGCACTGCCCTGCCTGTCGCAACAGTAAACAAACCGCCGTTTTCCATAAAATACTCAATCGCCGCTTTGTTTTCCTCCGATACCTTGTGCTTACTGCTAAGCAAGGTATTATCCATATCCGTGACTATTAAATATCCGTCAAATTTCATTTATTCTACCACCAATACTGTTATTGACTGTGCAGGGAAAGTATAATTAAACCCGTTGCCCGATATTTTAAGCTCACTCTTGTGAGGTATTATATTTTCAGGGTTATCAAAGCTGTTTTTGGCGCTTAAATCATCAGACTGCATACTGATGACCTGTGCAGCTGTTACCTTCTTATCAAGCACTATATCCGTATTATAATCACAAGCTCTGTAATTTACAGCTTTTATAACAGTCTTGCTACCCTTTACTCCTGCCGTATAATAGATAGGTCTTATATAGCCCTCACGCTCTGTAAATTCATGATATACTTTCCCGTCAATACTGCACCTTACAGTATTATTATTTACGGAAATTTTAATATCCATCTCCTTATCAGGCTCAACCGTTATATGCTCGCCGGGTTCTAAGCAAGTACCACCGCCTTTATTAAGTGATGATACATCATTATTCCAACCGCCTATATCCCAGTGATAATAATTATCCTCATCTTCGATGCCAAAGCATACACTTATTCCCTCTATACCGTCATACTTTTTCGCTTTAAATGTAAGGGTGAAATCTTCATACACATCATCAAATATAATTCTTGAGTTTCTTACATCTTTATCGGTCTGTATAATTTTGTCCGACACTTCCCATGTGCCGTTTTCGGTTTTATAGCTATTACCAATTTCTTTCCCGTTTATCCGGACATCATAAATTTCTCCGCTTGTTCTTGCAAATCTAAAACCTATTCTGCCCTTTATGGGCTTTAATGTCATTTTTATATTTTTTACATCTGTTTCAAGCTCGCTGTCAACCACATAATCTGCCTGATTTACCATAAACATCTGCTGTGCATAGTAATTGACCGTACCAAACGCCCTATGGTTATCAAACCAAATCATATCAGGCTGCCAGTTTACATAGTCCGCATTTGCAAACAACGGTGCATAGCAGGCAAGTCCCACAACATCGGCATTATTTTCAAGCCCTGTCATATAACAGCACTCGGCAAGCGCATTCTTGTATTCATTGCCCCATGATGCATACTCACCTGCAAAGGCTTTAGGTCCAAGTCTATCATAGCTATCATACCTGTCAACATTTGCAACAAACCATTCGGGTATCATATAATAATGCTCATCAACCAAGTCTGTACCGTATTTTTTTGCCTCTCTCCAGCCGTAGGTAAAATCATAGCCGTTAGACCAAGGTCCGCTTGTGCCGATTATTTTTATATCGGGGTATTTCTCTCTTATTGCATTATGGAAATACGGATACCTGTCAAAAAATCCGCCTGCAACCTCCTCGTTGCCTATGCCTATGTATTCAAGATTAAACGGTTTTTCATGTCCCAATTGACATCTTACCTGTCCCCATTTTGTATTTATGTCCCCGTTTGCAAATTCAATAAGATCAAGTGTTTCCTCTACAAACTCGCCTAAATCCTCAATTGAAACACCCTCATGGGCGTGCGGATTCCAACCGCCCGACACAACAGGTATAGCCTTTGCGCCAATATCCTCACAAAGCACAAAATATTCATAATACCCCAATCCTGCCGTCTGGTTATAGCCCCAGTTATTACGGCGCGGAGGTCTGTCCTCTAAGTTACCTATTGTATTTTGCCATCGGTATAATGAATTTCTTGCATTTTTATCAAGTGAGCCATCATGTGTTAAACAACCGCCCGGAAATCTCACAAATTTAGGCTGCAATTCTTCAAGCATTTTTGCAAGGTCGTACCTTAAACCGTGATTTTTATATGTTTTGTCGGGAATTAACGATACCATTTCAAAACACGCACTGCCACTATGTATGGTTATTGAAAGTCTTGCACAATAATCTGTTTTTGGTGCGGTTAGCTTTGCCTTATATTTTGTCCAAACGGAATTTAGCTCAAAAGTTTTACTTGTGTATTCGTTTCCGTCCTTATCCTCTATGGCTATCTTGGCAGTTGCCGGAGTACAGCTTTTTCCAAAGAACGACAGGTTATAGCTATCACCCTCTGTAAGGGCAATACCGCTGTTAAACCCCTCATTTACCGCGCTTATCCCTGTATTTGTGCTAAGTACAAGATAGTGATTATTTTTATCGTTTAAAGGCTCTTTTGTATCTACATACATTTCCCCTTCGCCACGCTTTGACCATGCGGTAAGATTTGTGTAGTTGGGATTATCAATCTCGCAAAATTCAAATGAACGGTTTCTCACCTGTTCGGGGTATAGTCCGCCGTCTGCGGCATGATTTAAATCCTCAAAGAAAATTCCAAACAGGTCATTAGTTTTAAATTTCTTGTTCTCTGTATTTACGGTTATTCTATTCATAGTATATCTCCTTAAAAAATCATACATAAATTATAAACTAAAACCAACCTTTTATCAAGTGATATTTAGATTATACGCAGTCAAATATTGTCTTTTACCGATAAATATGTTATGATATATCCTGAGGTGAATATTTATGAAAAGAATTTTATGCTTTGGCGACTCTAATACATACGGTCATAACCCTGTTGACGGCTCAAGACTTGATATGCGCTGGACAAGATATGTAAGCGATATGCTTGGCAATGGCTTTGAGATAATTGAAGAGGGCTTATGCGGAAGAACAACCATATTTCCCACAAACGGAGTTGTTGACGGCTGGGAGGGCTCGACCTTATTAAAGCCTGTAATTTCAACTCACAAGCCATATGATTTACTCATTATTATGCTTGGCACAAACGATTTGTTGCTTAGCACAAATGCAGATACCACAGACAGTGCAAGGGGCTTGGAGACGCTTATAAACATTGCGCAGTCAACATATAATTCAAAAATACTTGTTATATCACCTATTCTTATAAGCGATGCTGTCAAAAATCACGAATATTTCAGGCAAGTATACGGTATGACACGGGGGCAAAAGCTTTCAAAGGGGTTTAAAAAGGCATATGAGCCTATTGCAAAAAAATACGGCTGTGCATTTTTAAATGCCGCCGATTATGCGAAGGCGTCAGACCTTGACGGAGTGCATATGGACAGTGAAAACCACAAAAAATTAGCAGATGCGATTTATAAAAAAGTAAAAGAAATTCTATAATGAAACAGGCTGTTGCAAACACTCATGCAACAGCCGTTTTTACTATTCAATATTCTTTAAATACCAGTCTCCGTCATTATCTGATTTTACACTTACATTTTCCATTTTCAAGCCGTCTATATTATATGCTTTTAAGCCAAATTTTCCGTGCGCGGTAACATTTTTTAAGCATATATTTTCAAGCGGACTCTCAGGCAGACCTGTTAAATATATGGCATTACCTGCGACGGTATCAACCTCAATATCCTCAAATATGACATTTTTAATTTTTGGCGTACCCTCATTTACAGGCATTTTGCATGATGGGTCAAATGTGATATTACTGTAGAAATTATCAACATATATCGCACCCCTGAACCATTCACAATCCGAAAACTCGCCCGATTTGTAGTAATGCTTACAATTTGAATACCTGATATTTTCTATAACCGCACCCCTGCCTCTTGGGGATTTAACACTGCCCACGGAATATGTATCCTTAAACACGCAGTCTCGAACCAGAACATTTTTTACTCCGCCCGAAACCTCACTGCCCATTGCAACGCCAAAACCGCAGCTAAGAGTTGTATTCATTATATATATGTTTTCTGATGAAATTCCGACTTTTCTTCCCTCTTCGTCTCTGCCCGATTTTATTGCAATGCAATCGTCCTCACTCTCAATCATGGAGTCAAATATATACATATTCTTGGTAGAGTCGGGATCAAGCCCGTCTCCGTTTACAAGGTCATACGGAACACCGTTTTCGTCCTTTTTTGAGTACACCGACACATTATTAACGCTTACCCCATTGCAGTAAATAATATGTGTGCACCACGCAGGAGCGTTACGGATTGTAATATCTTTAAGATATAAATTCTCTGTATTTCTGATACAAACCGTTCTGCCTCTTGTACCTGAATTTTTTGCAAGCTCATCAGGGCATAGATTTTTACCGTTTCCGTCAATAACACCATGTCCGCAGATTGTAATATCCGATAACGGCGTATTTTCAGTAAGCGTATTTACAAGGCTTGCATAGCATTTTTCCTCCCTGCCCTCAAATCGGTATGTAAATACCGGGTATTCCGATGCATCATCAGAGCCAAGTAATTTACCGTCAACACACAGTGTCATATTACTGTGTAAAAATATTGCACCCGATACAAACACGCCCTCGGGAATATATACCATACCCCCGTCTTTACAAACATCAATTGCCTTTTGTATGGCTTTTGTGTTTACGGTTTTATTATCGCCCACCGCACCGTAATCACACACATTGTAAATTTTCGGTTCAGGCTTTGTTTTTACAGTCAGTTCATTGGTTTTTTTATCACCCGACTTTACAATAAACGAATATTTTGTATCGGGTATAAGATTTTCAAAAGTAACGCTTGTTTTATTAAGAGTTTTGGCAAATTTGCCGTTTATATACACATCATATGTGTCCGTGTCTTTTAATTTACCCCATACAAGTGCAACAGAATTATGAGTTTTTGCACCGTATGGCATTATGAGTTCAAATTTTTCACTCATTATGTTAAAACCGTTATATTTTTCAGTTTGTAAATCCATTTTTTTATTTCTCCTTAATCTTATAATTTTATTTTATCACACAGTTTTACGGTTTACAATGATTTTATATTGTTTAAATCGAATTTTTGTGTTAGAATAGGTATTAAATTGAGGTGATATAGATATGAGTAATTATGAGAGCCTGTCAAAGGATTTACAAAACAGAATAATATCAGAGCTTAACCCAACGGACCTCCCTGTTGCAATTCGCCGTAACATGGAACACGATAAACCAAACCTATGGCGTCCTGCATATGTAAGAGATGTTGAAAAGATTATGCACAGTCCGTATTATAACCGCTATTGCGACAAAACACAGGTTTTTTCTTTTTATAAAAATGACGACATTTCCCGCCGTGCCTTGCATGTCCAGCTGGTATCAAGAATTGCACGAAATATCGGCAAGGCATTAGGACTAAATTGCGACCTTATCGAGGCAATCGCATTGGGGCATGATATTGGGCATACTCCGTTTGGGCACGCAGGAGAACGGTTTTTAAGTAAGCTATACCATAAAAACACAGGCAGATTTTTTAATCATAATGTGCACAGCGTGAGAGTTTTAGACGGTATATTTAACCTGAATATAAGTCTGCAAACGCTTGACGGAATACTTTGCCACAACGGAGAATTTGAGTGCAAGGAATACCGCCCGTCAAAGCTGTCCGACTTTAGCGAATTTGACAAAATGGTTGAGGACTGCTATATTGATGAGTCAAATATTGAAAGGCTTGTACCTTCAACTCTTGAGGGTTGTGTTGTAAGGATATGCGATATGATAGCATATGTTGGCAAGGACAGACAGGACGCTGTAAAAACTCAGCATATAGAAAACGAGAGCATATTTGACTCCACAGCAATTGGCAACTTTAATGCAATGATTATAAATAATCTTACCGTAAACATTATCGAAAACAGCTACGGCAAGGACTATATTATGCTTGATGATGTACATTATGATGCACTCAAAAAAATAAAAAAGGAAAACTACGAAAAGATATATCATGATGATGCGCTGTCTAAGATATACGATAACACGATAGAGCCGATGTTTGAAAGACTCTATTCTACCCTGCTTGATGATTTGGTAAATAAGAATACAAATTCTGTAATTTATAAGCATCACATTGATTTTGTAAATTCAAGGAACAGAAACACCGATTATGAAAACACCGAGCCAAATCAAACTGTGGTTGATTTTATAGCCAGTATGACTGACGATTACTTTATTGATTTGTGCCACTATTTGTTCGGTGATGAATATAAAATCGAGTACAAGTCGTATTTTGACGATTTAAGTATTTGATTAGACAAAATTCTTGTTTTTGTCTATAGTTTATAATATACAGGCAATTATCGATTTATTTTTGTAAAAATTTTTAAAAAACCACTTGCTTTTTTAATATTTATGGTGTATAATCTAATTGTTCCATAGTTGATTAGGTGTTATGTGATGGAAGTTCGCCACCATATAATCAATGTTAAGTATGGTTCACTATTTCTATGTTACATTCATATCTAAAACAGGAAGCAGCCGTTTGATCGAACGGCTGTTTTCGTATGCAAAATTATATAAAATTATTTACTTTTTTCCTCGTTTATTATATAATTAGCGTATATTAGCGAAAAAGGAGATAAAATAAATGGCTGATAAATTATGGGGCGGTCGTTTTTCAAAGAGTACCGATAAAAAGGTTGATGATTTTAATTCGTCCATCCGTTTTGACAAGCGAATGTACCGCCAGGATATAAAAGGCTCTATTGCACATGCCACAATGCTTGGGCGTCAGGGCATTATCCCTTCAGATGATGCAAAAAAAATTGTTGATGAACTAAAGAACATCTTAAATGATATAGAGAACGGGAAAATTGAATTTTTAATTGATGCCGAGGATATTCATATGAATATCGAAAAGATATTAACCGACAGAATAGGCGATGCCGGAAAGCGTTTGCATACGGGCAGAAGCCGAAACGACCAAGTAGCATTGGATATACGGATGTATTTAATGGACGAGACAGAAGAAATCCGTAAAATGCTTATACATACACTTACAATTATATGCGACCTTGCTTTTGATCATACAGAAACGATAATGCCCGGATATACGCACCTTCAAAAAGCGCAGCCTGTAACCTTTGCACATCATTTAATGGCGTATTTTGAGATGTTTAAGCGTGATGAAGAAAGGCTCAGAGACTCTATAAAGCGTACTAATGTTATGCCTTTAGGCTCAGGGGCATTGGCGGCTACCACATATCCGCTTGACAGAGAGTTTGTGGCAGGTGAATTAGGATTTTCGGGAGTTACAAAAAACTCGCTTGACGGTGTTTCGGACCGTGATTTTGTTATAGAGTTTGCCTCTTGCCTGTCAATAATTATGATGCACCTTAGCCGTTTTTGTGAGGAGCTTATACTATGGTCAAGCAATGAATTTTCGTTTGTTGAAATGGACGATGCCTTCTCTACAGGCTCATCAATTATGCCGCAAAAGAAAAACCCCGATGTTGCAGAGCTTATAAGAGGTAAAACAGGCAGAGTTTACGGGCATTTAATGGGGCTTTTAACAACTATGAAGGGTATCCCCCTTGCCTATAACAAGGATATGCAGGAGGATAAGGAGCCTATATTTGATAGCATTGATACGGTTAAATTATGCTTACCTGTATTTTGCGATATGTTATCTACCATGACGGTTAAAAAGGATAATATGCTAAAAGGCTCAAAGGGTGGATTTACAAATGCAACGGATGTTGCCGATTACCTTGTAAAAAAAGGTCTGCCGTTTCGTGAGGCACATGCAGTTGTAGGAAAAATGGTCGCATATGCAATTTTAAACGACAAGGCGCTTGATGAATTTAGCGAAGCTGAGTTTTTACAGTTTTCCGATATTATAGAAAATGATATATACGATGCAATAAGTATGACAACCTGCGTAAATGACAGAAAAATCATCGGCGGTCCTGCAAAGGAAACCGTTCTAAAAGCGATAAAAGAAGCAAGAGAATATATAGAAAAGCTGTAACAAATAAGTAGGTCAGGATTGACCTGCTTTTTTGTTGTGTAGAAAGCTGATTATTTTAGATCTTTTTTATCCCTCTAACAAATATTGGTTTACAAATTTTCAGAAATATGTTACAATAGCTTTGCTAACAGGAATAGGTGCATATTGCACTGATAAATACAGATTATATCAAAAACAGTTTTAACTGTTTATTTTGTCATACATAATCACAATACATTTATACATTTGTCAAAAATGTGCGCTGTGTATTGTGGTTGATATGTATGTATTTACCTTTGCACTATTTCTGTTAGCACGGTAAGCGTACATTTTATGTGTGTCGCTTCTTGCAAACGGCACACTTTTTTAGTTGTGGAGGGAAATATATGCAAACGATGGCTATTACTGCTAATGTTAACTACAAAACAGCAGATTTTTTCAAAAAATGCGGAGCGGATTTTGGTGTGTCTAACGGCAAGGTTCTAAACAGATTACTTACAGATGTATCAGAAAGTTCTGTTGACGATGCGGTTAGACTGGTAATATGGTATTATGAGGCTATGACAACAAATAATACAAAAGACGAAAAAATTGAAACGCTCTCTATATTCACAGTGCTTTGTATCTCACTTGTTGATAAAATCCCGCCCGACCTTTCCCTGCATATAGATTTTCACAAAAATACAAATTCAAAAAGCAGAGAGCGTAATATTCTTAAATTTACGATAGACGCTTATACAGCAAATATTTTGAATAAAATAATGTCTGACTTCAGTTTAAATGAAAGTGGTGCAATTGAAAAAGCAGTTTCTGATTTCCTTAATTGCAACAATAAAATAAAACCATACAAGCTTGTAAACTACATGATTGTCGCAGCACAAAATCTTATATCTCCACAAACTCAAATGACTGTTATGATCACTGCAAGTACCTGTATTGATATTATCTGTGAATTATCCGGCAAAAGCAAAGAAACCGTTATTGGGCTTATAGCCGATATGAAAGATTTTGCCTCACACAACAAGGATATATCAGACAATATAAATATTTTAAAAAATACCGGATTTTATAAAGAGAAACTGCAAAATCAGTCTACCGCTATATACTAATTTAAATGAAAATCCGTATCAGTCGCCATGTGATCTTTGCAACAAAGAACAACACCTGTGTTAGTTTATTTTTGATGCAGAACGGATAAAAAACACCCTCGATAGTACTAAGGTACATCGAGGGTATTTTTTATTCGTAATGTAAATGATCTGCGCAAAAAGAAACAACACAGTTTACGGAGTTTCGTCTTTGCCTGCCTTATGCGTAAGCATAAAATATTCAAGCGCCTGATATTTTTTAAGTGCTTCTGATGCATCGACATTATTTGCTTTCCACTCACCGTTTGCATCATAATGTCCCTGGGCGTTTATGCAAGGTATATCGTCTTTTACGGTATCATGGAACATATTTATCTTACTCTTTGGCAACTTTGCGCTCTCAAGCACATAATCGGACAGGTAGTTAAGGCTTGTATTAACATCGCTCTTTGACTCCTGTTCATAGTTTGTCCAGATAATAAACGGAATTTTATACCTGTTTAAAATCTGCTCACCGCTTAACTCGTCAAGCGATGCGCCGTAAAGCTCTTCATAAAAATCAAGCTCCACGCCCGGCTGATGGTCGCCAAACATTACAATAACGGTAGGCTCTTTATAATTCTTAAAATAGTCGATAAGTATTTCAAGAGCCTTGTCACTGCGTCTTATAAGCGACAAATACTGCTCCGTCTGCGGATATGAACCGCGCATATTTGTAATCCTTACATCATTGTCAAAGTCATAACCGCCATAAGTATAACCGCCATGATTTTGCATTGTTACATTGAACAGGAACAATCTCTCGTCATCCTTTTTTGTTTCAAACTGGTTAATAAGAGCGCTGTATGAGGTATTATCGCTCATATATGAGCGCATATACTCAAACTGATTTGCGTCCTGGTACTTATCCATATTATCAATACTGATAAATTTATCAAACCCCAACAGCGGATAGACTGTATTTCTGTTCCAGCACCTTGCATAGTACGGGTGGAGCGCAATAGTCGTATACCCCAATGAATTCATATACTCGGGCAGGAAATATGTGCCCTTTTTATTTATGTATTGGAGATACGGTGTACCGCCCATAGGCAAAAGTCCCATACTAAGACCCGATAAAAATTCAAACTCACTGTTACAGGTGTATCCGCCAAACGGCGATACTATAAGATTACCTCGCACAGTATTCTTTTCCAAGCTCATAAAGAATTTATTATACGGAATATTGGTTTTAAAATCTCCGACAACCTTTAAATCGGCATAGCTCTCGTTCATAATTACTATGATATTGGGCTTTTCCTCGGGTAGGGGCTCTTCTTCCATGCCGTTTAGCATTTGGAGGATTTGCTTATCATTATACCCCTGCGGTTTCTCAAGCGTCATTTTACAGCAGTTTATGAAAAAGCTATATGCAGTACCGTGAGTATTGTTTGCATGGTACTGGTCAAAAACATCCATGCTGATATTTTTGAAATTAACTGCTGAAAATACCGTAACCACAATACCCAAAAATACAGCCCCAGCACATCTGTTTATAATTGCGCTTCTTCTATATTTAAGCTTTATCGGAAATGACCAAACCATAACGATAGCAAAAACCGTCATTACTGTCGCCGAGACAAGCTCCCAGCTTGGCGTAAACTCATAGTTTCCCACAACCTTTGCGGCAGTTCCCACCGCTAAAATATCGGTAGGAACAAACGGTGTGCCACGCAGATTATTTAACACATAGCTTGTTGCATTAAACAGCACGCCGAGCACTATTGCAAGTGTTGCACTTACAGACAAATTGTTTGTAATAATGAAAAACACAACAATCGGTATAAAATACAGCAACACATTTATCATATATATCGCAAACGCGTATTCCGAATCGCCTGCCATAAGCATGGACAACTGCATCATTATAAACGGCACTGCCACTATTGCACATATGCCGAGCGCATTATACATACCTTTTAACAGCAAGCGCCTGTCTATCATTAAAAGCACAAGTACGCCGATTGCATATACATATAATATCCTGTATTGGAACTCCTCGAAATTCATTCCCAAGCCGAACAGCACCCTGCTTTTATTTATGAAAATCAGCATTGCCACCATCAGCACAACACCGATCACTGTTTTTACAACATTAGATACCCTTATCATTTACCCCAAAACACCTTATCCTATTTTTTTTGCGGTTTAGCTCCGAAATACTGATAAATATTACACTTTATCATTCCGTTATAAACCTTACGCCTTTTACTGGCACGCTTACCAAAGCACTCCTCAAAATTGCCGTCAGGTGCTAAAATATAGCATGACCAGTCCTTTAATTTTGAGTACATCCTCCCAACCTGTCCATAGAGTATTTCACATTCTTCCTTATCGCCCAATCTCTCGCCGTAAGGTGGGTTTGTGATTATCGTGCCGTATGGAAGGTCGGATTTGAAATTTATCGCATTTTTAACGGTCGGAACTATTATCTTATCCAAGCCTGCATTTTTAATATTCGCCTCGGCTATCATAACCGTATCAGAGTCAATATCTGACGCATAAATCTGAAGAGGTAAATCCCTTACACTGTCCTTTGCCTCGTCTATTGCACTCTTTTTAATACTGCTGTCAAACTGTTCAAAATCTTCATATGCAAAGCTCCGCCTAAGCCCCGGAGCAATATTCTTTTTAAACATTGCCGCCTCAATCGGAATTGTACCGCTTCCGCAAAACGGATCGCACAATGGATATTCAAATTTCCAATAACTCATCATAACCATTGCAGAGGCTATAGTTTCTCTTAGCGGTGCAAGGTTTGATTTCGGTCTGTAACCGCGCTTATGTAACGGCTCACCCGATGTATCTATCATAAGCGTTGCCCTGTCCTTCATAAGCGAAAATTGAATTTGATATGCCGCTCCTGTTTCTTCAAACCAGCTTACCCCGTATTTTTGAGTTAATCTGTCTGCAACAGCCTTTTTTATTATCGCCTGACAGTCCCTCTCACTATGGAGCTTTGATTTTAATGTGTGTCCTTTTACGGGAAATGCGCTGTTTTTTGTAATCCACATCTCCCACGGCAAGCTTTTTGTGCCCTCAAACAGTTCATCATATGTTTTGGCATCAAACTCGCCAAGCTTTATAAACACACGCTCACCTGTTCTTATCCACATATTAGCCCTTGCAACCGCATTTATATCGCCCACAAAGGTTACTCTGCCGTCCTCTGTCTTTACATCATCATAGCCTAACCGTTTTATTTCACGAGCGGTAAACGCTTCAACTCCCAACAGCGTGGTTATGACAATTTCAAATTTTTCATTCATTATTTTTTGTGCTTTCTTCTTTTCTTCTTAATACTTTTACTGCGCTTGGTCTTTACAAGCTTAAATGTCTGCTTTGCCTCAAACTTCTTAAACATTTTCTTGTCCGCATCTTTTTTAAGAACAAAATCAATCTGTCTGAGCATTATATCCGACCGCATAAGCGTAACCTTTACACGGTCGCCAACCTGATAAACCTTTTTCTTGCGCTGTCCTATAAGGCTTCTTGATGTTTCATCATACTCATAGTAATCGTCCATTATGTTCTCGACACGGATTAGTCCCTCTACGCTGTTATCAAGCGCCACAAACATTCCAAAGCCTGTTACCGCTATTATGACCGCATCAAAGCTGTCACCTACCGCATCTGACATATATGCTGCCTTCATAAGATCCTCAACCTCTCGCTCGGCAGTCTCCGCCTTTGTTTCCATAAGGCTTGTATGCTGTGCCGCTTCATCACAAAAGGCGCTGTATTTTGATACATCCTTTGTTTGTGAATGGATATATGCCTTTAAGACTCTGTGCACTGCAAGGTCTGCATATCTGCGAATTGGTGATGTATAGTGGCAATAATATCTTGCCGCCAGTCCGAAATGACCTAAGTTTTTGCTTCTGTATTCTGCCTTCATAAGCGATCTTAGCATTACGGATGCAACCATCTGCTCCTCAGGCGTGCCCTTTACATCGTCTAAGATTTTTTGCAACGCTTTTGGGTGTACGGGATTGTCCTTGTCAAACTTACCCTTTATCAAAAGCCCGAAATGGCTTATAAATTCATTAAATTCAGTAATCTTTTCAACCGTCGGCGCCTCGTGTACTCTATACACAAACGGCAACTGTGTCCAGTATGCAAACTCCGCAACCGTCTCGTTTGCAACAAGCATAAATTCCTCAATCATTTTATGAGAAATTCCTCGCTCCAAATAATAAATATCTGTCGGCTCGCCCGATTTATCTACCACAATCTCCGTTTCGGGGAAATCAAACTGAATTGCCCCCCGCTTCTCACGCTTTTTATGAAGTATCCCTGCAAGATCCTCCATAATCTTCAGCGTTGAGAGCAAATGCCCATACTTTTGGGTGAGCTTTTCATCACCGTCAAATATATCGTTTACATCCTCGTATGTCATTCGCTCCTTTGAACGGATAACGGTTTCTTTAATATCGTGGTCGACAACATTACCCAAAGCATCTATTTCCATAAACACGGACAATGTAAGCCTGTCCACTTTCGGATTTAAGCTGCAAATGCCGTTTGAAAGCCGTTTTGGGAGCATTGGTATAACTCTGTCTGCAAGGTATACCGATGTGCCTCGCTCAAACGCCTCCTTATCAATCTCACTGCCCTCTTTTACATAATGCGTAACATCTGCTATATGAACGCCTAAATAATAGTTTCCGTTAGGCAAAATCTTTAACGATACTGCATCGTCAAAATCACGGGCATCAATTCCGTCAATGGTAAATATAAGCTCGTCCCTTAAATCTACCCTGCCCTTTATATCTTTTTGAGATACACTATCCTCTATTTGCTCCGCCTCAAGGGTAGTTGACAGGTGGAACTCACTTCTTATTCCGTTTTCAATTATTATTCCCTCAACACAGCTTTTTACCGAGTCCTTATCGCCTAAAATATCTATAACCTTACCGTAAATTTTACCGTTGCTGGTATATTCGGTTATCTCCACGCAGACACGGTTACCTATGCTTGCATTATTTATATTTTCGGGAGCTATCCTTATTTTTGAATATATCTGCAGATTATCAGGCTTTATACGGTATGTTCCGTCCTTTTCCTTGACAATAACGCCGACAAGTATTTTGTTTCTTCTCTCAAGTATCTTTACAATATGTCCCTCGGGGCGCTTGTTGTCCTTACCCATACTGTCAATCTTTACAAGGACTCTGTCGCCGTCAATGGCATATCCTAACTTGTCACCACCGATAAACACATCAGGTATATCTGAATTTTCATCATCGCTTTTTACAAAGCCAAAATAGCCCTTTGCATTACAGTTTAAAATGCCTGTTATCGTCCGCGATTCGCCCTCGACGCTTACATATCTGCCCTTTTTGGTAAGATAAATCTTACCCTCGTCACAGAGTGTATCAAGAATTTCAAAAAGCTCGGCATCCTCAACCTTTGGCACATCCAACACCATCATCAGCTCGCCAAATTTCAAAGGCATATAGTCTTTTGACTGCATATATTTTAAAATTCGTTCTTTTCTGTCCATCTAACTCTCCTACCATAACGATGTTTAAAAATATCCTCTCCGATTACGGTTTACAAGTAATATTTTACTGCTTTTTCTGATATATTATTCTAAAGCCTTTTATCTCAAATATACGGTAACGGTGCATTAAAATGAATTTATCACATCATACACCATTATAATTATAGCATATCATATCTTTTCTTGCAAGCTATATTTAGCTTTTTGTTCTGCTTTGCCGTGTTTGAATTTGTGCCTGCCTGCGTCAAAGCTTCCTTAAACCAAATTAAGGAGCTGTATGCATTTTAAAACACACACAGCTCCTTAATTATTTGTCATTATTCTCTGATTTATCAAAGCGCCCACTGATTATTCAAGTATACATGAGTATTTTTCATTATCATCCGAATGTCCTAAATCCCCCTTAACCTCGGGTAAAGCAGCAACATCAACAGCCTCCTCCTGTTCCTTATTCGTTTGGGCCTCATCGTCGCCTGGTATAATCAGCTCCTTATACCAACCGCAAATTTCACGGTTTGGTATTCTCAATGAATATATATTTCCATCCGAATTGCTTTGATTGCTTGCTATTGTAAGATAGCCTATATAATACATAAATGTATATACCGCCGCAATATCATTTCCCGTGTCTTTAAAGGATATACTGTCATAAATTTTGCTTTTTACCTCTTCACCCTTGATTAAATTCATTACGGGCTGCTTCATATCAACACCCATACTTGTCAGTAAGGCACTCACAAACTCATTATAGCTCATATCCCTCCACTGCTGTTTGGGTGGTTTATTGCCATCAAGCCTCCATTGCTTAATCTGATGTAAAACGCTCCACGGACTGCATAAGCTACTTTCTCCGAATTGGTATCCGCCGTACCATTCAAAAATTTCGTCCTGTTTGCCGTCAAGGTCATAATACCTTGTTAAGGCTTCTATTTCCTTTTCGGTAAACCCAAAATATTCAGAATACGCATTGGAGCGGATTGAGTTTATCTCAATATTGTTTATTGCCGAGAATATACTCTCATTAAGAATATGCAGTGATCCCGTTATTACGGAAAATTGCAGGGACGGGTTTGTTTTTAAGGCAGATTCAAGCATGGTCCTGATAAAGGCTACCATTTCGTTATAGTAACCCTCAAGCCATGCGTCCTCTATCGGCATATCATACTCGTCAATGAAAATCACTGTATTTTGTCCGTAATACTTTGAAAGTGCCATACTGAGCTTTTTAAGCGCAGTACCAAAAAGCAGTTCATCGCCTTTTTCACATTCCAAAATACGCCTGTAATCCTTTTTTTCGGTTTCTGTAAGCCTGTCACTTTCAAGGACATAGCTGAATTTTATAAATTGCTCCCGTATCTCCATGCAAATACTATGCAAAGCACGGCTATAGCTACCCTGCTTTGCACTTTTCATTGACAAAGAAATAACCGGAAATGCATTTCTGTACTGCTTAACTTCATTTTCGTAACGCATTATCTCCATGCCGTTAAACAAATATGAGTTTTCACGCTCATTTATATCGAAGAAATACCTTAGCATACTGAAATTCAAGGTCTTTCCAAACCGCCTCGGTCTTGTGATAAGATTATTGTGACCGCCGTATTGTAAAAGGTCATATATGAGCATGGTCTTATCCACATAGTAAAATCCGCCGTCAATCAGTAATTTAAAATCCTCGTAGCCTATCGGCACCTTTTTGCACTTACTTCTGCCAAAGCCAAGCATCACATATCACCTCACATTTCGTATAATTTTTAAGATAACTAATTTATTTCATTCGCCTGAATGCACGGCGTATAAGAGCTCTTATATCGTATATCTCATCATCGGTTGAATTTGCAAACGCAACCGAGCATTTGATACGCACCTCAACATGCTTTTCGTTATATTCCTTAATATTCTTGCTAAGCTGTTCAATAAACAATTCAGCCTTTGATACTGCACATTGCTCAAATATACCGATAAACTGACCCACGCCGTTATAGCCCATAAAGCCGTAATGCTTTGATGCAAATTTGATAATCCGTCCAAAATCGGATAAGAGCATATCACCTGCAGAATGTCCAACCTTTTCATTGAGCTCATTAAGGGTCTTTAGCTTAATGACAATGCATGTACATTCCTCGTCAAGCACCTTCTCGGCAAGTGTGTCAATATACATATCACACATCTGACGGTTAGGAAGCTTTGTTTTCTTATCGGTATAGAGAATATACTGAACAAAATCAGATATTCTGCCGACAACAACCGCGCCTGCACAGCCTATGAACAAGAACAGTACCAACGACAGGGCAAGATAAAGCTTTGTATTAACCGCCTGTGTGGTTACGATAGAATTTAAGACCTTTAAGTAATTGGCGCCTATGTACTCATTCAGCTCCGTAGCCGTATCCCTTACCAAAAGATACTCATCGTTGAGCTTTGCAACAAGCTCATCTATATCCTTATCAATATCGTCGCTTAATACAACATTCTTTGGATTATTTTCAAATACTGACCTGATATATTCATAGTGTTGCTTATCAATTTCGTTAAGCTTTATAGCCTGATTTATTGACACATACTCCTGAATAAGGTCATCATAAGTGGTTGTAACATCAATTGATTCGTCACGGAAATTCTCCTCAACATCCTGTATTATCATTGAGCCGTCGCTCTCATTTGATGTGTCTTGATTTGCCTTTAAAGTGCTGTTGATGCCTTTTTCACTGTAGTTATTTATCAACGACAAAAGCTTATCTGATTTTTCCTGATTATTGGCTATATCAATATTTATCCTGTCAATGCTTTCCTTGTTCTTTTTAAGCAGTACCTCATTGTCCTTGGTATATTTTCCTTCAAGAATGCTTGCATAAAGTCCCGGCACATCATTATTATTTATATGATTATAAATATTTTCAAGATCGGTAAAGGTATAGCCCGTTGCAGATGCTCTGAAATCAGGATACATACTTCTCTTAGTAGTAAGATAATTGTATATCTCTGTAACCGAATCCTCAATTATATCGGCACTGTCTATATAATCATAGTCGTTTGACTTGATATTTGCAGCATTATTCGGCAAAATCAGCTGGTCAACATACCTCTCACTGTAAAATCTATAGTAATTCTTTAAAACTGCGTCAAGTACATAACGAGCATAGCTCATTGACTTATCATTGTCAACCGAATAAGTTATTTTATAGTCGGTCGGGAAATAATTATATTCATCCCCCTTGTCTATGGCGGTTTGCTTTTTCATTTCCTCTTCTTCGGAAATAATAGGCTCCACCTTAAATCTTGAACGGATTTCATCAACCGTACAGTCAAGTCCAAGATCCTCAATCGCTCCCGATATAACGGTAGTTGAATATATTTCAGACACATCAAGCTTCGATCCGTTTGGTGTCAAGCCCTCGTCTATAGCATCATTTGCATAGCGTATTGCAGTTACCGCCGTATATGTCTGGTTTGTGCTTGCATAGTAATAAACGCCCAAAGCTCCAACCAATGCAATTATAAAAATCAGGAGTTTGCCTTTTGCAAGGTATCTAAGTATTTGGAATTCTCTCAACGCTTACCACCTCCTGCAAAGTACTTAAACCTTATCCACAATGCACCGAATGCTCCCACAACAAGCACAAATGCAAGCATAATAAGTAAATCAGGTCTTATTTTCTGCATTAAAGACATACCCTTCATCTGAAAAGTAACATAATCTTTTGTCTTGTATTTTACATACGCTTTATCTATTGATTCAATACGCCTGCTCATCTCGCTGAACTTTATCTGCATATCATCAATCATCTTATATGCTTTTTTGACAGCCGCATCACTATTCTTTCCTGCCTGAATTTTTGCCAGTATATCACTGTTGGTTTCAATCTTCTTTGCCGTTTCCTGTGCGGTTGCAAGGAAATTATCCGCCTGCGATGCCATGTAGTCCATACCCGTCTTTGTCTTTGACATATAGTAATTTTGTTTTTCACGGTCAATGGTAGGAATCATAACAATGCTTATCATTGCCTCGTTATACAGTGAAATTCCGTCATAACGAACAGTATATGATGCTATATCCTTATCGTATTTAATTTTGTTTGTTAGATTTAAATAATCAAGAACCCCTGTATAATGCGCTTTGTTATGTGCAATACCTGTCTGCAATACATATGAGCGGTAGCTCTCAATATCATAGTTTCTAAAATCCTCAACAGCCTCGGCAAGAGATTTGAATGTATCGTCAGAGCTACCGTCTGTAAAGGTCTTGCTCTGCTTAACACGGGTATTTAAATATTTGCTCTGCTGCTGGGCTTTTAGCTCCAATAAATCTGCTACCAGCAAAAACTCCTTATCATCAAATTCCTCAACATCAAAATCAAGTATTGATCTGTTATCGGCATAACGGCTATAGAAAATATCGGTATACGCCTTACACAAAAATGCAAGCAAATCATCGGCATTTGCCTCCTTTATATCGGCAGGCTTTTTAATTGATACCTTGTATGATGTTGCAATGTAATAGTTGTCCGGAGAAAATCCCTTTGAATTGGTCGGGGAAATTGATATAGAATTTATAAGATTATCCATATCAACCGTTTCGGGATCAATTCCGCAATAATAAAGCATTTTCTCGACAACTTCGGGAGATTTCAACTCATAGGTATTAAACCTTGTAGAGTTTGGATTTAACCCCTTTGCACTTTCCTCATAGTTTAAGCTCATCTGTGCAGACGCCTCACTGTCGTTTTGCATTACAAAAAAGCAAGCCGCACAAATCATTACAAGCACCACCGACAGACATATGGCTATTCTCAACCTGAACAAGCCTATCAATGTCATTTTTATCGCCGAATGGTCATTATAATTAGACTCAATATCATTTAAAAGCTTTGATAACGGCCCTGTTATTTTATGTATTAAATCTGTAAGGATTCTAAAAAGTCTGCTTGACCGGACAAAATGCAAAAACCGGCTCTTTTTAAACTCCATTTTTTCTTTCCACCTTCCATATAAACGGCATCTTAATCAATGCCAGCAAATATCCACTACAACAAGCTCGGGCTGATTGTTAATTCTCGGCCAGATGCTCGATGTTCCAAGACCGCGGCTTACCACAACCTGAGTACCGTCTTCAATTTCATATACTCCCGCTGTGAATTTAGGAAAAAATCCCTCGCCCGTACTGTAAATACCGCCAATCTTTGGAATACGCACCAAACCACCATGCGCGTGGCCTGTGAATGCAATATCTATATCTTTATTTTGCAGTTTTTCCAAGAACAGCTCGGGATAATGCGTAAGGCATATTCTGCAATCGTTTGTAGGCTCTAATTTATCAACAAACTTCTTTGCATTGTTTGTTGAAACATCAAACTGTTCCAAGCCCTCTGTTACCGCAATAAACTGAAGTTTTGTTCTGCCAACAACCACTTCCTTTGCCTCGTTGCTGAGCAAATTTACATTATGACTTTTAAACTTTTCTTTAAAGCTCTTATCCTCAAACAGGTATTGATCAAGCTCATGGTTACCAAAGCACGCATAAATCGGCGCTATTTTTGATAATTTATCGGATAAATCAAAAAGCACCGAATAATCACTGTTTTTATAGTTCATCATATCACCGGCAAAAATTATTAAATCCGGATGTAAAAGCTTTATTTTATTTATAAGCTCACTGTTTTTCTTTCCAAACTCGTTATTATGTAAATCCGCAAGCTCAACCACCCGTATATTGTCCGAAACCTTATCCGAGCGTATCTGATAAAAGGAAACAGTGAATTTTTGATTTACTGCGATGTTAAAGCATACAACTGCCACCAACATAACCGCCACAATCACCGCAAGAGTTCTTAAAAATCTGCCTTTAAAATGCTTTCTGTACACCTTAACGGCATACGAGAAAGCACTCTCGTTTCCGAGATTTTCAAGTACTTTTGTTACCTTTTCTGTCTTATCCACAGTATCGGAATTTTCTTCAGTAAGCGTTTTTTCGCCATCGCCCCGCATAACCTCTATAACGAGTTCTTCATCATTATTGGCAAGCGCATCGAGCGCCTCGTCATGATTTGATTTATTCATTACTTCGTCCCCTTTATGTAAAAACAAGCTCTTTTGCAAGGTTTGAATGTGAGTTATTATCACTTATTTTCTTTGCCGGATTACCTGCAATTGTAATCCCACTGTCGGTAAAGCTCTTTGTTACCACGCTGTTTGCACCTATTGCAATATCGTCTGCAATCGTAATCTGACCGATTATTGAAGAACACGGTCCAATAAACACATTATCACCTATTATAGCAGCCTGATGCTGTCCGTTTGTGGCTCCTATCGTCACACACTGATGAATACGGCAATTCTTTCCTATTCTTGCAGTAGGATGAACCACTATCGGTCCCCAATGCGCTATAGACAGCCCTTCTCTGAAGGTGTTTGGCGGAATATGAAATCCGCAAAGCCGTCTGCCGAGCTTTCTTAGCCTGTAATGATACCAAACAGCAATGAGTTTGCCGAATATGCTTTTTTTACAGTTTATAAAATATTCTGTTTTTCTTAGCAGTATTTCATATTTCCAAATTTCATCGCCTGCCGGCCTTGGTCGCTTTGTATGCCGGTAGAGCGCTATTCTGTCCTGCTCAAGATAATATTTCAAATCCGCTTTGCTTTTTATCATCAGCCTTATCTCCCCTTATCCGCTCACCGTTTATTGCCCTTAGCAAATAGTCCTCACTGTCTTTTATAAGGGTGTTGATGTTACGGTATACGCTGTCATAATCTATTAAATCGTTCTCTATCCCTTCCCGAAGAACATCCCTGTTCCCTATACCGAATTGTGTAAGAAGTGCAGATATTTTCTTGACTCTGCTCTCAATTGAGGCATACACGGCAAAATTCTTTCGGTTAAGAATTGAAAATACCACGCCGTGAAATGTCCCTGTATACACATATTCTGCTCTTCTAAACAACTCCACCCACTCAAACGGGTCAAGCCTTATTGACATATCCGAATACAGTTTATCATATTCTCCGCCGCCAAGCACATTATAGCCTTTTTTATGCGCCGTGGAAATTATTTTTTCTTTAAGCTCGGCAGGAATACCGTTACAGTAATAAAAAAGTATATACGGCTTCTTTGTAAGCCTCCTTATTTTTTCATTGTCAATAACAGGTGTCGGAGTTAAGAATGTCGGGTCGCAAACAAGCATTGGCTCTATCCCCAACAAATTCCTGCAAACAGCCCGTGTATTCAAATCCCTTGCCGAAATTGCGCTAAAGCCCCTGATTGCACGCTTTACCTCATTGGGTACATCTGTACCTGTTGACTTACCAACGCTCGGCGCATATGCAACAACCCTTTTTGCATTGAGTCCTTTACTGAATTTGACAAGCGAATAACTTTTTTTATCAAGGTAATTCCATACCTCATCACTGCCTATAACTATACAGTCCATCCCCAAAGCATTTATCTGCTCTGCATTATAGACCGGCTTTGTTAAGTTATAATACTTTTTTCTGGTTTTTGAAAAAATGGCAGGCTGTGTAATCTTATTAAGCCAAGATATGGGTGTTTCACTTTTTGGATAGTACCTGAAAAATCCGCCTATATTTATTATATTTTGCTTGGGTATTATATAATTTATCATATATACCTCGTCATTAGGAAACAGCGCTTTTATTTTTTCCTGTAGAGCCCACCCCTGCAAAAATGCGCCGTAATTATTTATACAATGGTGCGTTATAATTCCTATTTTCATAAATTAACTCCCAATATGTAACCTTATTATTACTTGTTCTTCTCATACAAATCCAAATATAGCTTCTGCATACGCATAGCTTCCGTTTTTATATCATAGCCTGCTTTTTTCAGGTCCTCAAACCGACTTACCCTTTGCTTGCCTCGGGATTTTAAAATTTCCCTTGCCCATGCTTCATCATCGTCGTTTAGTCCCATAAAGCTGACTCTGTCGGTAACTTTTACCTCAGGCGTTATAGTATCTGTAAACACACAAGGTAAATCCGCCGCCTGCGCCTCAACGCCTACAACGGGCAAGCCCTCGTACCACGAGGACAATACAAATGTATCAAACACGCTGTACCATTCATTAACATTTGTCTGCATACCCGTAAAGGTCACCGATTTGCTTATTCCAAGCTCAGATACCTGCTTTTTCAACTTCCCCTCAAGCTCGCCCGTACCAACAATAACAAGCTGTGCATTTGGCTCTGTTCTATGGAGTTTTGAAAATATATCTATGAGCTTTTTCTGATTTTTCTGCCATGTAAGTCTGCCTACATGACCTACGACAAATTTATCTCCCAGTCCGTATTCCCTGCGTATTCGCTCTCTTGCAGACTCGTTAAATGTAAATTTATCGGTATCTATTGCGTTATGTATCAGTTCATTTGCCTTATTCCAGCGTTTTTTTGTAAAGTAAAATTCACCCGCTGCATTTGAACAACCCCAATAATCGGTTGCAACATACTTTATAAGCGGTTTCATACACATCTTTATACCGTTTTTAAAGTCAAACGGTATAGCAGTCGCATGCGCGTGAGCAATCCGTACGGGTATATTGTTTACTTTTGCGGATATAAGCGCATAGAGCATAAGCGAACCGTTATGTGTATGCACTATCCGGTATTCGGGATACTGCCCAAACAGCCCTGTCATAAAATCAAGGTACTTTTTAAAGTCCTTGTACCCGGGAGATACAAAAACCCGTCCGCCCATACTGCGTATTTCATCATCATAATCGCCCGGCTTTGGCTTGTTTGCCAAAAAATCAAACTGTATCCTGTCATGATCCATATGACGGTAGAAATTCATAAGCATGGTTTCAATACCGGCACGGTCCATATTGCTAACAGACTGTAAAATCCTTATCATTTTTAAACCCCCCGTATCAATAATAATTAAGCCATGCCTCACGCTGCTGTTCTTTTGCAATCTCGCGCTTTTTATACAGCTTCCGTTCAAACTTTGTCATTTCGTCCTTATCCTTGATTTTAAGCTGCATCTGCTTTATCGGGTCAAAGAAAAATGCCAGCGGAATTACTCTTATCGACATACTCGACCAATAATAGAACATATTATTGTCGGTCATATATGAGATAAGCATATAAAGGTTAATAGTCATAAAGCATACGGCTACTTTTTCTCCGCATCGGGTAACAAACCAATGCGTCTGATACACATAATAACCTATTACCCACATCAAAAATCCCCAAAAACCCAGCTCAACATACATTTTGAGTATATCATTATGTACTGCGGTTATATTAACCACCTGATCTTTTGTGCCTTTCATATCCTTTAACAGCTGTACGCAAAACTCATAGCCTTTTCCGCGGTATGATGGAGACAGAGTATAAAAATTGGATATGAAATCATATATCTTTTCACGGCCCATAAGCTCAATCTCATGTTCCTCCAAAAAAGCGGTAAATGCCCCTGAGTGTATAATACTTATATAAAAATAACAAAATACCACAACCGCAAACGAAACAAGAGTAACCAACCTTACCTGCCCTTTAGGATTAAGACAAGCCGCAAAGCAGGCAAATACTATAGCCATAAGCATTCCCATAAACGCTATTCGCTTAAGTCCTGCCATAAACAAAAACAGCGCTATCGCCGCATATATATATCTGTGCTTTTCTCCGTGACAATAGAACAAAAAATATATTACATAAACACCCATAACAAATGTTATATCGTGTATTTCTATCGCTCTTATAAATTGCGAGTTTTCAATAACATCACTGGCGCCGAAATGTATAATATTCATTATCAGATCATTGATTGCTCCGCCAATGCCCGTCATTAAAGCACCCAGGATTATAATAACAAAATTTCCCAACGCCAATCCGAAAAATGTATATTTTGCAGCCTTTTCCTCAAACATATAACCTGCGGAAATGACAACGAGAATATCCAAAAACTGAAACGACATCTTAGATGTTCCTTTTAAGATAAATCCTATTGTCTGAAAATCAATTATCCACAATATTATCGACCAAAGAATAATCCCTGCGATAATTGATACATACATCACAAAAAAGTGGAACAAGGTCTTTGCATTTTTGAAATTCCCCGACCACAATAAATATACAACCGCAAGTCCAACCGCACCAGCCGAGAGAACTTTAGGTAATCCTCCCAAGGCTTCGTTTATTACTTTCCAGTCTCCCATTGCAGCACAAAAGATAAAAAAAATGTATAATCCGATATATATTTTTGAGTCCTTTGTGTACAGCCTGTCCATATATCACATTCCTTGCGCCACTTTATTATATATACCCAATATTATACATCAAACAACTACATTCGTCAAGAGTTTTGAAAGTCTTTTATGAGCTCTTAAAACAACATACAAAAAAGAGCAAACCTTGACATAATATGCCGTTTACTATATAATGAAAATATATTAAACACGATGTAGAGGTGTAAGTATGTACAAGCTGAAGAGATTATTTGAATATTTCCGTTTTTTCGGTATTTTAATCATTGCAAAGATTGTGTCGGTATTTGTAAAATCAAGTCCTATGTATGCCAATCTTTGGATAGTATCGGAAAGAGGTATCGACGCCCGTGACAACGGATACCATTTTTTTAAGTACATAACCAAAGAGCATCCCGAAATCAACTCTGCATATATCATCTCAAAAGACTCACCCGACTACAAAAAGGTTGCAGAGCTCGGAAGAATAATCACATACGGCAGTTTTTGCCATTATCTTAGCTTCCTCCTTGCAAAAGTAAGGGTAAGCTCGCACATTGACGGCTATGCGCCCGATATTCTTTTCTTTAACAAATTCAGATTTCTTGTACCGGATAAGGCTAAAAACATCTTCCTTCAGCACGGCATCATAAAAGACGACATCAATTTCTGTCATGCGGATAAGACAAATATAGATATGTTTGTATGCTCTGCGGTTCCCGAATATGACTATGTTGACAAAACCTACGGCTACAAAAAGGGTGTTTTACAGCTTACGGGACTTTGCAGGTATGATAACTTGCGAAAAAACGATGCACCAACCCATAAAATCCTTTTTATGCCAACATGGCGCTCAACCTTGCGTACCTGTAGCCGTCAAACATTTTTAAAGAGCGATTATTATAAAAAATACAACAGCTTATTAAACAGCACCAAGCTTATATCAATACTTGAAAAATACGATTATGAGCTTATTTTCTACCCTCATTATGAGGTACAGCGTTTTCTTGACTGTTTTACAACCGGTAACAGCAGAATAAAAATTGCCGATTTTAAAAATAACGATGTTCAGCAATTACTTATTAACAGCGATATTCTTCTTACCGATTACTCCAGCGTATATTTTGACTACGGCTATATGAGAAAGCCTATGGTTTACTATCAGTACGATGAGGAGGCTTTTAGAAAAGAGCAGTACGGCGAAGGTTATTTTGATTACAGGCGCGACGGATTTGGCAAGGTTGCAGAAACTGAAAACGAAGTCCTTGACGAGTTAGAATGTATATTAAAAAACAACCTTTTGCCGGATGCAAAGTATTTGCAAAGAATGAACTCGTTTTATGCATTTAATGACACAAAAAACTGTGAGCGGAATTTTAAGGCAATATGCAGTATTCTGTAAAAGAAAACTTTTAATATAAAAGGAATGATTATAACAATGAAAGATTGCATTAAGATTGAAAATCCTAAGGAGTGTTGCGGCTGCGGTGCGTGTAAAAACATTTGCCCCAAAAACGCAATAACAATGGAAGAAAATGAAATGGGATTTTTTTATCCCGTTGTTGATGAGGAATTATGTATAAACTGCGGTCTGTGCAAGACTGTATGCGTATTTTCCGATAAACACACAGGCGAAAACAAAGAGGCGTCAGTATATGCGGCGGCATCAAAAAATACCGATACCCTTATGAACTCATCATCGGGAGGATTGTTTACAGAGCTTGCAAGCGCTGTAATAGACAAAGGCGGTGCAGTATTCGGTGCAGCTTGGAGTGAGGATTTTTCTCTTCACCATATTGCCGTAACGAAGAAAAGCGATTTGAATATGCTCCGTGGCTCTAAATATGTTCAAAGCTCAACGGATGATACATACAGTCAGGCAAAAAAAATGCTTGATAACGGAATGTATGTATGCTATTGTGGTACCCCCTGCCAAATTGCAGGACTAAAAGCATTTTTAAAAAAGGACTATGAAAAACTTCTCACTCTTGATTTAATATGTCACGGTGTACCGAGCGTTAAAATGCTTCAACAGGATTTGGAGTATGTGTCAAAAAAGAAAAAAATAAACATTACCGATATAAAGTTCCGTGACAAAGGCTACGGCTGGGGCGTTACAGGCTCATTATCAAACGGCACATCAAAAGTAAAATATGATTCGGGAGTATCTCCTTATTATTTCTATTTTTTGAACGGAGAAATTTACCGTGAGAGCTGTTATAACTGCCGTTTCCCCTCTGAAGGGCGTCAGGGAGACATAACCTTAGGCGATTATTGGGGCATAAATCAGGAATTGGTTAAGCAGATGGGCGATGTGGATTTGGACAAAGGAATTTCGTGCATTCTTGTAAATTCCGAAAAAGGCAGGCAATGGATAAACCAAATAAAAGGCAGTCTGTTTATCACTTCATCAGACAGAAAAAGCGCCGAAAAACGAAACAAACAGCTTACTCACGCAAGTGTGCCAACACCCGAGCATAACGCATTGTCCGCTATGTACAAAGAAAAAGAATACGAGGCGTTTGTGTATTGGTATAAAAAGAATTACAAAAAGCATATTGTCCGTTTCGTAAAAGGTCTTATACCACGAAAAACACGACGGAGACTTATGCAGGTATACAGTAAAATAAAAGGCTGATTTTGAGCCTGAATATATAATGAAGGGAACTTGAATATATGTCTGTTAAATTAAGCATAGGAAGTGCTGTATATAATGTAAAAGAGCCATTTTTACGCTGGCATATCGAGAGTATATTAAAAGAACTCACAAATGAAACAGAGCTTCTGCTCATTGATGACTGTTCAACCGATAATTCCGGTGAAATATGCAAGGAATACGCAAAAAATCACCAAAATGTGAAATATGTAAAAATGGAGAAAAACGGAGGCCTTAGCAGTGTGCGAAACCGTACAATAAGCGAAGCTAAAGGTACATGGATAGCTTTTGTTGACGGTGACGACATTCTTTCAGATCATTTTGTCGAAACTGCACTGTCCTTCTATAATGAAAAATACGATATAATCATACATAACAGACAGATATTCCATGCAAACAAGCCCGATTTTGAAGACGCTTGCCATGTTAAAGCTCTTACCGAGCTACCCGAAGGTGCAGGGCGGAATATAAGCATATCCTGCCTTTGTATGCGACCTCTTGACGGTGACAGATACGGTATGGACAAAGAAGCATATTACCATGCGGCATGGGGTGCACTTTACAGACGGGATTTCCTTTTGAAAAACAATTTACTCTTCCCTGTCGGTCAAAAAAAAGCTCAGGATAGCGTATTTAACACCTATACATATTCCTGTGCAAAAAAGATTGCATATCTTCCATATGTTATGTACTATTACAGAAAGGATATGCAAGGCATAACCGAGCGTTACAACCCAGATTTTACACAAACCTCAATGTCACTTATAAAGCATCATTATACTTGTATGGACAAGCTGTATCCAAACGATAAAGATGTGAAAGACAAATACAAATCACACAGGCTTATTTCGCTTACCGTAGACAGCATGAAGCTGAATATTTTTCACAAGAACAATCCAAAGTCAAAATCGGAAAGGAAAAGCGATTTTCTTGATTTTATAAACACCGAGCCTTTTAAGAGTGCAATAAACGATTATAACCCTGTCAATGCCTGGTGGGGTTGGACTGTTCCTGTTGAGCTTGCAAAGAAAAAGCGTTTTACTACACTTGACTTTTTATATAAGCATTGGAGTTTGTTTAAGCTGTATGGCAAGTTATACAGTGTGCTTACAAAATAATATAAAGCGGTCACTTTAATACTCTACTTTGCGGAGTTAAAAGAATATGTGTGAACCAAAAAAATTCACCGTCAAGGTGAATTTTCAGACTGTTGAAAAACTGCCCAGACCGCACAAAACTTAAATAATATGGCTTGCATCCATATATAACTTATTATCATAAATAATACTGCCGTTATTTTCCAAAAAAACGGCAGTATTATGTGCTTTTTGTTCAAATAAACCCTACCGTACCACCGTACTGCTACGGGTTCATTTTCACAAAATCTGGTTTGTTGTTCAATGTCTGCCAGCGTGTCGATAACTTTATCGACACGCTGAAAATTCACCGTCAAGGTGAATTTTTTTGTTATTTATTGAACAGTTTTATACAAATCCAAGGTCTGATTTGTTATATTATCCCAGTTATATTTCTCCATCAGTTCTGCTCTTTTTTCTCTAATTTCAGAAGCCGTTACATTTTCCTTAAAGTCGCAATCACGAAGCTCCTTGTGGTCAAGGCACCATTGCAGTAATTTACGCAGCGACTCAACATTTCCCTGCTCAAATGAATTTCCATACCCTTCCATACAATCAACATTTTCGGGAATATCGCTTACAATCACTCTTGTGCCATATCCTACAGCCTCTAACAAACTCATAGGCATTCCCTCAATATCGCTGGGCAGGACATAAACATAAGAGTTTGAAAAAAGCTCGGCAAGCTTCTGTCCGCTTACAAATCCCGTAAAAATTATATTTTCACAACCCTCTGCCTTTTTCCTAACCGATGCTATATACTCCGTTTGAGGCTCAATACCGCCTGCTATAACAAGTTTTTTATCGGTATTTAGCTTTTTATACGCATCAATGAGATAGTCAAGTCCCTTTTCAGGTGTTATTCTTGCAAGGAACAGAATATAATCTCCGCCGTTTAAACCGTACTCGGTTTTTATAATGTTTGGCTTTATCGCCTCTACCCTTTCAATTCCGTTCGGTATTAAAACTGCATCACAATTGTATGTATCCTTAAAATATTTTTGCACATTTTTTGACAGAACTATCACTTTATCGGCGTGCTTTGCCGCCATTTTCTCACCGAATTTCAAGTATTTGGTCGCAAAGCCTCCCCATTTGCTCCTTTGCCAGTCAAGCCCATGAATCGTTGCAACAGTTTTCTTTCCGAAGAGCTTTGCAAGCGGTATCATCACACACGGTCCCTCGGCATGGTAATGCACTACATCATACTTAGTAAACAAGCTCCTTATAGTAGCCAGAAGAGATGAGAGAATTGCGTGTATTGCCGGCACATTGTATGTGGGTATTTCAATAACCCTTACACCTTTATATTCCTTTATCTTATCTTCTCCGCTGTGGCGGTTATAGGCATGAACCTCATGCCCGAGCTTTGCCATTCTTGTTGAGAGCTCTTCCACAACAACCTCTATTCCGCCACTCCTTGACGGAATTCGCTTATGACCTATCATTGCTATTTTCATTTCGGAATAACCTCATTTCCCAAAATAGTTTATAATTTTTATACACAAACCGCACTTTTTTATGCTGTTTAAGGTTATTTTTTCAAACAGCGACAGACAGTGTTGTGCAGTCTGTTAAAAATTCTTTTCATTCGCCATGTATAATATGGGCTTATATAGTTTAAGAGCATTACAATACGCTGTGTTAACGACAGCTTTTCCCTACTCAACGATTTATCCACCTCACTTATTTTATCGCTCGCTTGAGAAATCCGATAGCAGGCTTAAATTCCGGCAAAAAGCTGCTGCCTGCTACAAAAACAACATTCAAAACAACAGTTGCAACCGCTAAATTTACAACAATGGCAATAATACCGTCAAAATTCAGCCACAAGCACACATAATAGCATATCACTCCCGAAACAGTAGTCAATACTGCAAAAAACAATAATTTCAGTATAAATACCGACATTTTGGCATGAGTGAAGTAATACTTAAACAAGGTTCTGCTTCCCCATACACAATCTATGAAAATAATGCAAAACAGGGTTGAAAACATAACGCCTGTCATACCTATTATTTTTACAAGAACTATATTCAAAACGAAATTCGTTATCGTTTCGGCAACAGGTCTGAATCTGTCTTGCCACCAGAGTCCGGCCGCCTGACGGTATATATAGCATATGCTATTAAGATTTCTTGAGAAGAAATAAATACAGAAAATCACCATTATTCCGTCACCAAACAGCATTTCCTCGCCAACCCACAGCTTAACAAAGGGCTGATAACAGCAAAGCAGACACATAGTACACCATGCCGTAAGCCACATATATAAAACCTGGAGCTTATTAAAATCCGCATAGTTTTTCTCTTGGGATTCAAGGACTATTGAATTTCCCACGCTTGCCGTCAAGCTTGTAGACACAAGCGACAGTATACCTACAACCGCGTTTAATACATAGTAATAGTTATTGTATTTTGCAAGAACCGTGAGTCCCAGAAAAGCCGACAGGACTATACTGTCAAGCGAATTACTGAATACATGGCTCAGTCGGTATAAAAACATTCCCGCAACTCGCTTCTTGATATTGTCTATTTCTTCCTTCGGCACAGTACCCTCGCACTGGTATTGAGGATACATTCTGTTTGATATTATGTATATTACATAATTTTTCAAAATTTCCGTCAGCGGAAGCACTAATGTGTAATAATAGTAATTACGGAACACTATAACCGCTACGGACTGCGCAACTGCCGAACCGATTTTAAAATATGTAAAAATATTGTTATTTACAGAAAAATGCTGTGTCGCAGTAAATAACGAGCCTCTGTATGCAAACAACAAATAGCTTAGTACCGTACTTGAAAGATTTATCAGATAGAGTATGTAGAGATTCATCCCTTCGGGCATCTCGCTCTTTACTATGATAGGTAAAAACGGTACAATTGCCAGACCGATAACTGTCATTGCAACAGCTATCCATCTATAAATCGTACGATACAGCTTCAGTAACGCACACACTGCCGGCGTATCGTTTTCGGCAATAGGTTTATACATACTAAATACCATTGCCGAACCAACGCCAAGCTCAGCAAGAGAAAGTATTGACAACAGCGACACAAACAAGCTGTCAAGACCTAAATATACACTGCCAAGATAGCGAATAATCACCGTGCGCATTATAAATGTGGCAAGCATTGACACCAGCTTGTTTATTACCGATGTTATAATATTCCGCTTAGCATGCTGCGTTCTTGTAACCATTCTTTAACTCCTTGCATTTAATTATTGATTTATTTTGCGCCCGCACCGCGGAACTGATCCTTGACAGTTTTTGCAATAAGCTTTATGTCAAACCATATATCCATATTTTTTATGTATTCCATATCCAGCCTTATAACCTCTTCAAAATCGGTTATATCACTTCTTCCGCTTGTCTGCCACATTCCTGTAATTCCCGGCCGTATTGCCATACGCGCTCTGTGTGACGAACCATATTTCTCCCACTCGTCAAGCGTCGGCGGTCTTGTGCCTACCAAAGACATATCTCCCATAAGCACCTGGAAAAACTGTGGGAACTCGTCAATTGAGAATTTACGGATAAACCAGCCTATGCCCTTTCTCGTTCCGTCAGGACCGCTGCCCAAAATTCTCGGATCATTGTCCATCTTAAACATCATACCGTCAGATACCGTATTATGCTTCATAAGCTCTGCCTTGCGAGCCTCTGCATCCTTATACATTGACCTGAACTTAACCATATTAAAGACTCTGCCGCCCTTGCCGATACGCTTTTGTTTAAAGAATATAGGGCCCGGGTCGGTTATGAATATAAGCGGACCTATGAAAATTGTAAGAACAATTGTTATCAACGATCCGACCAATCCGCCCGCAATATCCATTGCACGCTTTGCAAAGAAGCTGGTAGATTGCATTATTCTTACGCTCTCCGTAAGACAGGTATAGCCTGCAAATATCTCAACCATCTTATTATTGTCCTCTTGCATACTGAAATCGATAATACGATGCGTTGTTATTCCCATCTCAGTAAGCTTTGCTATTACATCACGAGGCGCTCTTCTGCTTGGAAGATTCATCAATACCTCGTCTATCCATTGTTTCAAGAGATAATCAGGCAAGTCGTCTATCTTGCAAATAAACTCGTAGCCCATTATAGTATCTCCGACCTTGTATTTCTCACTTTCTATAAGAACAATTCCCGTAATTTCTATCTGACCGAAAGAATACCGCTCTATATGCTTTACAAAGTCTATAATATTATCGTCAGTTCCGATAAGAATCATCTTGCGTTTGTTGTTATACAGGCTAAGACCTTTTTTGACGAGCTCTTTATATACTATCTTTGCGATGTAATCAAGACCTGCGCTTGAAAGAAAGAAATACCACGCAAGTTCTGTCGTTGTATACCACTTTGCAACATATGTCATATATAACAGCACTACGCCACTGCCAAATCCCATATTTATTACCGACAATGCAAATTCCTTTAACACACCCCTGTACATGACATCAATATTGATGTCCGCCATAATGTCAAACAACAGCTCAAATAATACCAATACAACTGCACTGCTTATAAGCTGTGCCAAAGAAAATGTTGAGTGCTTTACGATGATTACAAAAAACATTGAAAGAAGCACAAAAACATCGAGTAGCTTAAAGTCAAAATGTTCTACCCAACCTGTTTTTCTCTTTTTATACATACAAGTATTCCTTCCCTTTCCGAATAATTATACCATAACTTATTCTGATTATAACCCAAAAACAGGTCAAAGTCAATAATTTACAGACATAATTCTCCAATATAATTGTTTAAAATGCTGTGCATTTGTTTATCCTTCATAAAATCGTCATTTCATTAACATTTATATCAGATTTTATTTCCACTTACATTTCAGCAGATTATCAAGATTTTTATAATACTTCAGCAAAAACAATTTGTAATAAAATTGTAATATCACTGGTGCGGATTTTATGCTATAATACTGGTGTTTCGGGGTGTAGCGCAGGTGGTAGCGCACTTGACTGGGGGTCAAGGGGCCGCAGGTTCAAGTCCTGTCACTCCGACCATGAAAAAAGCACGCTTCGGCGTGCTTTTTTCAACGAAATACGCCTTGCGGCGTGTGAAATATTGCTCCGCAATGTGAAATAGCAACGCTATGAAATATTTGCTTTGCAAATGTTAAAGGCGTATTTCATTTCACTAAAAGCGTATGCTTTCTATTTCACAATTTACGCTGTAAATTATTTCACATCAACGAAGTTTATATTTCACTTTGCACTTTCAGGGTAAAATTTTGCTAATTCTACTCCTGTTTATCCCATTAAACTCTACAATATTTACCTTATTATTATAAAACTCTTTAAAAATTACTGTTTTGTTTCAATTTATAAAAAAGTATTGACTATATCTTGTGTAGGGTGTAAAATACCTATGCTATTTATATTGGGTTGCTATGGACAAGCGCAAAAATATCAGTTTATAGCAACAAGAAAGGAAGGAATATAGCAATGAAGAAAAAAAGCATTATTACTCTTTGCTTTGTTGTCCTTATTGCATTAGTATTGAATGTTGTTGCCTTCTACGGCTTAAACATTGCCGGTATCAAATACGGTGGTATGTTTAACACTGATGCTAATGTATTTGGCGGCATCAAAAAGGGTATCGACTTAGCAGGCGGTTCTGTTCTTACATTCCAGGCCAACACTGCTAATCCATCGGATGAGGACATGAACACGGTTGAAACTATCTTTGAAACCCGTCTTAATGCCGCAGGTTATACCGAGGCAAGGATTTCCAAGGGCGAGGGTGGAAAGATTACCGTTGAAATCCCTGAGGTTACAGACACTGACGAGGCAAAGAACCTCTTAGGCTCAGTTGCAAAGCTCACATTTACAGATGCCGACGGAAATGTCGTTTTAGAGGGTTCGGACATTAAAGACGCTGATTATCAGTACGGTCAGGTAAACTCAGCATCAGCCGCAGAGCCTTATGTATCAGTTCAGTTTAACGCAGACGCTAAGCAGAAGTTTGCAGATGCAACAGCCGCTGCCGCATCAGCAGGCGATGGTAAAAACTACATCTCAATCATGCTTGATGACCAGGTAGTTTCAAGCCCGAGAGTATCAGAGAAGATTGATTCAGATTCATGCGTTATTTCAGGTAGCTTTACTGTAGAGTCTGCAAAAATGCTTGCAAACCAGATTAAATCAGGTCAGTTACCTTTTGAGCTTACAGTTATCTCAACTCAGACAGTTGGCGCAGAGCTTGGCGATAAGGCTTTAGATAACAGTATCTTAGCAGCTGCAATCGGCATTTTGCTCGTTATGCTCTTTATGATAATCATGTACAGAGTTCCCGGCCTTATTGCTGATATCTCATTACTTATATATGTAGGCTTAATCGGTCTTGCAATGGGATTGTTCAGAATTAACTTATCACTCCCGGGTATTGCAGGTATCGTACTCTCCATTGGTATGGCGGTCGATGCGGACTGTATTATATTTGAGCGTGTCAAAGAAGAAATGCGTGCAGGAAAAACTATTAAGGCATCTGTTGATGCAGGCTTTAACAAGGCGTTTAGCGCAATCCTTGATGCCAATGTTACAACAATTATATCATGCGTTGTACTCTACATTTCAGGTATCGGTACAGTTATCGGATTTGCAACAACTCTTGGTATAGGCGTTATTTTATCAATGTTCACAGCTATCGTTGTTACTAAGTTCTTATTAAAACAGCTTGTTGGCATCGGTATCAAGAACAGATCACTCTTCTGCTCACAGAAGAAAGCAGTAGAAGGAGGTGCCAACTAATGAATAAGTTTGCAATCACACAAAACAGATGGAAATTTGTTCTTCTCCCTGCAATTATCATAGTATTGGGTATCGTAATGTATTTTGTACGCGGTGGCTTTAACTTCGATGTTGAGTTTATGGGCGGTTCAAGATTACAGGTACAGTTACCACAAGGTACTGACAAGGCAGAGGTTGAAGAGTATTTAAGCGAAACCTTAGGCGTTAATGTAACAGTTCAGAGCGGTGAAAAGGCAGACACTGTTGTTATTAAAACTCCTCCTATCGAGGGTGAGCTTGATGTCGTTGAAGACGGCGATGAAAATGCTCAGGAGAGCCCTGTATTTAAAGCACTGCAGGACAAGTATTCACTTGAGGATTCAGCGCTTATCGACAACACAACCGCATCTGCAAGCTTTGGTGTCGAGGTTCAGAGAAAGGCACTTCTCTATACTCTCCTTGCAATTCTTTGTATCTTAATATACATTGCAATCAGATTTGAGTGGAGATCGGCTATTATGGCTGTTATTGCACTTGCAATAAATGTTTTGGTAATGCTTGCTGTTTATGCAATCACAAACATCTCTTTAAATACAACTTTCATAGCCGCAATGCTTACGGTTGTAGGTTATTCTATCAATAATACAATCGTTATCTTTGACAGAATAAGAGAGAATATGAAAGGTAAGAAAAAGACTGAAAGCGTATCACAGCTTGCAGACAGAAGTGTTTGGGAGACAATGGGAAGAACTATCAATTCTACCATTACAACACTTATCACAATCGTTCTTATCTATATCTTAGGTGTTTCAACAATTAAAAACTTTGCATTACCTTTGATTGTGGGTATCGTAATCGGTGCATATACATCAATCTTTATTGCATCATCTTTCTGGGCTGCATGGAGAGAATCAGAAATGCAGGCAAGAGCTGAGGCTGCTCAGTCAAGAAAGAACTCTAAAAAGAATAAATAAGCTTACAAAAAGACAGAGTTGCTAAAAATTTAGTAACTCTGTTTTTTTGTGGTCGGATAAATAAATTTGGGTTTATGTGGGGTAATTTTGATTAAATGAATAATGAATGATGAATAATGAATGATGAATAATGAATAATTATGGTGGAAAAATCTCCGATTTTTCTATAATATGGCGGTTGGGGGTAAATTTTGATTTAGCATACCAATTAAAAAATCGTAAATTGGTATGGTCGTAGGGTTGGGGCTCTATCAACGGCGTTGTTGCCTTTTTGGCATTGCTCCGCAATGCAAGTCGCTGATGCGACTTTGAAAAACAGCAACACGCCTATAAATCGCTTTGCGATTTATAAAGGCTCCAACCGCATCCCCGATACCGCATACAACGGCAGGAGCAAGCCCCTGCCCTACAACAACAATACCCATTTACACACATAAACCAAAATTTAATATATAGTTTAACTTTTCGGCTTGGACTTAAATATTGACGCCGCCAAAAATCCAAACACTATTGCGGCGGTTATTCCACCTGCACCGGCAGTTAAACCGCCTGTAAAAATCCCAATTACTCCCTGCTCTGCCACAGCTTTATATACTCCCTTTGACATTGTATATCCAAAGCCTGTAAGCGGAACAGTCGCACCTGCACCTGCAAAATTTACAAGCGGTTCATAGATATTTAAAACGCCTAAAAACACGCCTGCAACAACAAATGTCACCAAAATTCGTGCAGGAGTCAGTTTTGTAAGGTCAATCAGCACTTGACCGATTACGCATATCAAGCCACCCACAACAAATGCTTTTAATAAATCAATAAATATTTCCATTCTAATTCTCCATTCCCATTTTTATGCTCTTATTGCTATTGCGTGAGCAATTCCCGGTATTGTTTCACCCGAATTTATAATCTGCGGATTCATCAGGGCGCCCGTTGCCATAACAAGCACATTATCATATTCCTTTTCTTTTAATTTCTGATAAACATATCCGCAAAACACACTTCCGCAGCAGCCGCAGCCCGAACCGCCTGCATGAACATCCTGCTTTTCTATATCAAATATCATTTTACCGCAATCGTTATGAAGCTCGGCTATGTCATATCCCTCGCCCATCATAAGCTCTACTAAAATATCCGAGCCTACAACCCCCAAATCTCCTGTTAATATAAGGTCATAGTCCTCGGGTCTTAATCCCGTATCCTTAAAATGTGCGCACAGCGTATCAGCCGCCGCAGGCGCCATTGCCGCACCCATATTATTTAAGTCCGATATTCCCATATCAATTATTTTACCCGTTGTTATATGGGTAATCTTAGGCCCTACACCATTTTTTGAAATAACGGCGCTTCCTGAGCCTGTAACAGTCCATTGTGAGGTCGGGGTTCGCTGTCCTCCGTATTCTAACGGGAGTCTGAACTGTTTTTCAGCCGCGCAGTAATGGCTTGATGTTGTGCAAACAACATTTTCCGCACAGTTCCCCGATACTATCATTGCGCCTATTGACATACTTTCAACCATGGTCGAACAGGCGCCGTAGAGTCCGAAAAACGGAATCCCCAAATCCCTCATTCCGTAATGCGCACCTATACACTGGTTTAGCAAATCCCCTGCCAATATATAGTTAATGTCATACGGGGTGAGCTTTGCCTTTTTTATCGCCGTTTGCGCCGTTTCTTTCTGAAGTTTACTTTCCGCTTTTTCCCATGTTTCCTCACCCCATTTATCGTCATCTAAAACATAGTCAAAATACTCCGATAACGGACCTTTTCCCTCTTTTGCTCCCACAATTGAGGATGTTCCCCTGATTATTGGCGGTTTTTCAAATATAACCGTCTGTTTTCCTATATGTTCATTCATTTTTATAACCATTCCTTTCGTCTTCCTTTAAGGCACAAAATGGCATGAATGATTTTTCAAAATGCGAAGCATTTTGTACCTTACTTATTCACTATTCACTATTACTTTTTACCTGTCTGAATTTTATTCAGACTTGTTCACCTCTTGCTATATTATACTTATATTTTGACACAAAAAAATAAGGGATATACATATAAATAATGTACATCCCTTATTCTGGTCCGCTGTATTTAATAAAATAAATTACACCAAATACATCAGTACCTATGACTGTACATAAACACAGTCAATGCTTATTTGTTAGATGTCTTATTCTCGTAAGACTCTACCATCTTCTTAACCATCTGGCCACCGATTGAACCTGCTTCCTTAGCAGTTAAATCACCGTTATAACCCTTGTTAAGTGTTACACCTACTTCGTTTGCTGCTTCCATCTTGAACTGCTCAAGTCCTGCTTTCTTACTTCTGTTCTTACTCATTGTTTTATTCTCCTTTTCTGATTAACTTAAAGGTCTTTGACAACCTTTATGATAATAATTTGCTCAAAAGACAAAATAAAATACAATGCAAAATATGTCAATTCATAACTATGTTATCGGTTAAAATCTTATCTATTCTTTTTAATAAAGGAGAAAACTCTTTCTTTTTTAAATATCCACCCTCGATTATCTCTTTTGACGCAGTTTGAACTTCTTTTAAAATATCGCTGTCGGAGAATAAATTTGCAATATGCATTTGCGGTAAACCGTGCTGACGCGTTCCGAAAAAGTCGCCCGGTCCTCTTAATTTCAAATCCTGCTCACTTATATAAAAACCGTCATTTGAAATACACATCGTTTCCATTCTCTTTTTGGTAACCTCGTTATTGCCATGCGCAAACATTATACAATACGCCTGCTCATTGCCTCGTCCTACTCTTCCCCTCAACTGATGAAGCTGTGACAAGCCAAAGCGTTCCGCATTTTCAATTACCATTATATTTGCATTGGGAACATTGACGCCGACCTCGATAACGGTAGTTGATACCAAAATATCAATATTGCCCTTGCTAAACTCGCTCATTACCTCTTCTTTTTCTTTCGCTTTCATTTTGCCGTGCATAAGCCCTATAGAAAACTTTGGAAATCGGAGTTTTAATTTTTCGCACAAATCAACGGCGTTTTCCAAATCACTTTTTTCCGTATCCTCGACCAGCGGGCAAACTATATATGCCTGCATATGCGCTAAAACGCTTTTTTCCAAAAACGCATATATCCTTTGCCTCATATTTTCGCCTACAGCGTATGTTTTTACCTCTTTCCTGCCCGGCGGCAGCTCATCTATTATTGATATATCCAAATCGCCGTACAGAATAAGTGCAAGAGTTCTTGGAATAGGAGTTGCACTCATAATAAGCATATGCGGATTATTTCCCTTTGATAAAAGTGTCGCCCTTTGTTCAACTCCAAATCTGTGCTGTTCATCGGTTACAACAAATGCCAAATCGTCAAATTGCAATTCGTCCTGAATAAGAGCGTGCGTGCCGATTACAACATCAACCACACCGCTTTTTATAAGCTCATACACCTCTTTTTTATCACTTTGCCTCATACCGCCTGTCAACAGCACCGTTTTTATGCCCATACCTTCAAAAAAGCCATCAAGCGTTTCCTTATGCTGTTTTGCAAGGATTTCGGTCGGCGCCATCATTGCCGCCTGATGTCCGTTTTTGACGGCTGTATATATTGCCGCCGCCGCAACGGCAGTCTTACCCGAACCGACATCGCCTTGTACAAGCCTGTTCATTACCTTGCCGTTATTGCAATCATACAATATTTCATCAAGCGTACGCCTCTGTGCATTTGTAAGCGAAAACGGTAACTCCGCTATAAAATCATTAACGCATTTTATATCCTCAAACACGATACCGCTATTTTCGTTTGTTATATCCTTTCTTGAAAGCAGTGCAAGCTGTAGTATTAAAAGCTCCTCAAATACAAATCTGCGTCTTGCGATATTATAGCTGTTTGCATCATCGGGAAAATGAATATTTTTCATTGCATAGTTAATCTCTGCAATGCTGTATTTTTGACGGATAAAATCAGGGATATATTCATCAATCCTGCCCGCTTCCTTAATGGCTGTTTCCATAACAGACTGCACAACCTTTTGTGTAAGGTTTCCGCTTAACGGATATATCGGCACAATTTTACCTGTAAACTGTTCCTTGCCCTCATGTTCAAGGATTGGGTTTACCATTTGACGCTTTCCGTATTTATCGCGTACTACCTTACCGTATATAACATATTTCTCGCCCGTATGATACTGTCCTTTTACAAACCTGTTATTATACCATACAATCTGCAACATTCCGCTGTCGTCTGTAACAGTCATTTGCGATATTGTCATATTTTTTCGCACACGAAACATACTTACAGGTGTGTATACCTCAGCACATATGCAGACCTCCTCATTCTCGGCGCAGTCTGCAATACTCTTAAACTGTGTTCTGTCTTCATGGGTACGGGGAAAAAAATAGAGCAGTTCCGAAAGAGTGTTTATGCCTCTCTTTCGGAATAACTCTGCCCGTTTTTGACCAATACCGTGAAGCTCTATAATATTTTTATCTTCCATGGTTTAAATTTTTACTCTACCGAAATTATATAATAATACAGTGGTTGTCCGCCACGCTTAAAAGATACCTCTATCTCATCATCGGCGTATTTATCGCTTAACAGCTTTTCCATTCTCTGAACAGTCTGACGCTTTACATCCTTACCGTAATATACCGTTACATATTCAGTATCTTCATCAACACTGTCTGCAATCATTTCTACAAGCACATCGTCAAGGTCACGGCTTATATATTCGATATCCGAGCCAAACAAGCCCAGAATATCACCTTTTTTAATAGCCTTGCCGTCTATCTCTGTATTTCGTACAGCATATGTTATCTGTCCTGCCTTTACCTTGGCAAGCGCCTTTGTCATTCTCTTTTCGTTATATTCTGTGTCCTTATTCGGGTTAAAGTCCATTAGTGCTCTTATACACTGCGGAATATTGACGCTCGGAATTACTATTACCTTTTTATTGCCTATAAGGTCAATAGCCTGGTTTGCAGCCATAATTATATTTTTATTATTCGGGAACACAAAAACGGTTTTTGCCTTAACTCTCGTTATCGCCTTTACAATATCATGTGTGCTTGGGTTCATAGACTGTCCGCCCTCGACAACCTTATCAACGCCGAGATTTGTTAAAATATCAGCCATTCCCCTGCCTGCACATACCGAAACAAAGCCAAATTCCTTTAGTTCTTCCTTCTTTGAAAGCCTTTTCTTCGGTTCTTCTTTCTTTACAGCCTCTTTTTTTACTGCCGTTTTTTTCTCTTTTACTGTCACCTGTGGCTGGGGCTCGTCTTCTTTTTTATCCTTATTGATAAGCGAATGATGCTGGCGCTTCATATTATCAACTTTTAAATTGATAATCTCGCCAAGCTTTATCGCTTCTTCAAGCACAAAGCCAGGATGATTTGTATGTATATGCACCTTTACAACATCATCATCGTCAATTACAAGCATACAGTTGCCCTTTGGCTTTATGGCTTCGCGGAAATTGTCAACCTTTGTACCCTTTCTCTTTTTCTCAATTATAAACTCGGTACAATACTTGAACTTGATATTCCCCGTAACCTTTGCCTGTGCGTTTTCAACCTGCTTTTTGGGTGGCTGTACCTTTGGTGCCTTGCTCTTTATCACCTTACCTGTTTTTAAAAATGACAGAGCGCCCTCCAACACAAACATCCAGCCCTGACCGCCTGCATCAACTACGCCTGCCTCCTGCAAGGCAGGAAGCATCTGGGTTGTTTTTAAAAGCGCCTCATTGCCTCGTGTAACACACTCAAGCATAGCAGTTTCAAGCTCACCTGATTTTGCACCCTCTATTGCGCCTAAAGCCGCCTCTCTTGAAACGGTAAGAATTGTTCCCTCCGTGGGCTTCATTACCGCCTTATATGCCGCTTTTGAGCCTTCCTCCAGTGCATCGGCAAACTCGGCAGGAGTTACGCTTTCCTTGCCTTTTAAGTTTTTGGAAATGCCTCTAAAGAACTGGGACAATATTACGCCCGAATTTCCTCTTGCACCTCTTAGTGTTGCATATGCCATAATATCTGCCGCTTTTGAAATTGACTTTATATCTGCGCTCTTTAAACCATCAACCATTGCCATAGCGGTTAATGACATATTTGTTCCCGTATCACCGTCAGGAACGGGAAAAACATTCAAATCATCAACAGTTTGCTTATTGTTATACAGATTATTAGCACCGCTTATAATCATCTTTGCAAACTTATTTCCATCTAATTTTTTAATGACTAACACCCCTTTTTTATCTGCTAAACAGAGTTTTGCCTTTAGCATTTGGCTATTCGCTTACTCTTATTCCTTCAACCTTAACATTAACACGGTTTACCTTTAAACCGACATTTTTCTCAACTGTGTAGCGCACACGGTTTACAACGCTTCTGCATACGGAATTTATATTCATTCCGTACTCGATTATTACATGCATATCAATAACTATTCCGTCATCATCGACCGTTACGCCTATGCCTTTTGTGACAGCCTCAGGACGAACAAGGCTTACCAATCCGTCTTTTTTATTCCTGGTCGCCATTCCGACAACTCCGTAGCACCTTGATGCAACCGCACCTGCAACCTCTGCAATAACGGCATTTGAAATATATATTTCGCCCATTTTGCCGTTCGTTTTTAAGACCATTTTTTACATCCTTTCCGATTATTCTAATCTGAATATACTTATGTATTTATTTTACTATAAATTTTGTTTTTCGTCTATACATATTTAAAAATTTTTTTATTTTCTATTGAAAAAAATACACAAAAAAAGTATAATAGTTTACATAATATTATACTTTCGAGGTGGAAAATGAGCAAGCAGACAAATTTAAGGAAATTTTTAAGCCATATGCCTGATTTTGTTTATGAATATATAGAGGTTGCCTACCGTGGCGACAGCATCAATACACAGATTGGATACAGCATTGATATTAAGACTTTTTTTGATTATTTAAGGCTTGAAAAGTTTCCCAATCTTAAGTCTAACGAGGAATTTAGCGCAGAACATATGGATAAGATTACACTGCTTGACCTTAACAAGTTTCAGTCATACTTAAAAGAATACACCGTTGAGCGTACAAGTCTTGCAGGCAAGAAATACAATATTACCGTGACAAATGATGCATCGGGCATAAACCGCAAGCTATCGGGTATAAGAGGTCTTTTCCAATACCTTTACAAAAACGACTTGATATCCCAGAATGTAACGGACAAGCTGGATTTTAAAAAACTGCATCAGAAGATGAAGCGTCCGCTTACCACATTTGAAACGGCACAGCTTTTAGATATTATATATGAGGGAGAAAAGTATTTTACAGGCAGGGATCTTGCCGAATACGAGAACAAAAAGCTCCGTGATATAGCCCTTTTTATTACATATCTTGGCACAGGCTGCCGAGTTTCCGAGCTTGTAAATCTTGACATTGACGATGTTGACTTTGAAACATCATCGTTTATTGTAACCCGAAAGGGCGGAGATCAGCAGGAAATTTTTATGCCTGTTCAAGTTGAAAATGAGCTGTTCCAATATATGCAGGAGCGCCTCAAAAACGAGAACGCAAAAGATAAAAAGGCGCTGTTTCTAAACAGGAGTGGCACAAGACTGTCACCGCAGGGAGTTGAGCTGACATTAAAGAAATACTGCGCAACAATCGGGATAAACGATCCCGACAAATGCAAGCCCCATGCTCTTAGACGAACCTTTGCCTGCAATATGATTGCAGACGGAGTTGATATTAAAATGGTTGCAGAGCTTATGGGACACAAAAATATAGAAGTAACACATAAGTACTATACACAATATGCAGTCCAAAAGCGCCGTGAGATTATGCGGAGCTTTGATGTTCGCGGTGCGCACCAATAAGCTACATCAGCGTGTTTTTTCTAAATACCTGCTTCATATCCATATAACCCATAAATTTCTTGGTTACCTCACCGTTTACGGTAAATCTTACGCAGTCTATTCCCTCAACCTCGGTTAAAGTGTTGACTATGGAATAGACTGTTAGTTTTTCCAAGCTCCTGCCGTCGGGGTGGTTTTCAAGCATTTTATTTTTTATATCCACTACCGCACACCTGTCAACCACCTCTACGCTCATACAATTTGGAATATCGGGAATAAGGCGCCGTATTTTCGGATTTTCGTCAAATCCCTTTATAAGCACCTTTATAAGCCGTTTTGCCTTTTCCTCGCCATCGCATTTGGGAATATATGTACTTACAGGTATTAACTGCATCATCTGCGCATCGACAACATATACCTTTACACACTCTGTTTCCGTCCTGTTCTGACAGCCTATTATAAATACAACAGTGCTTGCTATAAGCATAAGCAAAAACATAATCTTCCGCATACAAAAAGCCTCCAAATACTATTACTAAAGTATATGAAGGCTTGTACAATTTTATTACCGCTTAATTTTGTTTGCTCTGTTCCAATGCTATTGCAAGCTGGTCGGGGCATGATGTGCCTCTGCCACGGCAGTCAATACCGCGAAGTCTTTTTATAGCCTCGTCACGGTCCATTCCCTCTATCAATGCGCCGATTCCCTGAGTATTGCCGTTACATCCGCCTATGTACTCTACATTGTGGACTGTATTGTTATCAACCTCAAATAAAATCTGACTTGAGCAAACGCCTGTCGGCTTGTATGAATATTTTGACATAATATTATCTCCTTTCCTTTTGTATTAAATGTTAATCTAATACTGAAAAAGAACCAAGCAGGTCGCAGACTTAAGCGAGCGGTGCTGTATATAGATACCGCCCCGAGCGCACAGTCTGTGAGATGCGACGGTTATTGTTCAGTATAACATATTTATATCGGTTGTTTCTGCCATTGTACTAAGTCCGTAAATAAATATTATCTTATCATAATTTTCCTTTTTATCAAGCTCTGATACTATATCGGTATAATACCTTAAATCAACCATATCAAGGGTATTATAATGCCGTATCAAAAACGGAGCAAGCGAGTTTGCATATGAGTCCTTGACAATTAAAATTTTCCCGTTTTCCACATCATTATTTACAATCCTTGTATATGCATGGTTACCGTCAAGGAATACGGGATATTTATCAAGGCTTTTAAGATGCTCAAAAAAGAAAATATCGCTACAGTTTTTCTCATCCGTACCGTCACAGATTTTTACATCTGCACTTTTAGGATAATCAAAGATTTCTATATTATCGCTCTTTTCATGCCACAGCGCACTTTTTGAATATGTAGTTCCGTAAAATCCGCCATAGCTTTTTACATCAAAATCCGAAATTTGATACGGATTTTGCACAAGCTCTTTATACGCCGTATATGCGCCGTATGAGGTCCAATGGTGGTCGGTTTTATAATAAACCTGCTCAGTTTCCCCTTTGAATTTATCACGAATATCAACTGTCTTAATCCCATATTCCTCCGCCTCGCTATATGCTTTATCAATGAGGCTGTTATCGGGATATTCCATATGATTTTTGGGGAGCTTGTCCTCTAAAATACTGCCTGCGGTCGGGACTATCATTAAAACCGTATCGGCGCGTGTTTGTTTTGCAAAGTCCTCTATTGCCATTATATTTGCGGTAAAATATTTGTCCGATACAGGAGTGTTAATCAAATATCCGTCCTTACCTTTATATACGCCGTTTACACCGTTTCTTCCTGTGTATAAATCAAAATACGAGCTTATTGCAACAAATGTATCACGAAACGGAAAATGATCTGTTAAATACTTATCCGTATCGCCCTCAAAGCTACCGTCAAAAATGCTGCTTATACTTAAAACAGGCGGTTTTTGAAGGTTGCGCTTTTCATTATATGAAACCTCTGATTTTGGGAGCAATACAAACATAAGAAGCATCGAAAATATAAATGCTGTAAATATTATTGCAAGCACTATATCGCGAGCTTTATTCATAATATCTCCCTCCTACATTTAAAATCTGAAATACAAAAACGGATTATAGCTTTGTGTTACAAGCTGTGCGGTGCAAAGCACAAGACCTAAAACTACAAGCACCGCTTGGACTGTTGCAAGCAGTCTTTTATTCGATACCCTATCCCACATATTCTTTGCAAGCGGAGTACAGCCAATAACCGTAACTGCTATCATAGGTAAATACGACAGGATAATGCTTGCACAGTTTTTGGTTATTATTCCGCCGTCCAATGTAAACATCAAACTTACATAGTCAAGCATTTGCCCCATATCCTCAAAATAGAATATTGTCCAGCCAAGGATAATAAACAAAAGTGCATATATATGCTGTATTGCGCTTGGCAATTTTTCAAGGTATCTGCCAAATACATATTTTTCAAGCACCAGCAACACAAAATAGTATATTCCCCACACTATAAAGTTAAGGCTTGCACCGTGCCAAAAGCCCGTAAACACCCATACAACAAACATATTGAATATTACACAGGGCAGTTTACATCTGTTTCCGCCAAGCGGTATATATACATAATCCCGAAACCATGTGCTAAGCGATATATGCCACCTGCGCCAAAACTCGGTTATGCTCTTTGAGATATACGGATAATTAAAGTTTTTCATAAACTCAAACCCGAACATCTTACCCAAACCGCACGCCATATCCGAATAACCTGAGAAGTCAAAGTAAATCTGGAAGGTATAGGCTATCATGCCTATCCATGAGCCTAAAAGCCCCGACTCCATTCCACGCACGCTATCCCATAACATTCCCATATTATTTGCGATAAGCACCTTTTTTGACAGCCCTATCGTAAACAGCCTTACGCCGTCTGCAAATTGGTGTATATTCTCACGGCGGTTATCAAGCATATCGGCAATATCTACATACCTTACAATCGGTCCTGCAATAAGCTGTGGAAAAAAGGATATATATGTACCGAATTTTATAATACTTTTCTGCGCCTTTGCCTCGCCACGGTATATATCTATGATATACGATACCGCCTGGAAGGTATAAAACGATATACCTATGGGCAGAGCAATATCAATTTTTGGCATTGCCGAAAATATCGGTATACCTCTTAAAATATCACTAAAAAATCCCGCGTATTTAAACACTGCCAACAGCCCGAAGCTGATAATCAATGAAAAAATCACAAATACCCGCATACGGGATTTGTTACCGCGGTATTTTTCTATAAGTAGTCCGAATATGTAATTGCTAAGAACACTGATTGCCATAATTATTACAAAAACAGGTTCGCCCCAGCCATAAAAGACAAGGTTTGCAATCAATAAAAAGGCGTTTCTGTACCGTTTTGGAATTATATAGTATATTCCCATAACTATCGGCAGATACAGAAACATAAATATAAGACTTGAAAAATTCAAAACCTATTCCCCTTATCTTGCTGATGTTGTTACAGCGTATGTTTTAGCTGACTTTGATATCACCGTTTGCAGTGTCTTACAAGCTATTGACTCTTGTGACATTTTTTATTTTGCCAGCTCTGCAATTTTTGATATAACCTTGCCTGCATCGTCATTTGACACGCACACAACCACACAATCACCTATTACCGACACAACCGCATCGTCAAGCTTTGGCACCTCATTGGGCGCATAGGATGTATAGTTGGTTGTTTGTGAATCGAGGTGCGCCTGCACCTGCTCCTCCACCTTTTTGGTATCATCACTCTTAAAGACAGCTATCTCATCAACAACCGCTCTTGTTCCGCTATAGCCGTATGCCTCGGACACATCGTCCTCTGTAAGTCCGTACCGTCTTAAAAGCGCAGTGTTTGAAATATTTGTCAGTTCCTCTGAAAATGCAACCTCATTCTTTAACCCGTCCGCAAGCGCTTTTATATCAATATTTACATTATCCGCATTCTTTGTACAAGCGCACAACAAAATTGATGACATTAAAGCCAAAACCAATATAATCTTTTTCATTTTATGTATCTCTCCCTATTCGCAGTTTTTCTGTATAAATTTCAAGCATCTGATATAATAGTCCTCGCCAAAATGCACGCCGTCGGTTGCAACCTCGGCAGGTAAATATCCGTCCTTGCCGACAGTAGCTTTAAAGATATTTGCATACCCGACATTCATTTTCTTTGCAAGCGCCTTTATATCCTTGTTATACTCTTTAACAGCTTCAATATTCAAATTATCAATATCCTGATTTGATATATTTTTTGAAATGGCAGTTATCGCAAGAAGATACAGCTTGGCATTTGGCTGATATGAGCGTACTTTTTCTATAAGCTCCTCATATGCTTCAATAAATGAATTGCCTACCCAGCCGACCTCATTCTCACCAAACATAAGGAATATTTTGTTATATTCCTTGCCGTTATCAAGCTCATCAACAACAGGAATGTCACTCATATCCATAGAATCTGTCATCGCCTGCGAAACACTCAAGCCTACCTTTGAAAAATAATCCGCATCATCAATAAGTCCGTAAACTGCCAATCCGTCTATAAACGAATTACCTAAAAATGCACAATTACTGTAATATGTCTGATTTATTCCGTTATCGTCGATAACAGGCTCGGGTGTTGGCGTGGGCGTTGCATTTGCTTCAAGCTCCGCTTTTATTTGAGCCTCTCTTTGCGCTCTGTGCTCTGCGACTTTGCCTGCACAGCTTTTTATTCCCAAAACCAAAGCAACCAGTATCAATAAAGCCAAAAGACAGAGCAAAACCCTTCTTAATATGAATATTCTTCTTTTATTTTGACGCTCCCGTTCTCTTTTTCTTTTCTGTATTTCTTCAATTCTATGTTTTTCTATAGCCATATTTATCCTCTTTTTCACTACTCAAAACAACACATATACAAAATAATATCACACTTAAATATCATCGTCAAGCGGTTTATTATATCCGTTTTAATTTTTGACATTTTATACTGTTATTTTTATTTTTGTTCCTGCTTTTTATACAAATTTATTTTGGGGAATTATAAAAAAGATTGAAAACCATCAACCCCCTAACCCCCAATCTTGGGGGCAAAAAGGAAATCTTTTTTTGAATAAGCAAAATTGCTCACCTTGCGAGCAATTTACTATATTATAAAAAAAAGACCGATACGAAAAAAGCATATCGGTCAATAAATTTATTTAGTTTTCAAGTAATTTTTCCACCGACGCCAGTTTTAAGCACAGTACAAACACCTTGCAAGCCTCTTTTAGCTCGGCAGGTGATGGGAATGTAGGCGCAATTCTTATATTTGAGTCGTGCGGATCGTTTCCGTACGGGTATGTCGCACCTGCGTCGGTCATTTTAACGCCTGCATTTGCGCAAAGGCTTACAACCCTTTTTGCACAGCCGTCCATGGTATCAAGCGAGATAAAATATCCGCCCTTGGGATTTGACCACTTTGCAATGTCAAGCGGCGCAATCTCTTTATCCAGCATATCAAGCACAGTCTTAAACTTCGGTCTTAAAATGGCAGCGTGCTTTTTCATATGCTCTACCATACCGTCAAAATCGCCAAAGAACTTTATATGTCTTAACTGATTTAACTTATCATGGCCGATAGTCTGAACGGTCATTTGATTTTTTATAAACTCAATATTCTTGGGCGACGATGCGATTGCCGCAATACCGCTGCCGGGGAAAGTTACCTTCGAGGTTGAACAGAATTTAAAGACAATATCGGGATTACCCGCTTTTTGACATTCCTCCAAAATTTCCGGAATATAATCCTGATTTTCAGGTTCGTCAAAAAGATGATGTATACAATAGGCATTATCCCAATAAATTCTGAAATCCTCCGCCGCAGGCTTTAAATTTGCAAATCTTTGGACTACCTCAGTTGAATATGTTATGCCTCCCGGATTTGAATACTTTGGCACACACCAAATACCCTTTACCATCGGATCACTTGATACATATTCCTCAACCATATCCATATCGGGACCGTTATCATCCATAGGAACAGGTATCATTTCAATACCGAAGAACTCTGTTATGGCAAAATGCCTGTCATAGCCCGGTACAGGGCATAAAAACTTCACTTTACCGTCAAGCTTTGCCCATGGCGTTGAACCGCAAACACCGTGCGTCATTGACCTTGAAACGGTATCATACATAACATTTAAGCTTGAGTTTCCATATATTATAATATCCTCAATCGGACATTCTATCATTGCGCTTAACAGTCTTTTTGCCTCGATTATACCGTCAAGCACACCGTAGTTTCTGCAATCAATATTCTGCTCGTTTACAAGATCGTCTGATGAGAGAGCATCAATCATTCCCATAGAAAGATCAAGCTGTGCTTTATCAGGCTTACCCCTTGACATATCAAGATTTAAGCTGAGTCCGCATATCTGTTTATATTCTCTTTTTAATCTTGTAAGTTCAGATTCTAATTCTTCCTTTGATAAAGTCCTGTATGACATATCCTATTTCCTCCCCTGTCCTCATTATCTTCAGACACTTTGAAAGTATATCATACATTGGCTTTTGAGTCAAGATTTTTAGCCCTGACAAACTCTACAAAACACTCACTCATTTGCGCGTTTATGCTATACAAATTTTCTTAACTGTTTTAAAGCTCCCTTCTCAAGTCTTGAAACCTGCGCCTGGGAAATTCCAATCTCGTCTGCTACCTCCATTTGCGTTTTGCCCTGAAAAAATCTAAGGCTTAAAATATACTTCTCCCTATCCTCAAGATGTTTCATAGCCTCATTTAATGCAATATTTTCAAGCCATGCCTCATCACTGTTTTTTGTATCCTTTACCTGGTCCATTACAAAGATTGCCTCGCCTCCGTCATGATACACAGGCTCAAAGAGCGATACCGGATCTGCTATTGCATCAAGCGCAAAAACGACATCCTCCTTAGGTAGGTCAAGCTCCTTTGCGACCTCGCTTATAGTCGGCTCCTTTAAATTTACGGCTGTCATTTTTTCCTTTACCTTAAGCGCCTTATATGCAATATCCTTTAAAGACCTGCTTACACGGATTGAATTATTATCCCTTAAATACCGTCTTATCTCGCCTATTATCATAGGTACGGCGTAGGTTGAAAACTGAACATTTTGAGTTAAATCAAAATTATCTATCGCCTTTATAAGACCTATACAGCCAACCTGAAATAAATCGTCTACATTCTCGCCCCTATTATTAAATCTTTGTATGACGCTTAGGACCAAGCGTAAATTTCCATATATAAACTTTTCACGAGCGTTTATATCCCCCTCTTTTATCCTTTTGAAAAGTTCGTCCTTTTCCTTTTTGGATAAAACAGGGAGCTTTGCTGTGTTTACTCCACATATTTCTACCTTGTTTATCATGCTGTTTCCTCCTTGTGTTTTGCCGTAAATTTTTACGGCTATGTAAGTAAAGAAATTCACGAAAACAGCATCCTTTATATTATCAGCTCATTTTTACTATCTCTTTTTTAAGTCTTTTTATTATCCGTTTTTCAAGTCTTGATATATACGACTGCGATATGCCCATGGTATCGGCTACCTCCTTTTGGGTTTGCTCACGCTTTCCAGACAAGCCGAACCTAAGCTCCATAATTTTTCGCTCTCGTTGGTTTAATTTGGTAAGCGCCGTCTTTAAGAGGCTTTTATCAACCTCGTTTTCAATATTTTTGTATATTATATCATTGTCCGTCCCCAAAACATCCGATAATAAAAGCTCGTTACCGTCCCAATCAATATTTAACGGTTCGTCAATTGACACCTCGCTTTTCATATTTGAATTTTTCCTAAGATACATCAAAATTTCATTTTCTATACAGCGCGATGCATATGTTGCAAGCTTAATATTTTTATCGGGTTTGAATGTGTTTATTGCTTTTATGAGTCCTATCGTACCGATTGATATTAAATCCTCGACATATATGCCTGTATTTTCAAACTTCCTTGCAATATACACAACAAGCCTCAGATTATGCTCAATAAGAATTTCTTTGACGGACATATCTCCGTTTCTTAATCTTTCAATTACCCTTTCCTCCTCTTCCTTTGTAAGCGGCGCAGGCAGTGTATCGCTTCCGCCTATGTAAAACAGCTCTCCGTTTTTGTATACATTGTTACCCCAGACTATAAACCGGTGTTCAAGTCTTTGCAATAGTTTCATTTTATTCCATAATCCTCCTTTAAATTGTTGCCCCGATAAGTGCGCTATATTTATTTTCATCCGAAAGTTTATTGGTGGTTATGCCTATATATGCACCGCCAATTACCCGATTTTCATCCACAAGTCCGATACTGTCGGCAAAAAAGGCACACATTATTCTTTTACCGCCGCCAACCGTTTTATACGGAACAAGCCTAATCCTGAATTCTACCACATTTTCTCTAAAATCATTAAACTCCATATTATCAAACAGGCTCATAACCCTGCTCCACTCGCATACTATAACAGGCAGTCCCGAAACAGGCTCACGGAGCAAATTTCCGCTGTCAACCAGCGCTTTTATGGTTACGGATTTGTCGCCAACCATAATTTTCACTTTTTTGTATTTTTGACCTTTATATTTTTCAAAAAAATACATACCTGCAACAATAACAGCATAGGTTATTGCAAACACCGCAATAAACCTTATAATCGGAATATTAAAATATATTATACCGTTATTTACATAGACCTCGCTAAACTGCGAAAAAGTGTCAATCGCCATAAAAACTGCCGACATTATTGCAGACATTATTGAAAATATAATAATTTCGGCTCGCTTTATGCCAAAGGCAAATATGGGAATTACAACAAATCCGCATATCCGTATAATAAACCCGATATCGTAAAAGCAAATTACCATAACCGCTATAGCACCGCCGATAATCGAGGCTATAATTTTCCGCTTCATTACGATTTTGCATTTCCTTATGCGTGAGGTTAAATCCAGTAATATAAATGTGCTTATGGCATTTACAAAAAACAGAATATCTGCATACATTTCCACTTACATCACCTCTTTTTTAACACAATGTTGTCAAGCTAAGTGAATAAGACTCGTCAGCCACCACAATCGGTGTCAGCTAAGTTTCGTAAACATATAATTAACTTGACGGCATTGCTTTTTAACACTTACTTTTTTTGTTTCCTTAACAATTATACTCCTATACTTACGCAAAACTTGTCAAATACCGTTGTCGAATAAAAAAAACATTTCGACAAAATTATTGCACGGGAAATATTTTTTTAAGCACGAAAAAAGTACCCGATAGCCTAAGCTATCAGGTACTTTACACATCAGAGTGTTACCCCGTCTTTAAATATTGAAATTTCACGGTAGCCGTGTTTCTCATTATTTGTTTTCTCGCCGTTTGCAACGCTTATTACATACTCAACCAAATCGTCTGTTAAATCCTTGCCGTTTATAATCTCGCCTGCATTAAAGTCAATCCAGTGCGGTTTTCTTTGGTATAAATCGGTATTGGTTGAAATTTTAACCGTCGGTACGGGCGCGCCTACAGGCGTCCCCCTGCCTGTTGAAAACAATATCAGATTACAGCCCGACGCTGTAAGGTTTGTTACGGCAACAATATCGTTACCCGGTCCCGTTAAAAGATTTAAGCCGTTATTTTTAATATGCTCGCCAATCTTTATAACATCAACCACATCCGCATCGCCCGATTTTTGCACACAGCCAAGCGACTTATCCTCCAATGTGGTTATTCCGCCTTTTTTGTTGCCCGGCGACGGGTTTTCATATACGACTTGATTATGGCTTGTAAAATAATCCTTAAAATCGTTTATAAGATGTACGGTTTTATTAAAGGTTTCCTCGTCCTTGCATCTTGACATAAGTATCGTTTCTGCACCGAACATTTCAGGAACCTCGGTTAAAATTGTACTTCCCCCCATGCCGATAAGCCTATCTGAAAATCTGCCGATAAGCGGATTTGCGGTAAGTCCCGAAAATCCGTCCGAACCTCCGCATTTTAGCCCGACAACCAGCTTTGACATATCGCACGGCGTTCTTTTAAAGGTCTTTGCATATTCAACAAGCTCGCCGATAAGCTCTAATGCGTCCTCGACCTCATTATCATGTTCCTGGGTGATTAAAAACTTGACTCTTTTTTCGTTTACCTCACCCAAAACCTCACGAAATACAGGTATATTGTTATTTTCACAGCCCAAGCCCAACACAAGCACGCCTGCGGCATTTGGGTGGTTTACCATACCCTTTAAAATGCTCTGTGTTGTCTTTTGGTCGTCGCCCAACTGCGAGCATCCGAACGGATGTACAAAATTAAAAATTCCGTCAACCTCGCCTGCAAATCTGATATTTGCCTCCCTTGCAATAAGCTCGGAGGTCTTATTTACACAGCCGACAGTGTTTACAATCCATATTTCGTTCCGTATTCCGACACTGCCGTCCTCCCTTACATAGCCCATAAACTCACGCTTTGAAAGAGTGGGAATATCGTTCCTTTTTGGCGTATATGAATACTCAAGCGTACCGCTCAGATTAGTTTTTATATTATGCGTATGTACATGCTCGCCCGCTTTTATATCCTCGGTTGCATGGCCTATGGGATAACCGTATTTTATAATGTTATCCCCTGCTTTTATATCTTTTAGGGCGACCTTATGACCTTTTAAGTCGCCCTCAAGCATTACGCAAACATTATCTTTTTCATTTATTTTTATTTGTTTCATTTTTATTCACCGTTTAGCCTACCACTTTTTTCATAGCCGCCCGTATGCCGTTTGACTCTATATCCTCAACATACTTTGTAACCGACTCGCAAAGGAAGGATAAATCCTTATCCCAAAGCTCTGTATTGGCTAAGATTTCGCCCACGCTTGCGGTTTTCATAAATTTCATAACCGCCTCGTCGTCATTTGCCTCATCGCCACGGTAGAACTCGATAAGTGCAGCCAATGAGAATACAAGACACTCAGGCTCTTTACCGAATTTATCCATATATTCAAGAAGTGACGGCAGGTCACGAACCTTGAACTTTGATACGGAATTTAGAGCAATGCTAAGCAACAAATGCTTTATGAACGGATTTTTAAAACGCTCGATTACATCATTTGCAAACTGAGTAAGCTCATCATGAGGCAGATCAAGAACAGGTATAACCTCATCAAATATACCCTTGTGCATAAATGAATATATCAGCTCATCATTCATTGCCTCGCCGACAGATTCCAATCCTGCAAGGCGTGCGGCAAGCACCATCATGGTATGCGCACCGTTTAAAATTCTTACCTTACGCTTTTTATACGGCGTTACATCATCAGTCCATAAAACATTAAGACCGATATCTCCAAACGGGATTTCGTCTGCATATTTTTTATCGCCCTCGATTACCCATAAATGGAATATCTCGGCAGTGTCAATTACATTGTCAATGTACCCAAACTTTTGGCACATTTCTTTTGCATTGTCCCTTGGGTAGCCTGTTACAATTCTGTCAACCAAGGTGTTTGTGAAGTGGTTTTCATTCTCCACCCACTTTATAAACTCATCGCCGTATCCAAAATCAACAGCGTATTTTAATATGCAATTTTTTAATTCATCGCCGTTACGGTCGATAAGCTCGCATGGAAATAATATAAAGCCGGGTAAGCCCAAATCAAAACGCTTTTTTAAAAACATTGTAAGACGGCCCGGGAATGTGGTATCGGCAAATGATGAGCCGTCATCACCTGACTTATACTCAATACCTGCCTCGGTTGTATTTGAAACAATAAACCGCAAATCAGGATTTTTTGCACAATCCATAAGCTCGTCAGTTCTTAAAAATGGGTCAATACATCTTGTTACACATTCAACCACTCTTGTTTCCTCAACCCTTTCACCGTTTTGTAAGCCTCTTAAATACAGGTCATATAAACCCTGCTGGTCGTTTATGAATTTATCAATCATCGGGCTTGAGAGAGGCTGTACCAATACAACGCCGTAATCTCCGCCGTTTTCTTTGTTTAAGCGGTCCACCATCCAGTCAACAAAGCCTCTTAAAAAATTACCCTCGCCAAACTGCAAAATCCGTTCTGTGTGCGGTTTCTGATTTTCGTTTCTCTTTAATAATTCCATAGCTAAAGCTCCTCTCTTATATCTTAACAATCTACTCCAAAATACTCTTTTGCATTGTTAAAGCAAATACCCTTAACAATAGTTTCCAATGTATCGTAATCGGCAGGGAATTCGCCGTCCTCTACCCATGTACCCAAGATGTTACACATAATCCGTCTGAAATACTCGTGACGGGTGTATGATAAAAAGCTCCTCGAATCGGTAAGCATACCGACAAACTTATTCAGTGCGCCAAGGTTTGCAAGTGCCCTCATTTGGTCTGTCATTCCGTCACGCTGATCGCAGAACCACCAGCCTGAACCGAACTGTATCTTGCCTCCCTTTCCTGCGCCCTGGAAATTACCGAGCATTGTTCCTATTACATAATTATCCTTTGGATTTAATGTATATAAAATGGTCTTTGGCAGATTATCCGTTTTTTCCATTGCATTTAATAAATGCGATAAATCCTCGGCTATTGAATAGTCCGCAATTGAGTCAAAGCCTGTGTCTGCACCTAAGAGCTTGAACATCTTATTGTTATTATTCCTCAATGCACCAATGTGAAGCTGCATTGCCCAATCAAGCTCTTTGTATTTTTTTGCAAGCTCTATAAGCATCGCCGATTTATATGCTTTTACCTCATTATCTGAAAGACTCTCGCCCGACATTGCCTTGTTAAATACATCCGATGCCGAAATTCCCTCATAATACGGTACACCGTCAAGAGCGTGGTCTGAAACCCTACAGCCTACGCTGTTAAAATACTCAATCCTTGAATATATTGCCTTTACAAGGTCTTTATATGACTTTATCTCAATACCCGATACCTCTGAGAGCTTTTTAATATAAGGTACGAATGTCGGTTTTTCGATATTTAGCATAAAGTCAGGTCTAAACGACGGTATAACCTTTGCATTTATATGTCCCTTTTGGGCAATTTTTTTATGCCACTCCAAACTATCTATAGGATCGTCCGTTGTGCCGATTACTGCAACATTTGAGCTGTTTATAAGATATGACGGGCTCATATTCTTTTCTTTTATAACAGCGTTTGCCCTATCAAATATTTCTCTTGCCGTGTCCTTACGGCAAACCGTATCGATACCGAAATATCTCTGTAGCTCCAAATGCGTCCAGTGATAGAGCGGATTTCCTATTGCATATTGCAGGCTCGAACAAAATGCCTCAAATCTTTCATAATCCGACATTTGATTGCCTGTTCTGTGTCCTGTCATATACTTTTCTTCAATGCCCATTGACCGCATATACCGCCACTTGTAATGGTCGCCGTCAAGGAAAATTTGGGTAATACTTGAAAATGGCTTATCCTCATACATTTCCTGCGGACTCAAATGACAGTGATAGTCAAAAATCGGCATATCCTCTGCATACTCATGGTAGAGCTTTTTTGCCGTATCATTATGCAACATAAAATCCTTGTCCATAAATGGTTTCATAGTTTCTTCTCTCCCTTTTAGTTATTGTTTTTATTATATCAATATTTTTTTGATTTTTCAATATATTTATAGTCACTTGTTGCATTTATTTGGAAATAATTTGTCGCAGCAGCAAAAAAAGACCACTGCAAAACTGCAATGGTCTTTAATACACATATGTTAATTAGTCATCATATTCCTTATTCCATGAATAGAACTTTCTGATGTCTGCGCCAACCTTTTCAAGCTGATGCTCCTTCTTTAATGCGCGTGTTGCGTTAAAGTGTGCTCTGCCGTTATTGTTCTCGGCAATCCACTTTGATGCAAATGTACCGTCCTGAATTTCTTCAAGAACCTTCTTCATTTCCTTCTTTGTTTCCTCGGTAATCATTCTCTTACCTGTCTCATAATCACCGAACTCTGCTGTATCTGAAATTGAGTATCTCATTCTTGAGAATCCGCCCTGATAGATAAGGTCAACTATTAACTTCATCTCATGGATACACTCAAAGTATGCGTTTCTTGGGTCATAGCCTGCCTCAACAAGCGTTTCAAAGCCTGCCTGCATAAGAGCTGTAACACCACCGCAGAGAACTGCCTGCTCACCGAAGAGGTCAGTCTCTGTCTCGCACTGGAATGTTGTTTCCAATACTGCCGCTCTTGCACCGCCTATACCTGCAGCATATGCCAAAGCTAAATCCTGAGCCTTTCCTGTGTAGTCCTGCTCAACTGCGATAAGACAAGGTACGCCCTTACCCTCTTCATACTCGGAACGAACTGTGTGACCCGGTCCCTTTGGAGCAATCATTGTAACATCTACATTTGCAGGAGGCTGAATCTGCTTAAAGTGGATATTAAAGCCGTGTGCAAACATAAGCATATTGCCCTCTTCAAGGTTTGGCTCGATATCATTCTTATAAATCTGTGCCTGTCTCTCATCAGGAGCAAGGATCATGATAATATCACCCATCTTTGCAGCCTCAGCAGGTGTTGCTACCTTTAAGCCGTACTCCTCGGCTCTTCTTCTGCTCTTTGAACCCTCTCTTAAACCTACAACAACATCTACACCGCTATCCTTTAAGTTCATAGCATGTGCGTGTCCCTGTGAACCAAAGCCGATGATTGCTACAGTCTTACCCTGTAAAAGCTGTAAGTTACAGTCAGCTTCATAGAAAACTCTTGCTTCGTGGTCTAATGTCTTTGCCATTTTAAAAAACCTCTTTCCTTTTATAAATTAAATTTAATTTTTAACTGTTTTAAAAAGCTTTATTTGTCAAGCTTTAATGTGTTTGTGCCTCGCTCAAGTGCTGTCATACCTGTTTTTGCAATTTCCTCGATGCCGTACGGCTCAATCATTTCAAGGAATGCATTTAGCTTTCCGTTTCCGCCAGTAAGCTCGATAACAAGCGTACTGGTTGAAATATCAACGATATTTGCGCGGAATACATTGGTTATCTCCATAACCTCGCTACGGGTTTTCGGAGTTACCTTTACCTTTACCAAAACCAAGCCTCTTTTTACTATTTCAGAGCTTCTTAATGTCTTTATCTTTATAACATCAATCAGCTTTGACAACTGCTTTGAAATCTGTTCAAGCAACAATTCATCGCCTATAACCTCAATGGTTATTCTTGAAATTCGCTCGTCCTGTGTAGGTCCAACGGACAAGCTCTCAATATTAAAGCCTCGTCTTGAAAACAAGCCTACAACCCTTGACAAAACACCTGCACGGTTTTCAACAAGAACGGATAATGTGTATCTTTCCATAATCAATTATCCTCCTTTACTGTCATTGGCTTTTCATTAAGCGAATCGCCTGTTGTTTCATACGGGTCAACCTCAAGAACGAGAAGATATGACTCGTTATCCTTCATCATCTCATCAATTGCACCGTCTATCTGACTGTTTTCCTTTATATATGAGTTCTTTATTCCGTATGCGTCGGCAAGCTTATTAAAGTCGGGACTACCGTCAAGATATACTGCCTGGTAGTTTGAGTTATAGAGCATAAACTGATGCTCATGCACCATTCCGAGGCGGTTATTCTTAAACACTACCATTTTTACGGGTATATCCCACTGGCACATTGTTCCCATTTCAGGCAGGTTCATCTGGAATGAGCCATCGCCCATGATTGAAAATACGGGTAGCTTCTTCTGTGCCGTTGATGCGCCGATTGCCGCAGGCAGACCGTAACCCATTGTTCCAAATCCGCCCGATGTCAAAAAGTTTCTCGGTGATGTAAAATCATAGTAGTTGGTTGTCCAAATCTGGTTTTGTCCAACCTCGGTTGCAATGTACGCATTTGAGCCTACCTTTGCACAAAGCCGTTTTAAGAAATACTTTGGATTTACCGTACCTGTATCCTCTGTTACAATCTTTTGCGCAAATCTTTCTTTTATCTCCTGCGCCTCTTTATCCCATTCCTCGCTTACCTTATAATCCTGGAGCAATGGCTTTAACTGGGATATTACATCCTTTATATCGCCTACAACAGGGATATACGGCTGGATATTTTTGCCAATCTCGGCAGGGTCAATATCAATATGTATAAGTCTGCACTTATACTCTAACGCTCTTGATGCATGCGCGGTTGTTCTGTCGCCCAATCTTGAGCCCATAACAACAAGCAAATCTGCCTTGTTAATCAAAGCATTTGCCGCGCGTGAGCCGTGAGAGCCAAGCATACCGTAATAGTTACGATCTGTTGAGTTCATAACGCCAACGCCCATCATTGTAGACATAACAGGGATATTTGTTATATCGTCAAATGCACGAAACTCACTAACCGCATCTGAAATTACAACTCCTCCGCCTGCTAAAATCATAGGTCTTTGCGCCGCTTTTATAGCCTCTGCAACCTTCTTTATCTGTGGCTCCGACGCCTTACCCAAAAGCTTATAGCCCTTGATGTTTAATTCCTCTTCCGCATCGGGATATTCAAATTCCTGCTTTAATATATCCATCGGGAAGTCGATAAGCACAGGACCGGGTCTGCCTGTGTTTGCAATATGGAACGCCTCGTTTACAATTCTTGGTATATCAAGTCCGTCCTTTACAAGATAGTTATGCTTTGTAAACGGCAAGGTTGCACCTGTAATGTCAACCTCCTGGAAAGCATCCTTACCGACAAGCGGTAAGCCTACCTGACCTGTCAATACTACCATTGGTACAGAGTCCATATACGCTGTTGCTATACCGGTAATTAAGTTTGTGGCTCCCGGACCTGATGTAGCCGTACAAACTCCCGCTGTTTTGGTAACACGGGCATAACCTGATGCCATATGCGCAGCGCCCTGCTCATTGCGGGTCAGAATATGCTTAATTGATGAAAACGACAGCTTGTCTATTATCGGGCAGTTTGCCGCGCCCGGATAACCAAAGACAACCTTTACACCGTTTTTCTCAAGTGTGCTTACAACCATTTGAGCACCGGTCATTTTCATTGTCAATTCCTCCTCCAAATAATTAGAATGTATTTGTAAGTGCTCTACTCCGTCATTTATCGGTGTAGATTTTCTATCCTAAAATATTGTAGTATAAAGGATAGACGCACCGCATTTAATTATGTTAAAAATGCAATACCTTCCTTACCTGTCATAAGAAAGTACATAGTATCTGTATATTATCATACCGTATTATTTTATCAGCCAAATCGTGTAATGTCAACACTTTTAGATACATTATCTGATTTTTAACCATAGAAATTTTTGCGATATTTACACTTTTTTTGTTTATAGTTTACAAGTATTTGGGATTTTTTTGTGTACTCTAAAAAAAATTGGTTTTAAAACCTTTACAATACTCAAAAAAAGTGATATTATTAAAATGATATAAATTCTACAAAGGAGTGTTTTAGCTAATGGAAAAGCAGAACATTGACTGGCAAAACCTCGGTTTTGGCTATATAAAAACTGACAAGCGCTTTGTTTCTACATACAAAGACGGAAAATGGGACGAGGGCGCTCTCATTGACGATGATATGATTACAATGAGCGAATGTGCCTGCGTTTTACAGTATGCACAGACTATTTTTGAAGGCTTAAAGGCTTACACTACAGAAAAGGGCGAAACAGTAGTCTTCAGACCCGACTTAAACGCAGAGCGTTTTGCAAATTCTGCACGCAGAATGGAAATGCCCGTATATCCTGAAGATAAGTTTGTTGAAGCAATATTAAAGGTAGTTGAGGCAAATAAATCATTTGTGCCTCCATACGGAAGCGGTGCTACTCTCTATTTAAGACCGTATATGTTCGGAATTAACCCCGTTATCGGTGTTAAACCGGCAACCGACTATCAGTTCAGAGTTTTTGCAACTCCTGTCGGTCCGTATTTTAAGGGCGGTGCAAAGCCTATAACTATCCGTGTTTCTGATTTTGACCGTGCCGCTCCTCACGGAACAGGTCATATCAAGGCAGGTCTTAACTATGCAATGAGCTTACATGCTATAGTTTCTGCTCATAATGAGGGTTATGATGAGAATATGTATCTTGATGCAGGCACAAGAACAAAGGTTGAAGAAACAGGCGGTGCAAACTTCTTGTTCATTACAAAGGACAACAAGGTCGTAACCCCAAAATCAGACAGTATCCTTCCGTCAATTACAAGACGCTCCTTAATGTATGTAGCAAAGGAATATCTCGGTCTTGAAACAGAGGAAAGAGAAGTTTATCTTGACGAATTATCAGACTTTGCAGAGTGCGGTCTTTGCGGTACGGCGGCTGTTATATCGCCTGTAGGCAAGATTGTTGACCACGGCAAAGAGATTTGTCTCCCAAGCGGTATGAACGATATGGGACCTGTAACAAAGAAGTTATATGATACATTAACAGGTATTCAAATGGGCAGACTTGAAGCTCCAAAGGGTTGGATACAGGTTATAAAATAATCAAAATTAGTAACATTAAAGGCTGTTGCAAAATGCAACAGCCTTTTTTTACCTAAATTGGGCAGACTTTATAGCTTTTCAATTTCTTTCATCAGTTCTTCCACTATTTTATCCTGCGGTACTTTTCTTAAAATCTCGCCGTGCGAAAATATAATTCCGACACCGTCGCCCCCGGCAATACCAATATCCGCTTCCCTCGCCTCACCGGGGCCGTTTACCGCACAGCCCATTACTGCAACCTTAATCGGCTTTTTTATATTCTGTATGCGTTTTTCTACTTCGTTTGCAATAGGTATAAGGTCAATCCTTGTCCGTCCGCAGGTCGGACAGGACACAAGGGTTGCACCCTCTTTTCTCATACCCAAAACTTTTTGTATGCTGTATGCCGCTCTTATTTCCTCAACAGGATCGTCCGTTAATGACACGCGCATTGTATCGCCTATGCCCTGTGCCAAAAGTGCGCCAATGCCTACAGACGATTTTATCGTGCCCTGCATAAGCGTTCCTGCCTCGGTAACACCGATATGTAGCGGTATATCCGAAATCTCATCAAATTTCTGGTACGCCTTTAGCATTGTCGGAACATCGGAAACTTTTATAGACACAACGGTATCGTAAAAATCAAGCTCGTTTAAAATACGAACATGACCTAACGCACTCTCAACAAGTGCATCGGCAGTCGGGGAGCCGTATTTTTGGAGCAGATTTTTTTCCAAAGAACCACCGTTTACACCAATTCGGATAGGTATATGTCTTTCCTTTGCAAGGTCAACCACCTGTTTTACTCTGTCCCTGTCCCCAATATTGCCCGGGTTTATTCTTACCTTATCAGCGCCTTGCCTCATTGATTCAAGCGCCAAGCGGTAATCAAAATGTATATCAACAACAAGCGGAATGTGGATTTGCTTTTTTATCTCACCCACCGCCTGCGCCGCCTCCATATCGGGTATGGCAACTCTTATTATTTCACAGCCTGCCTCTTCCAAGCTTAAAATCTGGTTAACTGTTGATTTAACATCACGGGTATCGGTATTGCACATTGACTGTATTGCAATGGGCTTATCTCCGCCGATCCACACACCGCCTATATTTACAAGTCTTTTTTTCTTTCGCATATCTATCTCCCTATCAGCTTCATTATATCATTAAACGAAATAACTATTATCAGTCCAAAAAGCATTAGCATACCGATTGCATGAACCATACCCTCTTTTTCGGGCGGTATCGGTTTTTGTCGGATAAGCTCAATTACCATAAAGAACAACCTTCCTCCGTCAAGCGCAGGAACAGGGAGCAGATTAAACACTCCCAGATTTATCGTAAGCAATGCAACAAGGTTTAGTACATACAGCCAGCTTCTGCTTCCCGAATTTACGGCATTGTTTACCTCGGATACTATACCCACAGGCCCCGAAACCTGATCCATTCCGACTTTGCCCGTCACCATCTGCCACAACGACTGATATACTATTTTTACAACAAACTTTGTCTGAAACCACGCCTGCTGCCATACATTAAATACAGTTACAGGCTCGGTATGAGGTCTGAAACCGATAATATACCGTGTAATGCTCTCCTCAGTGCCGACTTTACTATCGTCCCTTACATTATCTTTTCCGTATTCGTAAAATTCGGTAGTTTTAACTCCGTTTATTGTTTCTTCAACCGTTACGCCGTTTTCTTCATATTTATAGTTTATAATTTCTTCTGTCGGTTTAAATGTAAGCGTTAATTTTTCGCCGTTTCTGTATACCTTGATTGTTGTGTTGGTATCCTTTGTAAACATCTCGGTAGCAAGTGAAATATCGTTATAAAAGCTTACTTTTTTATTGTCTATCTCAACAATTTTATCCCCGGGCATAAGACCTGCTGTTTCAACATAGCTGTTTTTAACAACACTCTCAACCGTATTTGTTAAAATAGGTGATGTCATAGGAACAATTATCATAAACAGGACAAAGCCTAAAATTATATTTGACACTCCGCCTGCTAAAACCACCAAAATCCTTTTCCATACCGCTTGCTTTGAGAACGCTCTATCATCATCACTGTCGCCGTCCTCGCCCTCAAATTTGCAGTATCCCCCCACAGGTATTGCTCTTAGAGAATACATCGTTTCTGTACCCTGCTTTTTTAAAAGCTGAGGTCCGAAGCCTATGGCGTATTCAAGAATTTTAAAACCCAGCAGTTTACCCACAATAAAATGTCCAAACTCATGCAATGATACCATTACAAGGAACATTATAATTGTTACAACAGCAGTTATCATATATTTACCTCTCTATTTTACTTGCTACAAATTCCCTTGCCCATTTATCGGTTTCTAAAATTTCATTAAGCGTAGGATTTACTATGTTTTTATGCTCGCTCATTGCCTTGGCTATCATATCGCTTATACCAAGATATGACAGCTTGCCTTTCATAAACATTGAAACGGCAACCTCATCGGCACTGTTAAATACCGTAGGCATCGTACCGCCCATTGTGCCTGCCTCTTTTGCAAGCCGTAAAGCGAAAAATGTATCCTCGTCAGGCTCGTCAAAGGTAAGCTTTTGATATTTTGTAAAATCAAGAACATTATCCGTCATTTTAAGTCTGTCGGGATAGGTAAGCGCATACTGGATAGGTAGCTTCATATCCGGCACGCCAAGCTGTGCAATAACCCCGTTATCATCATATTCAACCATCGAATGAACTATGCTTTCACGGTGTATTAAAACCTTGATTTTATCCACAGGCACATTAAACAGCCACTTTGCCTCAATCACCTCAAGACCTTTGTTTACAAGCGTTGACGAGTCAATTGTTACCTTTGCGCCCATATCCCAATTTGGGTGCTTTAGCGCGTCGGCAGGTGTTATATTTAAAAGCTCATCACGCTTTTTACCGTAGAACGGTCCGCCCGATGCAGTTAATAAAATCCGTTTTACCTGTGAATGTGAAAATCCCTGCAAAGACTGGAATATTGCGCTATGCTCACTGTCTACAGGCAAAAGCGAAACACCGTATTCACGAGCCAAAGCCGTTACAATATGACCGCCCGTTACAAGCGTTTCCTTATTTGCAAGAGCTATGTTTTTACCTGCCTTTATCGCCTCTATTGTAGGTTCTAATCCCGAAATTCCGACAACCGCCGTTACAACAGTCTTTACATCCTTATAGGTTGCGACCTCGACAAGTCCGTCCTTGCCCGATACCACTTTTATATCGGTATCTGAGAGCTTTATTTTAAGCTCGTTTGCTTTTTCCTCGTTTACCACACAAACAAGCTCGGGCAAAAATTCCCTTGCCTGTTTCTCCAACAGCTCAATATTTGAGTTTGCGCTCATTGCCATAACCTTGAAATTCGGGTACGCTCTTACTACCTCCAAGGTCTGCGTACCGATTGAGCCTGTTGAGCCTAATATTGATATTTTATGTTCATTTTCCATTTTATTATTCCTTTTTTACATCATAGACAGTAAAAATATGCCGATAAATATTATCGGAGATATATATATTACGCTGTCAAATCTGTCCATAAATCCGCCATGACCGGGGAATATCCAACCAAAATCCTTAATATCACCGTCACGCTTGATTGCAGACGCACACAAATCGCCAAGCTGTGATAATGCACCGCCAACAGCACCTATAAGCGCGCCTTTTAATATATAATTTTGTATGAGTGTAATATTAAAGCATTTATCCAGCACCATAAAATAAATTGCAACAAGCACTGCCGCACCAATTACACCGCCTATTGCGCCCTCGACCGTTTTTTTTGGGCTTACATGAGGAATAAGCTTATGTTTACCTAATGCTCTGCCTGTAAAATATGCAAGCGTATCAGATCCCCATGCACTTATAAATATTACAAGCATTGCAGGAATACCAAAGCTCTCCTTTAAAAGCCAGATACAGCCTGTAGAAACCGTTACATACACAGTTAAAAATCCGCTTGATAATACATCTTTATAGTCACGCTTGCCGTGCTTTATAACGACCAATGCCATATATAGCAGGATTACAATTATCGGTACTGTCATAACCGCATAGAATTGTACTGATTTTAAAGTGGTGTAATACATACACATAATCAATATTGCGGATATAAAGCCTGCTATCCTCATGCCTGTATCTGCCTTGGTAGCGCTGTAGCATTCATAGAGCATCATAAATATAACCGCCGCCAATGCAACTGAAAATACATAGCGTGGTAAAAGCAAAATACCTATAAATACCGCAACACCGACAATTCCGGTTAAAATTCTTGTAAGCATATCAAACACCTCCAAATCTTCTGCCTCTATGCTGGAAATCGGAAATCGCCCGGTGCAGGTCCTGTTCGTTAAAATCAGGCCATAATTTATCCGTGTACCAAAACTCCGCATAGCTTACCTGCCAGAGCATAAAATTTGAAAGTCTTTGCTCGCCGCTGGTACGGATAAGCAAATCAACATCGGGCTGTCCTGCGGTGTATAAATGGTTTTCCAAATCCGCAGGGGTTATATCATCAATAGATTTTTTACCGTTTTCAATATCCTTATACAATTCCTTTGCAGCATGAGTAAGTTCTTCCCTGCCACCGTAGTTTATTGCAATATTCCAAAGTATTCCCGTATTGTTTTTGGTAAGCTCCTCAACATGCTTTATCTGCTCTTGAATTTCAGGCGACAGCTCTTTTGGCGAGCCGATAAGACGAAGGCGCATATTATCCTCATGCATAAGCCGTTCTGCGTCCTTTAGGTAGTTTAAGAGTAAGTCCATAAGCATATCAACCTCTGCTTTTGGGCGTTTCCAGTTCTCGGTTGAGAATGCGTATGCGGTCATATACTTTATACCCATTCTGTTCGCCTCACGCACGATTTTTTTGATTGTTTCGGCACCTGTTTTGTGTCCTGCAGTTCTTGGCAAGCCTCTTTTTTTTGCCCAACGCCCGTTTCCGTCCATAATGATACCGATATGCTTGGGCAAATTATTATAATCAATTTCTATTTCTTTCTTGCTTTTAAAAAACATAATAATCTCCATTCCGACGGAGGCTTAACAGGAAAAGGGCTTTCCCATTATACCTCTTTGTACATAAAGAACAAGGGATTGTTGCAAAAAGCAACAGTCCCCTTCTCTTTTAGAATTTAAACCTCAGTAATTTCTTTTTCCTTGGCTGCGCCAATGCTGTCAATTTCCTTTGTAAACTTATCGGTAAGGTTCTGGATATCCTTTTCCATATCCTTTACATCGTCCTCTGTAATCTCACCGTTCTTTTTCTGCTTCTTTAAATCGTCTATTGCGTCACGGCGAACATTTCTTACCTGCACCTTTGCTTCTTCTGTATATTTCTTTACAGTCTTTACAAGCTCTTTTCTTCTCTCCTCAGTAAGCGGAGGGAATGCAAGACGGATACATTTACCGTCGTTTTGAGGTGTGATACCCAAATCGGATTTTGAAATAGCCTTTACCATTTCATTTAATACCGACGGGTCATACGGCTGAATTACAAGCATTCTCGGCTCAGGTGACGAAATCTGACCAACCTGCTGAATAGGTGTGGGAACGCCGTAATAATCAATTGCAATCTTATCAAGCACAGCCGCTGTTGCACGGCCTGCTCTGATTGTCTTTAACTCGCTTGCATATGCGTCAACTCTCTTTGACATCTTTGCTTCTACTTCGGGAAACTTTGCCATAATTTATATCCTCCTATGTTTTTATTACTTATGAACTGTTGTGCCGATATTCTCGCCCTCACAGGCACGAACTATATTCTTTGGATCGTCAAGACCGAATACATGAATTGGCATATCATTATCCTGACACAATGACGCCGCAGTCGCATCCATTACCTTTAATTCCTTTGCCAAAACCTCTGCAAATGTGAGTGATGTATATTTCTTTGCGTTCGGGTTTGTTGCAGGATCGCTGTCATAAACAGCATCAACCTTCTTTGCAAGAAGGATAACATCCGCATTTACCTCAACTGCTCTTAATGCCGCGGCAGTATCTGTTGACATAAACGGATTACCCGTTCCGCAGCCGAATATTACAACTCTTCCCTTTTGAAGATGTCTTACGGCTCTGCCACGAATATACGGCTCTGCAATCGGCTTCATTTCAATAGCAGTCTGGACTCTGTTCTCAACGCCCTGCGCATCAAGCTCCGCACCTAAGGCAAGCGCATTTATCGCAGTTGCAAGCATTCCCATATGGTCTGCACGAGTCCTGTCCATATTCTCGCTGCTTCTGCCGCGCCAGATATTTCCGCCGCCGACTACTATCGCAACGCCAACCCCCATATCTACTACTGTTTTTATGTTCTTACAAATCTCGGCAACCGTTGCCTCATCAAGACCAAAGCCGTTCTTGCCTGCCAACGCCTCACCACTGATTTTCAAGAGTACTCTTTCGTACTTTGATTTCATAACCAATATCCTCCATAATGCAAATCATCTAAACGATAAACTCTATTGTTTCTTTTTTAAATTATACCAAACTATGCAGAAAAAAGCAATACAATTTTCTTATTTCCACTCGTTTAGTATAAGCCAGTTTTTCAACGACTTTGACCACTGTGCAACATGCTCTAATTCAGGCGCAAGACCTAAACCGTGGTGTCCCAAAGGATAGATATGCATTTCAAACGGAATATTACAAGCGCTCAAAGCATTTGCATAAAGCAATGAGTTCTCTACCGGTACTGCCTGGTCTGTTGATGTGTGCCACAAAAATGCGGTAGGCGTATCGGGTGTAACCTGCTTATATAATGACATAAATTCCTTTTCAGACTGCATAGGCGTAGGACCTAACAAATTCTGCCTTGAACCGTCGTGTCTAAACTCAAGCATATCAATAACCGAATAGCATAGAATTGATGCATCGGGTCTTGCAGATACATTATCTATCTCATCAGTGGGTGTGTAGAACTCTTTATCATAATGTACCGATACCGAGCCTGCAAGATGACCGCCTGCTGAAAAGCCCATAACGGCTATTTTATCTGGATTTACACCGTATTTTTGAGCGTTATATCTTACCCACCGAACTGCTCGTTGAGCATCTGAGACCTCGGCCGGGTGCTTATAAGGTGAAACCCTGTAATCAACATTAAAGCAGGTAATTCCTATTGACTGTAACCACTCGCACATTACGGGACCTTCATGCTCTGCCTTCATTCCGTAGCCACCGCCTGCAAAGACAACGACACAACCGTCAGATTGCGCCTGATACGGTGTTATACTTGGCACAAATGTAAGCTCGTCTGTATTATACGGAATTTCATTTCCCCACAAATTCATTTTTTAGTCCTCCTTATCGTCTTTAACCACTTTTATTGCAAGCTCCTCAAGCTGTTTTTCATCAACTGTTCCGGGTGCTCCGGACATAAGCTCGGAGGCATTTTGCACCTTCGGGAATGCCGTAACATCACGCAATGAATCCGTACCGCACATAAGCATTGCAAGTCTGTCAAGGCCTATTCCCATACCGCCGTGAGGTGCGGCACCGTATTTATATGCATCAACCAAAAATCCGAATTTTGCCTCTATCTCCTCGTCTGTAAGTCCCAAAGACTCAAACATCTTTTGCTGTAGCTCATAATCGTTAATTCTTATTGAGCCTGATGATAACTCCGTACCGTTTAATACAAGGTCATATGCCTTTGCGATTACCTTTTCGGGGTTTGTATCAAGATACTCTATACACTCGTCCATCGGCATTGTAAACGGATGATGCATTGCATCCCAGTGATTTGTTTCCTCGTTATATTCAAAGAACGGGAACTGTGTTATCCATAAGAAATTCCAGCCCTCAGGGATTATATCAAGCTGTTTTGCAACTTTAAGTCGAAGTGCGCCAAGCACAGGTAATGTAACGCTGTTCTTATCTGCAACAAACAATACCACATCGCCCTTTTTAGCGCCTACACGCTCAATTATTCTTTCAAGCTCGCCCTCACCCAAGAATTTTGCAAATGCACAGGTAGGCTCATCGTCAATCCAACGGATAAATGCAAGACCTTTTGCGCCTATTCCGCGCACATACTCGGTTAATTTGTCAATTTCTTTTCTGGTAAGAGTTTTTGCCCCATCATGCGCCACTATTGCACGGACACTGCCGCCGCCTTGTACTGCGCCCGAAAATACTCCAAAGCCACAATCAGCCACAAGGTCTGACACATCCTGTATCTCCATACCAAATCTTGTATCGGGCTTATCCGAGCCAAACCTCTCCATTGCTTCCTTATATGTGAGTCTTGGTAAAGGTGTTGGAATATCAACACCCAAAACATCTTTAAATATTCTCTTTATAAAGCCCTCGCCCATTTCCAATACATCTTCCACATCCACAAATGACATTTCAAGGTCAACCTGTGTAAATTCGGGCTGTCTGTCCGCTCTTAAATCCTCGTCTCTGAAGCACCTTGCAAGCTGAACATATCTGTCAAATCCGGCAATCATCAAAAGCTGTTTATAAATCTGTGGTGACTGCGGAAGCGCATAGAAATTACCGTGATGTATTCTCGACGGCACGATATAATCCCTTGCGCCCTCGGGTGTTGATTTCATCATCATAGGTGTTTCAATCTCAACAAATCCGTTCTCGTAAAAATAATCACGGGCAGATTTTGCAATCTTGCTCCTTGTTATAATATTTTTCTGTAAACTCGGGCGTCTTAAATCAAGATACCTGTATCTTAGCCTTAGCTCCTCATTTGTATTTAAATCGTCTACTATCTCAAACGGCGTTGTCTGCGCCTTTGCAAGTATTCTCAAATCATTTACCGCAATTTCTATATTTCCTGTTTTTAAATCAGGGTTTTTGCTCTCTCTTTCCCTTACAATACCCTTTGCCATCAACACATACTCGCTTCTGCATGATGAGGCTTTTTTAAAAATTTCACGGTCTGTATAATCCCCAAACGCAAGCTGGACAATACCTGTTCTGTCTCTTAAATCAATAAAGATAAGGTTTCCCATATCCCTTATTTTCTGTACATATCCGCCGACAGTTACCTCTGCACCTATACCGTCAACCTCGCCACAATAATGCGAGCGTTTTAATCCACTCATTGTATCCATTTAGTCTATCTCCTCATAAAGTTTAAAAATTTACATATATTTTATTTTACAACTTTATATATGGGGGTGTCAAGTAAAAAGGCGCATTTGTAAACAAAAATATATATAACATTGTCGGGATATCAGAGCTAAAACATTACAAAAATTACAGTTTTGATTACTTTTTTGTAAAAACACTTGATTATATGGTGCTTTAGCCTTATAATATTACAGATTATATTAACATTTACAATAAGAAGGTTTTATTATGGGAAAACAGATAAATGAGCAAAAGACGCAAAGCTTTATGGGCAATGTTGCAATAGTTCTTTTTGCTCAGCTTATGGTTAAAATACTCGGTATGGTATACCGTATGGTGATAACCAATATAAGCGGATTTGGCGACAGCGGAAACGGCTTCTATACCGCAGGTTTTCAGGTATACACCGTTTTACTTGCCGTATCGTCAATCGGTATACCCAACGCAATAGCTAAAATGGTATCGGAGAGAGTTGCCTTGAATGACTATCGGGGCGCACACAGAGTATTTCACTCGGCGCTTATTCTATTCTCGGTAATAGGCGCTGTTTTTTCGGGGCTGTTATTCTTTGGCGCTGATGTTATTGCTCAAAGCATTGTCAACATGGACGGAGTTCAATATGTAATGCGTGCACTTTCGCCGTCGATATTCTTTGTATGCGTTTCGTCTGTAATACGGGGCTATTTCCAAGGTCTTAACGATATGCGTGCAACAAGTCTTTCACAAATGCTTGAACAGGTATTTAAGTGTGGACTTACCATAGTTCTTGTACTTCTCAGTGCAGGAACAATGCCGGTGTTAATGCAGTTTGCAACAAAGACCTCCATGCTCTATAGCGGAAGCCTTGCTAAAAACACACCGCCTGAAATTATGGCGGCATGGGCAAATGCGGCAAGCTCCATTGCGACGCTTATATCGTTTATTTACCTTATAATATTTTACTACAGACAAAAATCACAGTTGTCCCAAAAATTGCGTCAGTCTGTTGTGTCGGCGGAAAATCCGTCTACAGCCTCGCTTATGAAAGCAATTTTAATGCTTTCCGTACCCATATCCCTTGCATCAATTATAACGGCAATAAACCGTGTAATTGATACCGCAACCATTACAAGGGGTATTGAAATTGCATTTGCAAACGGTATACCGGCGCATGGCAATGTGGGCGCAATTTTGCACCCTACATTAAAGGACTTAAACGAATATGCGGTGCTATTGGCAGGCAGACTTTCAAAGAGTGATACGCTTATAAATATGCCGTTGGCTTTAAATGTCGCATTTGCTACGGTTTTGGTGCCGTCGGTTTCGGGAGCTTTGGCAAGGGGCGAGAAAAAAGAGGCAGGAGGTAAAATATCGTATTCGTTCCTTATCTCAACTCTTTTAATTCTGCCCTGCGTTGCAGGATTTATAGTTTTGGCAGAGCCGATTTATAAGGTAATATACCCAAACGCCTACTTAGGCTCGGATCTCCTGGCACTTATGGCAATATCCTTAATATTCAGCGCTCTTTCACAAACCATGTCGGGAGCTTTGCAAGGTCTTGGCAAGGTTTATGTACCTGCAATAGGTCTTGTTATCGGCTGTATAATTAAGGTTATATTAAATGTGCTCTTGATACGGCAAACGGCTATAAATATATACGGTGCGGCGATAAGCTCAATAATATGCCAGTTTGTTGCATTTTTAATAAGCTTTATAGTGTTACAAAAATATTTAACACTTAATATTACAATTAAAAAATATGTGATAAAGCCTGCAATTGCCTGTGTTGTTATGGGCGCTGTGGCATTGGGGGTTTATAAGGTGTTGGATACCTTGCTCCCTGCAGGATATATTGCAAACGCAGTTGCCACAATTTCAGGAATTGGCATAGGCGCTATAGTATACCTTATAATGATTGCTATACTAAAGGTGCTTAGTGAAAACGAAATACTTGAACTGCCGTTAGGTCAGAAGATTTTAAATATTTTAAAGAAAATGAAAATCTATAAATAAACACTTAAAAAGAGTTGCTCAAATGAGTAACTCTTTTTAAGTGTTTAATGTCCATATCATATAGTTTAGGTACAAGGCAAACATAAGCCATAATATATACGGTATTTGCAAAAGTCCTGCTGTTTTATTGACCTTATAAAACCGATACGCCGTATATATTACCGCAAGTAACAGTACAATCAGCCATATAAATGCAAATAAATAATCCTGCATATTAAAAAATATTATTGTCCAGAAGAAATTTATTGCAAGGCTGAATGCGTATATTATAAGCTCTGCTGTTGCTCCGCCTTGCCCCTTGCCTGTTTCATAGACCATTGCCGCGCCTATACCCATAAGTGTAAACAATATTGTCCATACTATCGGGAACAGCCACGGTGGCGGAGATAACGGGGGCTGTATGACATTTTGAAATTCCTGCATACCGTCCCTTGTTACAAGTGCGGACAATGCGCCCACACCCAAGGCTATTGCTATTGATATTACATACGGTTTTATTTTTTTCCACATAACTTTATCACCCAATTTAAGTGTATGCAGAATATGTCCAAACCATACCACAAAAAGCGATATTTAATTTCCGTACTTTTTAAACATTTCTTTTACTGTATCGTACGCAAGTTTCGGACGGCGGTATTCATCAACAATGCCCTTATTATTATGGCATCTTGCACGGGTATGAAACCATTCCTCTTCCGTAACCCTGCAATCTGCAAACTGCCATATAAACACGCCTGATATTCTGGTATCATTCATATACACACTAAGGCTTTCTTTTATAAGGTCGGCTTGAAATTCCTCGCTCCATTTTTCCCTTGCTCTTGAACGGTAGCCATATATTGCCGCCGCACCAAACTCGGATATAATTATCGGCTTATTACCGCCGTTTGCGGATTTTATCCAGTCTATTTCTTTATTGTTTCTCTCTTTTATATCGTCATTTTCATACCAGTTTGTATATATGTTATATGATACAATATCCTCTAAATCAAGGCAAATATCACTAAAATGACGGCAGGTAGCAGAGGTGCACGGTCTGGATAAATCCATACTCCGTATCCTGTCATACTGCGCTTTGTACATTCTTCTTCCGTCATCGGTTTCAGAGGCGCACTCGTTTAAAATTCCCCAAATAATGATTGACGGGTGGTTATAATGATTTTCTATCATTTCTCTTATGCAGTCATCACACTGACGCTCAAAGTTGGGATTTTGCATTTTCGCCAAGTCAAAGCCTCGTGCATGGTTTTCTTCCCATACCAATATACCACGCTCATCACAAAGATCCAGCATTCGCTCATCATTCGGATAATGGCAGGTGCGCATGGCATTTGCACCCATATCCTGCATTAAATCAAGATCCCCTGCCATAAGCTGTAACGGCACTGCACAGCCAACCGTTGCATAGTCCTCATGGCGGTTAAAGCCTTTTAGATACACGGGCTTTCCGTTTAATAAAAGCTTTGTACCGTCTACCTTTACTTCTCTAAATCCTACCCTGTCTATTAAATCATCAACAGCGGTGTTATTAACATTCAAGGTTGCATTTAGCATATACAGATTGGGATTTTTATTATCCCATGCCAAGACTTTCGGGAACTCCATATCAAATTCAACATTGCTAACTGAATTTGGCAATGCTGAAAACTCTTTATTTGATACAGTATCGGCTATATCTATAGATATATTTGCGGTTATTTCAACTTGTTTTAGGTTCTCAATCTCAACTAAAACCTTTGCTCTCCATTTACCGTTATTCCATGACGGTGTAAAATGCATATTTTTAATATATACATCACCCACATATTCCATCGAAACAGGTCTTGTTATTCCGCCATAGGTATAGTAATCGTTTGGGATATGCAAAGCGGATTTTTCAGAGAATGTATTATCAACCACAACATCAATTTGATGTGTACCTTTTTCTACATCTTTTATAACAGCACTAAACGGAGTGAATGCGTTATAATGATGTGCTACCTTTTCGCCGTCAAAGAACACATCTGCCGTATGGCTTACACCCTTAAATTCAAGGCGGATATTTGTGTCATACTTTACATAAACCGTTTTTGAATATGTGGCAATTCCTCTGTGCTTTAAAAAGTCCGGGTGCTGTTCAAAACACCCCGGAACGGGCATTGTATATTCCTTATCCACACCCTGCATAATAAATTTCCACATACCGTCAAGCTCTTTTTGTTCACGGATATTGTGTGTCTCAAACAGTCTGATCATTTTTGTACCTCCCTGATATTTACATTATTTAACTTTATACTCTCCACATCGGTGCATAAGAGTGCGGCATTAGCCGCTAATGATATATCGCTAAGCTCGATATTTTTTAGCTTCATCTCAGGTAAGCCCTTAATTTGTATGCCCAATTTTGCGCCCTTTCCCCATACATTCTTAATAACGACCCCGTCAACCTCTGACGGAGTATCCGTCTTTGGCGTGACGGTAGAAAATTCATAGAACATATTTATCTGTATCGCCTGATCCGTCACATCGTTTATTTCTATGTTTTCAAAGCGTACATTCTTTATATATCCGCCCCTGCCTCGCATTGACTTTAGCCTGATACCCTGCATAGTGCCGAAAATTTTGCAATCGTGCATATAAATATTCTCTACTCCGCCCGAAATTGCGCTTCCTATGACTACCGCGCCATGCCCAAAACGCATTGTGCAGTTTCGCACCTCAATATTTTTACACGGTCGTGCCACCCTCATTCCGTCCTCATTCATGCCTGAGTTTATTGCAATGCAGTCATCGCCTGTGGAAAAATCGCAATCCTCTATCAATACATTTTCGCAGGAGTCGGGATTTAATCCGTCCGTGTTATGTCCGTCAGTTCTTACCGTAACGCCCTTTATATGTACATTATCACAATATACGGGGTGTATCGTCCATTGCGGCCCGTCCACTATGGTAAAATCCGACAGTGTGACATTTTTACAGTTTATGGGCTGGATAAATGACGGTCTTAGCGCCGTCTGTTTCGTCCCGTATACCCGTTTTGAAACATCAACGCCGTTACTTTCGGCATAGCAAAGCTCATTTGCCGCCTCCTGCTGCAGCAGCTTCCAGCTCCACCACTTTTCCCCCGAGCCGTATAATGTGCCCTTGCCTGTAATTTTTATGTTTTCCTTACCATTTGCATATATAAGCGGAGAATAGTTATAACATTCCATTCCCTCCCATCTTGTAAATACAGCAGGTAAATAATCATCGGGATTGTCGCTGAAAATAATTTCAGCATTATCCTCTAAATGCAGTTCAATATTGCTCTCCAAATGTATCGGCCCACTTTTCCATTGCCCGTTTGGTACATTTACCGTCCCTCCGCCATTTTCAAAGCACGACTTTACAGCCTCATTTACAGCGTTTTGACCGTAATTTATATAGTCTGCGACATTAACTGTCATAACCCACACTCCTTACATATTTTGATGGTTTCATTATATCAGCAATTTCACTTAAAACAATGTCAAAAATACTGATTATTTGTTAAAAAGTATTGATTTAATTGACAAATAGTGTTAAATTGGTTATGGGGGTGTGTTTTATGTTTGAAGTATTTGATAATTTCAGTGCCGGTATTCATTTTGCGCTTTTACACAGTCTTTATATAATGCACGATGATAACTGGTATGAGGAAAAGACGAAAATGGAATATGTTATTTGGTGCATCTCAAAAGGAAATGTATATATAACGGTTAATAAAAAGCAATTTATCGCAAAAGAGGGCGATGTGGTATTTTTTATGCCCGGAACACGGTATACTGCAAAGTCGGACAATGCAGGCTGTGAATTTCTCTATCAAAAATACATTATCGAGTTTGGAAACAATATAAATATTTTAAGTGAAACAAATTTATCGGGAGTGCTGTCAAATCCGGATATTTCCGTTTTGCAGTCAAAATATGTTGACGGAATTTTGAGCCTCAGAAATAAGGTTTATTCGCTAAATGCGTATTCCCTGTTTTTGATGTTTTTTTCAGAATGTATTGAAAATATAAAGGGAAACGGCTTGGAGCTGTTTAACAAAAATGTACCAAGCATGGCACACTCGGATATTTGGCGTGTTATGTCATACATGGGCGAATATTACTATAACAATCTTGATATAGCAAAATTATCAAACATGGCACATCTTAGTGAAAAACATTTTATACACCAATTTAAAAATACTGTTGGAATATCCCCAAAGCAATATATAATTCAGTGCAGAATGAGAAAAGCATCGGATATGCTGATAAATTCCGATGCTAATATTTCAGAAATTGCACGCATTGTAGGCTATAATGATATTTACACCTTTTCAAAAGCGTTTAAGAAATATCATGACATATCGCCTACCGAATACAGGCATAACTTTTTAATGTAAATTGTGTCTATTTTATCATTTCTTCAAATTCTTCTTCTGTTATAACCCTAACGCCCAAAGCATTTGCTTTATCAAGCTTTGAGCCTGCCTCCGCGCCTGCTAAGACATAATCCGTCTTTTTTGATACCGACGATGAGGTTTTACCGCCATAGCTTTCAATTATCTTTCCTGCCTCAGAGCGTTTATAGTTTTTAAGTGTTCCGGTTAGCACAAAAACCTTATCCTTAAATCTATCGTCAATGGCGCTGTCCTCGCTATCATCAACACAGTTTACGCCTGCATCCGTGAGCCGTTTTATAAAGTCAAGGTTTTGCTGTTGAGTAAAAAATTCGTTAATGGACTTTGCCATTTTTTCACCCACCTCGGGAATTTGGGTCAGCTCCTCAACATCTGCCGTAATCAGATTATCAAGCGTTTTATAGCGTTTTGAGAGCGTTTTTGCCGCCTTTTCGCCGATAAGTCTTATACCAAGAGCGTTTATAAGGCGGTAGAGTGGATTTGTTTTTGATTTTTCAAGGTTATTTATAAGATTTTGGGCGGATTTTTTGCCCATTTTATCCATTTTCTCTATATCCTCTGCCTTTATATAATAAAGATCCGATGCGTTTTCTATAAGTTTTAATGACAGCATTTGCTCAATTATCGACGGTCCCAAGCCGTCAATATCCATAGCAGGTCGGGACACAAAATGAACGATATTCCTAAACCTCTGTGCAGGGCAGTTAATACCTGTACATCTTGATGCCGCCTCGCCCTCAATCCGTACAACCTTTGCTCCGCACTCGGGGCAGACATCGGGCATTTTAAATTCCGTCTCATTTCCCGTTCTCTTATCCTTTACAACCTCAACAACGGCAGGGATTATATCCCCTGCCTTTTCGATTATAACGCTGTCACCGATACGGATATCCTTATCACGGATATAGTCAATATTATGGAGCGTTGCGCGGGATACATTCGTGCCTGCAATATGCACTGTTTCCAAGATTGCAAGCGGTGTTAAAACTCCCGTTCTTCCGACTTGGATTTTTATATCCAAGAGCTTTGTTTCCTTTTGCTCGGCAGGGTATTTATACGCAATCGCCCACCTTGGGAACTTCTCTGTTACGCCCAAAATTTCACGGTCGGAAAAGTTATTGACCTTAATAACCGCACCGTCAATATCAAAGTAGAGATTGCCTCTTTCCTCGCCTATACGCATTATCTCATCAAACGCTTCTTGTGCGGTATCAAACAGTCTGTCGTTTAAAATAGTCTTAAAGCCCTGCTCCTTTAAAAAGGCAAGCCCTTCGATATGGCTGTTTATGGTAACACCCTCAATTTGCTGGATATTGAACACGAAAATATCAAGTCCGCGCGACGCCGCAATTTTTGGGTCAAGCTGCCTTAAAGATCCTGCGGCGGCATTTCTCGGGTTTGCAAACAACGGCTCGTCAAGCGCTTCAAGGCTTTGGTTTATCTTATTGAAATTATCCCGTGATAAGAACACCTCGCCCCTCACCTCTAAAAACGGAATTTTATCCTTTAGTTCAAGAGGTATCGAGCGGATTGTTTTTAAGTTCTCCGTTACATCCTCGCCCGTTATCCCGTCGCCCCTTGTAGAGCCACGCCTAAATTTGCCGTCAACATATTCAAGCGATACGCTAAGTCCGTCAATCTTATGTTCAACAACATATTTTGCGTTTGGTATAACAGACCTTACCCTACGGTCAAAGTCAAGTATTTCGCCTTTTGAAAACGCCTTTTGAAGGCTCTGCATCTGCACGGTATGAATAACAGGCTCAAAAGTTGATGCCGCCATACCGCCAACCCTTACAGTCGGAGATGTAGGGCTTTTATATTCGGGATATTTTTCTTCAAGCTCCTCTAATTCCTTTAACATTTTGTCAAACTCAAAATCCGAAATTTCGGGGCTGTCATCAACATAGTATTTATAATTATGGTAATTTATATCCTTTGTAAGCTGTTCTATTCTTGCTTTTACATTATCCATTTTAATCTACCTTTTACTGCAAAGGGTGTTGTATACACAACACCCCCAGAGCACTGACAAACTCGGTCTAACGCAAGCATTTTTATTGTCTTTGAATGAAAATGCTTTTTTATGTAATTGTATGTTGGCGGTGCGGTTTCAGAGAAAACCGCACCGTTGCTTGCTTTTTGCCCTTTAAACCTCTACCGTACCTTTGTACGCCGACGAGATTTAAAGGACAAAATATACCTTCGTTTCTCAGCCTCTGCTCAGACTGATGACTTTGTCATCAGTCTGAGGGTGTTGTATACACAACACCCCTTGAATTTTATTTTACAACTATATTTACCAATCTTTTCGGTATCGCAATTACCTTGACAACGGTTTTACCCTCAGTTAAGCCTTTAATCCTTTCTGAATTAAGAGCCGTCTGTTCAAGTCCTTCCTTGTCGATATTTGCGCTAACCATCATTTTATCCTTTACCTTACCGTTTATCTGGACAACTATCTCAATCTCATCATCAACGGTTTTTGCCTCATCGTACTTTGGCCATTCGGCAATTGAGAGATAACCGCCGTCGCCGTATGTGAGCCATAATTCCTCCGTCATATGCGGTGCAAATGGGTTTAATAAGGTTATAAAGGTCTTATACTCACCCTTTGTAACAGAGCCTTTTTTGCTAAAGTCATTTACAAGCGACATCAAGGTTGCAATGGCGGTATTGAATTTCATTCTCTCAATATCGTCACTGACCTTTTTAATGGTCTTGTGCATTGCCTTTTCCAAATCAGCGCTATATCCGTCATCATCATTTACAATACTCTGTAAATTCCAGACACGCTCAAGGAATTTATAACAGCCTTTTAAGCCCTTTTGCGACCATGGTGTTGTCTGGTCAAATGCACCGATAAACATTTCATATGTTCTGAATGCATCCGCACCAAACTCGTCTACAACCTCATCGGGGTTTACCACATTACCCCTTGATTTTGACATCTTCTGATTATCCTCGCCCAAAATCATACCGTGCGAGGTACGCTTCATATACGGCTCCTTTGTAGGTACTGCGCCAATATCATAAAGCACCTTATGCCAGAACCTTGAATAGAGTAAATGAAGGGTTGTATGCTCCATACCGCCGTTATACCAATCAACAGGTGACCAGTATGAAAGTGCCTCCTTTGATGCAAATGCCTCATCGTTATGCGGATCCATATATCTTAAATAGTACCAGCTTGAGCCTGCCCACTGTGGCATTGTATCGGTTTCACGCTGTGCTCTTCCGCCACAGCACGGGCAGGTAGTTTCTATCCAGTCATATGCCTTTGCAAGCGGAGATTCGCCGTTCTCGCCCGGCTCAAAGGTTTCAAGCTCGGGTAATTCTAACGGCAATTCACTCTCGGGTATTGCCACCCAACCGCATTTTGGACAGTTTACAAGCGGAATAGGCTCGCCCCAGTAACGCTGACGGGAGAATACCCAGTCACGCAATTTATAATTTACCTTACGCTTGCCCTTACCCTGTTCTTCAAGCCAGTTAATCATAGTCGGGATTGCTTCCTTTACAGGTAAGCCGTTTAAAAATCCCGAATTTACCATTTCGCCCTTATATACATCTGTATATGCGGCCTCTTGCACATTTTCGCCACCCGATACTACCTCAATTATAGGCAAATTAAACTTCTTTGCAAAGTCCCAGTCACGGCTATCGTGTGCAGGTACCGCCATAATCGCACCTGTTCCGTATGTTACAAGTACATAGTCTGAAATAAATACAGGTAAATCCTCGCCGTTTGCAGGATTTTTAGCGGTTACACCCATAAGTCTTACACCTGTTTTATCCTTTGCAAGCTCTGTTCTTTCAAACTCGGATTTTCTTGCCGCCTGTGCCTTATATTCGAGTACCTCGTCATAGTTTGTAATTGAGTCCTTCATCTTCTCAACCAACTCATGCTCGGGCGACAGTACAACATATGTTGCACCGAATAATGTATCGCATCTTGTGGTGTATACAACCATTTCATCGCCTGTTGAGAGTTCAAATGTAACCTCTGCGCCCTCTGAACGGCCAATCCAGTTTCTTTGCTGGATTTTTACCTTTTCAAGATAATCAACCTCGTCCAAATCGTCAATAAGACGCTGTGCATACTCGGTTATCTTTAACATCCACTGGCTCTTTCTGCGCTGTACAACCTCGCTTCCGCAACGCTCGCAAACGCCGTTTACAACCTCCTCGTTTGACAAGCCGACCTTACAACCCGTACACCAGTTTATAGGCATCTCCTGCTTGTATGCAAGACCTTTTTTGAACAACTGCAAGAATATCCACTGTGTCCATTTATAGTAATTGGGATCTGTTGTGTTTACCTCTCTTGACCAGTCAAACGAGAAGCCGAGCATCTTTAACTGACGGGTAAAGTTTGCAATATTCTTTGCTGTTATAATTTTAGGGTGAACCTTATTCTTAATAGCAAAATTCTCTGTAGGCAGTCCAAACGCGTCCCAACCGATTGGGTACAGTACATTATAACCCTGCATCCTTCTCTTTCTTGCAACAATATCAAGCGCCGTATAGCTTCTTGGATGACCTACATGCAAGCCTGCGCCCGACGGGTAGGGAAACTCAATCATTGCAAAGAATTTCTCCTTCGGTGATGAGGTTTCGGCATGGAATATACCTTCTTCCTCCCACTTATCCTGCCATTTTTTCTCAATCGCTTTAAAGTTATAGCTTTCCATTTACCTTTTGTTCTCCTTATTTATATTTATCCTTATTTATTCTTCATCCTGCTGACGGGCAGTTCCTGCCTCGTCCCACAATCTCTCAATTGAGTAAAACTCCCTTGCTTCCTGCTGCATTACATGCACGATTATATCGCCGTAATCAAGCAGTATCCAGCTGCCGCTCTGATAACCCTCTTTATGCTTTACAGGCACACCCTCGTCTAACATTTTTTCCTCAATTTCATCAACACACGCTCTTACCTGAACGGCACTCTGACAAGATGCGATAACAAAATAATCGCCTAAGGATGTCTGCTTGGATACATCTAAAATTTCAATATTGGTTGCTTTTTTATCTTCAAGTGCTTTTTTGATAATCTCAAGTTTTTCCATGGTATTACTCCTTTTCACTATTTATCAACAAATCATTCCACATATAAACCATATTCGGGTGGATTGTGTTTTCTCGTTTTCCCTGCACAACAAACTGTTGCTTCAGGCACAGAATAAGAGTTCTGTCTAAATCTTTATCCACGCTGTGGCGAAGCTCCTCCACCCCGTCAAAATCGCGGTTTTCCTCGGTTAAATCGGCTATGTAAACAATTTTTTCCAATACCGTCATACCTGCTCTTCCAACCGTATGATAGCGAATTGCATTTAGTATTTCAATATCTGATATGCCATACTCACGCTTTGCAATTTCAAAGCCCAAAAATCCGTGAATAACAGGCGGAGAATTTAGCAGGTTATCATCAAGCTCCACGCCGTATTCCTTTGACATACTTATCTGCTCGTCTATGGAATATCCCTTTGCACAATCGTGTAAAAGTCCTGCAAGGTATGCCTTATCGGCATCTGCACCGTATATAAGCGCAAGCCTCCTTGCCTCTTTTGCAACACCCAAGGTATGGATATAGCGCTTATTTTTTAGCTTTCCCTTTAGTTTTTCCTTTATTTTGTCAATTTCCATAAAGTTTATTATCCTTTATATATTCATAGACTGCATAAGGTAACATTCCATTAACATCAAGTCCCTGTTTTATACGCTCCCGTATATCGGTTGACGATATATTAAACACAGGTGCATTTATTATCTCAACATCACCGCCAAGTTTCGATTTTACATCTTCTGCTATAGCTTTTAGAGTTTCCATGCTCTCCCTCGGATATACAAGCAAGGTACAAAGGCTTACAATAACATCCGGGCAATACCATTTATCAATGTAGGATAAAGAGTCCTCACCGATTATAAAATAAATTTTTGCGCCCTTATATTTATCCAAAAGCCATTTTAAGGTATTTACCGAATATGAATAATCCTCTTTGTTTACCTCATAATCGGATGCAAAAAATCCGTCAATGCCGTCTATTGCAATTTTTGTCATTTCGTACCGAATTTTGGCATCGGTAACGCATTTATCTTTTTTGTGCGGAGGATTGCCTCCCGTCATAAATATAACACTATCTAAATTATACTGCTTTTTGGCATATTTTGCAAGTGATATATGCGCATTATGTATCGGGTCAAATGTTCCGCCCATTAAGCCTATTTTTCTCATACTCTTTTTAAATCAATTTTTTTGTACTTTTCATCGTCTGACTCTCTGTAGAGTATAAATTTATTTCCAATCGCCTGGACAGGCTCGGCACCTAAGTCCCTTGCAATCTCGTTACAGGTTTCCTTTGTATCAAGCATTGCCGTTTCTAAAATATGCACCTTTACAAGCTCTCGTTTATTGAGTGATTGAGATATACCCTTTAAAAGCTCGTCTGTCACACCGTCCTTACCAATCTGGAAAATCGGCTCAAGAGTATGCGATATTTTTCTTAAATATGCTCTTTGCTTACTTGTTATCATTCCATTCTCCTATTCAAAAATCCAAAGCTGTTCATAACTGAAATCTCTGTCAATTCTGTATTTCTCCGGCAAATCAGGTCCGCACGAATTTGAGCCGATACCGCTATGCTTATAATCTATACACAAAGCTGTATCATCGCATTTTAAAAGCTCATAGTTATGTGCTTTTTGTGTCATTTCCTCCTGCGTATAGTGTGATGCATTAAACGAGAAATTATCACCGTATACCGTCCATTTAACATTATCGGCAATAAACTCTGCATATCTTACACCGCAATGCGCGCCGTTTTCCTGCGGTCTTATATAGTCCTCATGGAAAGAGTCAACTGTGCTTTCAAACTCGGCAATGTATGATGCCTCATGCTTGTCCTCATAGCTCTCATACGGGCCGTAACCGTAATATTTTACCTTATTTGTATTTGTAAACGCTCTTATGCCAAAGCGCGGAAGGAACGGAAAATCAAACGGCATATTCGCATTAACCTTTAATTTAACTGCACCGCTTGGATATATCTCCCATACAGCATCTACAATCAGAATTGTTGCCTTATACATAGACGATATATATGTTTTTGCGCTTATTGTTACGGTGTCGGCATATTTAACATCTACCTCACGGCAATTTGCTATAATATTATCATATCCGCAGGCTTGCCATTGACGCTTAATACTCCTGTCGTTATCCGTCGGCGCACGCCAAATATTCCACTCTAACGGCTTATTGATTATATCAATGCCGTTTATATTCATTTTTTCAAAATTACCATAGAGCTTATTAAACCGATAGAAGAAATGATTACCGTTTACTGTCACCTTTGTATCGGTTTCGGACACCTTTATGTGTCCCTCACTTTTAAGGCTTGGTATTTTATAAGCACCAAACAGTTTTAATTCATCAAAGCCCAAAATATGCCCTGCTTTTGTAACAACACCATCATTTAACTGACGATATGTAAGCTTTATAAAATACTCTCCGTCTTTAAAATCACCAAACGGACAATCAAAGGCTGTGCTTTGATGAGGTTTTAAATCAGGAGTTTTTATGTCCCCCGTTTTAACTGTTTTACCGTCACAAAATACCTCATATTGAATTTTTACAAAATCACAAAGATTTGTAAAATCAAGCATATTTGATATTGTGATTTTGCCGTCTTTATATTCTGCCCTTACGGGTCTTATGGCATTTTTATATTCGTAAAGTCCTGTATGCGGTGTACGGTCGGGATATACAACTCCGTCCATACAGAAGTTGCCGTCATGGATACGCTCGCCGTTATCACCGCCGTAGCCGTATTTTGCTCTTCCGTTTTCCTCGCCATAGTATATGGCATGGTCACACCATTCCCATACAAATCCGCCCATGTATCCGTCATTGGCATACATACGGTCAATATATCCGTCTATCCCCCCGGGGCCGTTACCCATTGCATGGATAAACTCGCACTGAACATACGGCTTATCTCTGTCCTTTGAAAAGTAATTGTCTATCCACTCATATGATGCATACATTGTGCTTACAACATCAAGGTTTGACACATCGCCCGAAAAATTTTCGCCCTCATCATGTATTGCTCTTGTTACGCCCTCATAATGAGTAAGCCTTGTGGTATCGTTTGCTTTTATCCATTTTAGCGCCTCTTCAAAGTTTTTGCCATAGCCAGACTCATTACCTGTTGACCACATTATTACACAAGGTCTGTTTTTATCCCTTGATACACATCTTATTGTTCTGTCAACAAATGCATCACAAAAATCTGCATTATTTGCAAGTCCCGAAAAACGAATTGGATCATATGTTTCAAATGCAGTGCCCTGACCGTGCGCCTCACAGTCCGCCTCATCGCAAATATAAAATCCCAATTTATCGTAAAGCTCATACGCCCACGGCGAATTTGGATAATGACTTGTTCGGATTGCATTTATATTATGCTCCTTCATAAGCACCAAATCACGCATAAGCTGGTCATATGATATGGTAAAGCCTGTTTTTGGATCACTGTCATGGCGGTTTGTTCCCTTTATTTTAAACTTTTTACCGTTTAAGAGCGCAACACCGTCTTTTGTTTCTATCGTTCTAAAACCAATGTTTTGGGAAATTACCTCGTTTTCCGTTTCAAATACCAATTTATAAAGATACGGATTTTCCGCGCTCCAAAGAATTGGATTTTCAATACTAAACTGTTCCTTGCCGTTTATTTTTCCGCTTGCAATCGCCTTATCCTTATCATAGAGCGTATATTTTACATCAATACCGCCCTCCATTGTAATATCAACATTTCCGAACATATCAGCCTTTATAAAAAAGTCCCTGATATGGTTTTGTTCTCTTTTTAAAATGTAAACATCACGGAATATACCGCTCATTCTGAATTTATCCTGGTCCTCCAGATATGTTCCGTCACACCATTTTAAATTAAGAACACATATTTTATTTGTTCCGCTTATAAGCTTATCGGTAATATCAAATTCGGAGGTTGAATGTGAAACCTGCGAATACCCGACAAAAACATCGTTTACCCACAAATAAAAGCAAGAGTCAACGCCCTCAAAATTTATATAATATTTATCCCTATCCTTATCTATTTCAACCTCACGCACATATACCGCACACGGGTTATCATTGGGCACATATGGAGGCTCAAACGGGATAGGATACCGTACATTGGTATATTGATGATAGTCATACCCTTGCGTCTGCCAACACGACGGAACGGTTATTGTATCGGGAGTATCGTCTAAATCCATAACATCATAAAGGCTTGTATAGTATTTAAAGCTCCACTCGCCGTCTAAGTCAATATATCTGTCTGACTCACAGCGTGGTTTTTCCAAATCGTCAGAATTTGAATACGGTATATAATAAGCTCTCTCCTTTTCACAGCCGATATGCAATGTCTTTGGATTTTCAAAATATTTATCTACTATCATATGTTTAACTCCTCAAATACTTTTACTATATCATCGTGGATTACCAAATTTGCATATCTGTCGGCACTTGTTTCGTCACGGTTTATTAAAACGAGCTTATTGCCCATATAATTATATATAAGACTTGCCGCAGGCTGGACATTTAATGATGTTCCCCCGACTATAAGCACATCAGCCGCCTGACAATATGCATTTGCCATGCTAAGCGTATAATTATCAAGCTGTTCCTCATATAAAACCACATCGGGCTTTATTATTCCGCCGCAGGTGCATCTTGGAATACCGTCTGAATTTTTAATAAACTCCGCACCGTACTCCTTTCCGCAATCCATACAGTAATTATAGTATATACTTCCATGAATTTCAAGAACTTTTTTACTGCCTGCCATTGTATGCAGTCCGTCAATATTCTGTGTAATTACAGTGTTTAGCTTGCCCATTTTCTCAAGCTTTGCAAGCGTATAATGTACCGAATTTGGTTTGGCGTCAAGATACATCATATGCTTACGGTAAAAGTCGTAAAATTCCTCCGTACGGTTTATAAAAAATGTATGTGACAGTATCGTTTCTGCGCTGTATTTGTTATTTAAGCCTTTTGCACTTCTAAAATCAGGTATACCGCTTGCTGTAGATACTCCCGCACCTCCGAAAAACACAATCGAATTACTCTCATCAATCCACTTTTTTAATGTTTCAATAGCCATATTCCATACCTCCTGCATATTTTCTTACTATTTCCAAAAACAGCTTAACCGCAGGATTTGCACTGTTACTGTTCCATGCTGCGGCATACACCAATGATGTTTCAATATCCGTCATAGGATAACTTTCAACATAATTATCAAGTCTCTTGGCAACAGCAGTTGGAAGAATTGATATTCCAATCCCCGATTTTAGAGCAATAAGCGTCGCCTCGATACTCTGCGGTCTTGCAACAATTTTTGGAGTTATCCGTTTTGCGTGAAAAATCTCCATTATTTCCATATATAATATGGGGTTCTCCGTTTCGGATAATATTATTAACGGCTGTTTGAGTATTTCATTTTCAAGCATCCCGTTAATTGATTTATCACAAACAACATTTAAAGTATCCTCATGTGTAATACAGTAATCTATATCCGCGCCGTCATTTAGCATATCACGAAGCGTAAATACAAAATCACAGCCATTGTCACTTAAGCCTATATCCTCACCGTGCAAGTCCATAATTTCTATTGCAATCCCCGGATATTTCTTTGAAAATTCCCTTATGCACATCGTCGCAAAATCACTTGCCCCAAAATCGCAAAGGATTTTAATTCTTCCTTCATATCCGCTTTGAAGTTGATTAACCGCAAACTTTGCCTTTTTTATATTGTCTACAATTTGTACGGCATACGGCAAGAAGGTTTTGCCCTCAACGGTCAGCTCAACCTCTCTGTTACTTCTTACAAACAGCTTTGCATCCAATTCCTTTTCAAGCTTTTCAATATACCTTGATACCATGGACTGTGAAATATAGCTCCGCCTTGCCGCCTCTGAAAAATTCAGCGTTTTTGCAACATTTAAAAAACACTCAATATGATTTATCTCCATATTATCTATCCTATTTTTGCATTATTCAATCCGTTTTTGTTCTTTTTTGCATTATCCAACCGATTGACATAAACTTCCAATCAGTTTATAATCTAAGTATAACATAAAGCAATCCTATTTGTAAATACAAAAACGAGGTACGGTTTATGAAAAAGATTGTAATAACGGGTATGGGTGCCGTAACGCCGGTGGGAATAGGCGTAAACAAATATTTTAAGTCGCTTATAGACGGAGAATGTGGGATTTGTGAAATATCTGCATTTGACGCATCGGATTTGGCGGTTAAAATTGCAGGCGAGGTTAAAGATTTCAATGCGTCACTGTATATGCCTCCTGCCATGATACGGCAGACGGATGCATTTATGCAGTATGCATATGCGGCGGCTAAAGAAGCGATTGAAAGTTCAAGCCTTAAAATAGAGCCGTTTAAAACAGGCATTGTTATGGGTACGGCATTAAACGGTATTACCACTATTGCTCACACTCAGCAAACCTTATCCGAGGCTGTTCACAAAAAAGTCGGGCCACGGTTTATACCAAAAATTTTAGGTAATGTATCTGCGGCAAATATTGCTATTGACTATAATATAAAAGGTCCGAGCATTACCATAAATACTGCCTGCGCATCGGGCGGAGATGCTGTATATGTGGCATCAATGCTTATAAAATCAGGTAAAGCGGATACCGTAATAGCCGTTGGTGCAGAAAGCGTGTTATGTCCAATTGTAATATACAGCCTTTCAAATGCACAGGCATTATCTAAAAATCCAAACGCCCGACAAGCCTCAAGACCGTTTGATGCACTGCGTGACGGCTTTGTCATAGGCGAAGGAGGCGGTGCTCTTGTTCTTGAGAGCGAAGAAAGCGCCAAAAGGCGCGGTGCAAAAATTTATGCCGAGCTTAAAGGCTGTGCAAACACCAATGACGCATACCATGTAACCGCACCCGATTCAAGCGGTGAAAGTGCAATACGGTGCATGGAGCTGGCTTTGGAGGATGCAAATATGTCGCCGTATGAAATTGATTATATCAATGCACACGGCACAGGCACAATACTTGGCGATATTGCAGAAACGACCGCAATTAAGCATGTGTTTAACGGATCCATTCCCTGTATTTCATCGACCAAGGGAGCTACAGGGCATATGATGGGGGCAGGAGGAATTACCGAGGTTATTGCCTGTATAAAGGCGATAGAGCACGGTATTATTCCGCCAACTCTCAATTTAGAAAAAAATGACGCAAACTGTGACCTTGATTATACACCGCTGGTTGCAAAAAAAGTAAAAATAAATACCGCCATGTCCAATGCATTTGGGTTCGGCGGTCAAAATTCAAGTATAATAGTAAAAAGATATGGAGGATAATCATAATGGAATTTACCTATGATGTTACAATGTTTAAGGACACCTTTGAGCATAACTTTACATGGATAAACGGATTTTTAAGAAATGTCACTCGGTTTGGCGACCGAACTGCATTATTTGATCCCATAAAGGGCAAAAAATGGACTTACAAGGAGCTAAATGCAGACTGTAACAGATTTGCAAACGCTTTAAAAAAAGCCGGTGTTACAAAAAATGATGTGGTTCTTTACCAGCTTTTAAATTCATTTGAGTTTGTAATGTGCTATTTGGCACCGCAAAAATTGGGCGCTGTAAATTCGCCTGCAAACTACAATTTAGCCGCAGGCGAAACCGCAAAGCTGTTAGACCACAACACTCCTAAGGTTTATGTATACGATACAGAGGTAATGGATATGGCAACTCGTGCCCTTGCGCTTTCAAAGCACAAGCCACAGCTTGTTATTGCGGTTGATTTTAACGGCAATTCAAAAATCCCCGACGGGCATATATTATTTTCAGACTTTGTTGAAAATGCATCGGATAGCGAGCCCGAAACTGATTTTAGACCGCATATTTATGACGAAGTTACCCGCCTTTATACATCGGGTACAACCTCCTTACCCAAAGGTGTGCCGATAAACAATATAAATGAGGTATTGTCTGCACACGATGTTATAATGCATTTTCCGCTGTCGCCCGTTGATATTACAATGAATATGACGCCTTGGTTTCACAGAGGCGGTCTGCACTCGGGCGGTCTTACACCCTCATTGTATGTGGGCGCAGAGGTGATAATATTCAGAGCGTTTAACCCAAAGCTGTGCCTGGAATATGCGGAGAAATATAAAATCACATTCCTTATAGGCGTTCCTGCGGTACTGGGTATTCTTGCCTCAAGGCAGGAAAACCACCCATATGATTTATCACTTTTAAAGGGCATTATAACCATGGGCTCACCTCTTGAAAAGGCTGCTTGCATACGCTTTCAGAATATGCTCACACCGCATATTTTTAACGGCTACGGTACAACAGAGAGCTTTTGGAATACCTTCCTAAGACCTTATGATTTACCCAAAATGTCGGGCGCGGCAGGAAGAGCCTGCACTGATGATGATGTGAGAATTGTTAAGGTTTATGACGATAGAAAGGCTGAGCCTGATGATTTGGTTCAAACCGACGGGCAATCAGTGGGTGAAATTATTATTTCCTCACCGTCAAAGTCTACATTTACCTATTATAATAACCCCGAAATGGCGGAGCAGAAATTCTATAAAGGATTTATGTATACGGGCGATTTGGGGACTTGGGATGAAAACCATTATGTTACAATCTCGGGTAGAAAAGACGATATGATTGTATCGTCGGGCGAAAATATATATCCGTCACAAATTGAAGAGGTTTTAAATGAATATGAAAAAGTACACGAGTCAATCGTTACATCTGTTCCCGATAAGACAAGGGGCGAGGTAATCGTTGCATATATCATAAAAGAGGATGAGAGCCTTACCATAAAAGAGCTTCAGGATTATTGCGCTTCACACCCCGATCTTTCAAAGTACAAATGCCCCCGATACTATAAATTCATAGACGAAATGCCCCTTACCGCAACAGGCAAGAAACAGCACTATGTTATGAAGGCACAGGCAAAAAAAGACTTAGAAGACGGACTTCTTTTAAGGAGAGATGCAAAATGACGCCATATAAAAGAAAGGTTAATTATTACGAAACCGACCAGATGAGTATTGTCCACCACTCAAATTATATACGATACTTTGAAGAGGCGCGTATTGATTTTATGAACCAAATAGGCTGTAATGTTATGTGGATGGAACGCTTGGGACTTATTATTCCAAACATTGACGCCTATGCAAAGTATCTTGTGTCACTGAAGTTTGACGAAGAATTTGAGGTTAAGGTAAAGGCAGTTGATTTTACAGGTGTGAGAATGAAATTTGAATATGAAATTTACCGAACATCCGATAATATCCTGTGCGCAACGGGACATACCTCACACTGCTTTGTAAACACTGATTACAAGCCCATATCAATAAAAAAATCACATCCTGAAATTTATACAAAGATATTGGATTCAACAAAAATTTAAGACAACAAAAATCCGCCCTATCAGGCGGATTTTTTGTTATCTTATAAAGTTTGTTCTGTTGCCTGTCTCGGTCTTTGGAAGTTCAATGCCTGCTTTTTTACCTGCCTCAAAACATTTTAGCATCCATGCCATATTTCGTGCAAGGTTACGCATTGTCTGTAAACCTTCTTTATCCCCGTCAACCTCGCCCGGGCCTGCGCCGTGGGCTATGTTCCAGTAGGTTGAGCCTGCAACGCTCATTTGGGAAATGCCGAAATATTTATTAAGAACATCAAATGATGCCGTTGTTCCTCCGCGTCTTGCCACTGCGACAGATGCGCCGACTTTAAATCTGAACGCTGCACTGCTACTATAGAATACCCTGTCTAAAAATGACTGTATTCTTCCGCTTGGGTGTGCATAGTATACAGGTGTGCCGAACACAAAGCCGTCTGCCTCTTTGGCTTTTTCTATAAACTCATTTACGCCGTCATCATCGCCGAATATACAGCCTTTTTCACTACACTGTCCGCATCCGATACAGTCTCTTAACGGCGCACCGCCAATTTGGAATATCTCATATTCTATTCCCTCTTTTTCTAACTGCTTACCAATCTCAAGCAATGATAAATATGTATTTCCGTCCTTTTTTGAACTGCCGTTTAACATCAATACTTTCATTTTAACAACACCTCCGATAAATTTATGTTATGTAATTACAAAAACAATTATATCACATTTTATAAAAAACACAATATTTGATTCTGCTTTTGCAAAACCATCTGCAGGCATTTTTGAGCAGAGAATACTGCTATTTGTTTTTAATTGCGGTTAACAAGGTTATAATTTCTGCAAAACCCAAAAACATTGTGCCACTTATAAATGCTGATGACCAATAAATAAGTGCCATAAAAACATCAAAATCATCATACTCATCATATCCAAATATTAGTCCAAGTATAAATCCACCTATATATGTAGTAACAGCAATAATCATTAACAATTTTGCAATATTGTTTTCATCATCAGGTATATATTTATTATTTGTTTGCGATTTTATACCATTAACAAGTTTTTCCCGTTCTTCATCAGTTAAAGCCACAGTCATTGGTTTTGCTCCCATATTTGCCAGTATTTCTTCGTACTCTTCATCTGTAACTTTAACTGGAACTTTTTTATATCTCAATGGTACATTCAGCTTTTTATCATTCTCAACACACGGATATTCACTATGCGTCCATTGTTGATCAATTTCTATTTTTTCAATCACAACATCAATATTTTTTCCACTATACGGGACTTTTACCGTATCTCCTACATTTGCAGACTCCGAATTCAATTTAAACTTTAATTGTTTCTTATTACCTGATTCTGTGATGTGAGAATATGCAGTTCTTATAAGCGGGGCATATTCTTTTTCATATAACCCAAGTTCAATAAGCTTGTTATCTCTTTCTTTGTTTTTTATTGTACGACATTTTTCTAAAAAATCTTTTACTTTTTCATTCATTTCTAAGTCCTTCATAAAAAAGTGCGACTCCATTGTCAGGAGCCACATTTGAAAAACATACAACTCTCACATAAGGTTGCTACACACTTATACTTACGCCATTTGCTACAAAGCTACAGTTTACAGAATGTATGCTTTTACATATAGCATACACTTTGTAACAACTGTTTATACTAAAGCCTATTATAAGTATAATTATGTAGCATAACCATTTTATCATAGTGTTTTGCTTTTTCAAGTCTATATATCATCAAATTCTATAAGTAAATTTGCAAATACAAGCGGTTCATAAAACTTACGCTTTCTTTCCCTGCTCCACCTGGCGGATTTCGTCCTGGGATGCGTTTTTAAGCGAATAGGTATCAAATGCAGGCGAATACGGAAGCTGAATTTCTATGCGACTGACTTTGTCCATCTTAACCTGACCTTTGGAAAGGTCTATATCAAACACATGACCACCCTGCGTTCTGTCAGCCGACAGAAAATGCAAGTGCCACCCCGGAGCGTTAATTCCGTCCATATAATCAGGATAGTAAACACAAACCAAAGTACCCTCAACATCGTCAAAGAAAAAGTCCTGCTGATTACCGTCTAACATTTCTTTTAATGTAATGTGATGTGTAAGCTGTCCTGTCTCCGATCTTGCGCAAACACGCCTAAATTTACCGTCAATACGAACCATATGCATACTGTTCAGCCCAAAATCCTCCTCAATGCGAATGGTTAATATCTCTTTAAGCGTTTCTATATCGGGCACTTCCTCAATTTCAAAGCTACGCCCACCGCAAAGCTTTGAAACCGATGCAAAAGGTACTCCTGTTTCGGGTGATGCTTTTGTTACCGTTCCGTCTACAGTCGCACGGTAGCATATACCGTCTACAACAATCATTTCACCGTCTACACCCTCGAAAGTGCCAAGTCCGGTATCTCCGTGCTGTAGCAAATCCTCCACAGTTATTACGGCTTTGTTGTAGCCCATTGCCAACGCTTGCAGTGTTGACACCTGATACATACACTGCTCCGTCTCGCCCATAGAGTCAAATAGTTTCTTTTTTTCCATTGCAACTACCTCCCCATACTTTCTCAAAATCTATTCATAACTAATGTTTATTGTATTTAGTTTTTGCCGTTTTGTCAATATCAAAAGAGGTTTTTGAAAGTAAAACCAAGCAAAAAAAGCCCGGAAACCATATAGTTTTCGGACTTTTTGATATTTCTGTATGAAATTTTATCTCTTACTAAACTGTGGTGCGCGACGAGCTGCCTTCAAGCCGTATTTCTTTCTTTCCTTCATTCTTGAATCTCTTGTTAAGAAGCCTGCCTTTTTAAGGTCTGCACGGTATGCGTCTGTATCAACCTCAAGCAATGCTCTTGAGATACCGTGACGGATAGCACCTGCCTGACCTGTGAAACCGCCGCCTTCTACTTTAACGATTACATCGAACTTACCCTCTGTCTTTGTAAGAACGAGTGGCTGACGAACGATAACCTTTAATGTATCAAGGCCAAAATACTCATCAATTGTTCTTCCGTTTATTGTAATGCTTCCGCTACCCGGAACAAGACGAACTCTTGCAACGGAAGACTTTCTTCTACCTGTACCATAGTACTGTTCTTTTGCCATTTCAAAAATCCTCCTTATTTAATCTCGCCTGTCCATGCAATAGGCTGCTGAGCTGTCTGCTCATACTCTGCACCCTGATATACACGAAGTCTTGTAGCTGACTTTCTTCCGATTGTGTTGTTTGGAAGCATTCCGCCTACTGCGTATGACATTGCACGCTCCGGTGCCTCTACCATAAGATCGCTGTACTTAATCTCCTTAATGCCTCCTACCCAGCCGGTGTGATAATAACGAACCTTCTGGTTTAACTTGTTTCCTGTTAATACTGCCTTATCAGCGTTGATAACGATAACATGATCGCCACAGTCAACATGCGGTGTGTATGTTGGCTTATGCTTACCAAGTAAAATATGAGCTGCTGTTGCTGCAACACGGCCTAACGGCTTTCCTGCTGCATCAATGACATACCATTTTCTATCAACATCTGCCGGCTTTAAAATGTAGCTTGAATTCATTGATGTTTCCTCCCATAAATTTTTCATCTTACAGCCAAAATATACCTACCTTGGCTTTCCGATGTATTTTACTACCTTTTTTTACTCTTGTCAACACTTTTTATAAAAGTTTTTTAACTTTTTATATTTTGCTTTCATTTACTCCGTTTTTCTTTGTTTTTCTTTAAAATGCTCACTTTTCATTTTTATTTTTTATGTCAAAAAAATGAGGAATTATATGCTAATTCCTCATTTAATAGATATTTACATACTTTCTACCGTTTCAATTCCCAATAACATCAGTGCTGATTTAATAACCGAACAGGTTGCGTCTACTATTTTTAATCTTGCACGCTTGGTTTCATCATCTACATCGTCCTTTAGTATAGGATTTGTGTTATAGAACTTATTAAACAGCTTTGCAAGGTCGGTTACATATCTGTTTATATAAAACGGTTCATTTTTATTTGCCGCCGACAATATAGCATTATCAAATGCGCCAAGCTGTTTTACAAGACTGTATGCGTCCGCATCCGTAATATTTGACAGGTCTGCATTTTTATAGTCAATACCCTCTGCACGACGGAGAATACTCCTTCCCCTTGCATACGAATACTGGCAATACGGAGCGCTCTCGCCCTCAAAGTCAAGCATGGTATCCCATGAGAAAATTATATCCTTTTCACGGGAGTTCTTTAAGAATGTATAAAGAATTGCGCCGATACCGATTTTCTTTGCAACCTCGTCACGGTTTTCCTTTACGGTGTCATTTTCTTCAATTACGGCACGGGTTTTCTCGATTGCCTCATTTAAAACATCTTCTAAGAATACCACATCACCGTTTCTTGTTGACATACTCTTACCCGGTAATTTTACCAAGCCAAAGCCCACATGCTCACAGCCCTTGCTCCATTCCCAGCCTGCTCTTTCCATAACCGCAAATATCTGTTTAAAATGAAGCGCCTGCGGTGTCCCGACTACATATATATTCTTATCAAAATTATATGTTCTGTGCCTGTAAAGAGCCGCCGCAATATCACGGGTTGCATAAATGGTCGCTCCGTCTGATTTTAAAATTATACACGGCGGAATATTCATATCCGACAAATCAACGACCTTAGCGCCCTCAGACTCAACAAGCAGGTTCTTTTCCCTTAATATATCAACAACCTCCTGCATTTTATCCGAATAAAACGCCTCGCCGTTATAGGAATCAAACTCGACACCCAACATATCATATACACGCTTGAACTCACGCAAAGAAATATCTCTGAAATGCTGCCAAAGTGCGGTCGCTTCACTGTCTCCGTCCTCAAGCTTCTTAAAATACTCCCTCGCCTCGTCCTCAAGCTCGGGATTTTTCTTTGCCTCATCGTGGAACTTAACATATATCTTTAAAAGCTCATTTATAGGGTCTTTGTCAATAACCTCCGCATCGCCCCAGCGATGGTATGCACATATGAGCTTACCAAACTGCGTACCCCAGTCGCCGATATGGTTTAGTGACTGCACATCATATCCCAGATACTTATAAATCTTTGCGAGCGAATTACCGAGTGCCGTAGAAAATAAATGACCTATATGGAACGGCTTTGCAATATTGGGTGATGAATAATCAAGAAGTACCGTCTTTCCACTGCCAATATCTGACCTGCCCCAGTTTCCGTTACTCTTAATTACAGCATCAACCGTTTCTTTTATAAACTCACCCTTATTAAAGAAAAAGTTTAAATATCCGCCCGCTTGTTCAACTCTTTCAAACACCGCATCGTCTTTTAGTTTCTCTGCCAAATCCTTGGCAATCAAAGGCGGAGCCTTGCGCATAACCTTCGCCAACGGAAAGCACGGAAAAGCCAAATCGCCCATTTTCTCATCGGGCGGAATTTCAACCGCATTTTTCACCTGCTCTTTGGGAAGCTCAGTTACAGCGCTTATTTTATCTATTACATATTCCTTAAAATCCATTATTTTATCCCCTTTTTTGCTTATGTAGGCTATTATACCATTTTATGAATATTTTTGCAAGATGCAATATTTTTAATTGTTAACCTTTTGTGATTTTAAGGTTGACAATTCTTTTGGTTTATGCTATTATTTTCAAGACAAAATTTTTACTAACAGAAAGCGAGAACGGAATATGAATACAAAAACAATGATAATATGCGCAATTTTTGCAGCGGTACTATGTGTATTTTCGGTAATGACGATACCTATAGGCCCTGTACCGATTTCAATGGGTATTTTCGGCATAATGCTTACAGCTTCGATATTGGGCGCAAAAAAGGGCAGTATAGCAGTGATTATATACATATTTTTAGGTGCGATAGGTCTGCCTGTATTCTCAGGCTTTAAGGGCGGTATACAGGTGCTTGCAGGGCCTACGGGCGGATATATATGGTCATATATTTTTATGGCAATAATTATAGGGCTTTTGACAGAAAAGCTTGCCACAAAGCCAATCCTTGCAATGGTACAAATTTTCGGTGCGTGCATATTGGGAACAGCGGTATGCTATTTCTTTGGAACAGTGCAATTTATGCTTGTACAAAATATGGGACTTATTAAGTCACTGTCTCTTTGCGTATTCCCGTTTGTTGCGTTTGATTTATTAAAGGCGGCAGTTTGTGGGTATCTTGCATACACTATCCGAAAAGCATTATTAAAAGCAAATTTATTGTAATATTGCTTTTAATCCGCATTTATGTTACAATATCGGCATACGGATAAAATGCGGAGGCTTTATGAAAAATATATTTAAAGATTATTTTGTGCCGTTTATTATGATTACGCTCGGCGCGTTTATGGCGGCATTTTCACTTGAAAACTTTCTTGTGCCAAACACCGTGCTTGACGGCGGAATAACGGGTATAAGCATAATATTAAATCAGCTTACGGGGTATTCAATGAGTATCTTCATTGTAATAATCAACCTTCCGTTTATGTTTATAGGCTTCAGACATTTAGGACTCAGGTTTTTGGTAAGCGGAATATACAGTATGGCTGTATTTACCCTGTTTATACAAGTGTTTGAGCATATGGCAAATGCGACAAGCTCGGAGCTTTTGGCGGTAGTATTCGGCGGAGTTATTTTAGGTCTTGGCGTCGGTCTGGTACTTAAATTCGGTGGTTGCCTTGACGGAACCGAAATTATAGCAATGCTTGTAAGCAAAAAATCGGGCTTTTCAACAGGGCAGATTATATTTGTTATTAACATTGTAATATACGCCGTTGCAGGGTTTCTGTTCGGCTGGGACAGAGCGATGTATTCCCTGCTTACATATTTTATAAGCTTTAAGATGATTGATATTATCGAAGAGGGCTTGGAGCAGGCAAAGGCGGCAATGATAATTACCGATAATGCACAAAATATTTCAGAAACGATTTATAACCGTCTTGGCAGAACCTGCACCATAATCAAGGGCGAGGGTTTAATAAGCGGTACAAAAACAGTCCTATACTGCGTTGTTACCCGACTTGAGGTCGGAGAATTAAAGCGAATTATAAAAGAATATGACGGAAGTGCATTTGTTACAATAAGTGATGTTTCGGAAATTATAGGAACACATATTAAACAAACGGGTAAATAAAAAGAAGGCTGTTGCCTTTAACGCAACAGCCTTCTTTTTTGCATCATCAGAAAGTAACCGCAGGACCTGTATTATACTGCTCATCATACCCGTTATCAGTTTGAGGTGTCGTTACATCTGACGATTTTCTGTAAACATCACCGTTTTCCTCGACTATGAACACATCTCTACCCTGCCAACGGATATGCCATACAACCTTATTTGCACCGTCGCCAAAGGTTATAGTGTTTGACATCTTGTTGTATGAATATTCAAGCTCCTGACCAAACATAAAGCCTGTATAGTATTTTGCTCTGCCGTTATCCATAAACTCTATATATGTAGAGTCAAACATACCGAAAAGACTGTTATCTTCCTTTTCCCATACGCCGACTACATTGCCACGGTTTAACAGCATCAGTGACGATACAATAATTATTGCAATCAGTATAAGACCTATTGCCGATACTGCCGCAATTTTACCCGAATTATTGTGTTGGGGTTCCATAGTGTATGGTTCATCCATTGGAGCTTCGGCATCATTTTCAAAATCCAAATCATTATTTTTATCATCATTTTTATCATCATTTATAACCGCATCATCAACAGCATTATATTCTGTATACTCCGTATCATCAGTCTGAATATCCTCTATTTGACTTCCGCACACGCCACAGAATTTACTGTCATCTGAAATTTCGGCTCCACAGTTTGTACATTTCATTTCAACACACCTCTGTTATAAGTTTATCGTATTTATTACCTGCGCCCACAAATGCCCGAACTTATCAAGAAAGAATTGTGAGCCATAGGTATAAAATAAAATTTTCCACGGTTTAAACAGAACTACAATAGCGCAAAAGCGTTTATACTCCATTTTGGTAAGCCCTGCAATATAGCATAGCATATTATCAGGGAAAAATGGCAACAACAGCATTATTGCAAGCAGTTTCTCAAACAACGGCGTTCTGTTTATAAATTTTTCGTATTTGGTGAAATTCTTTTTAGACACCAGCGCATCCACCAACGGCTTGCCCCAAATACGCACAATCAAAAAGATTATAATGGAGCCTAAAACGGTTGAGACAGCGTTTAGTATAAAGCCCCAGAACGGACCAAATGCAGCTACAGATACCGGATAACCCAATGCGCACGGGAGAATAAGAATTACAACCGACAGCGTTTCAATAACGACAAATACCAACGGTGCAAATACGCCACAGCCTTCTATAAATTCTTCAAACGCATCCTGTGATGACAATATACCGCTCCTAAGCCCTAATACAACGCCAACGCTTACGAGAACTAATATTATTGCCGTGATTATCCAGATTACTATTTTAGCTTTATTCTTCATTATATTGTTCCCTTTGTTGATAATGCACCGTTAATTCTGTCATCGTATTTTGTCGCCATATCAAGTGCCTTTGCAAACGCCTTAAATGCGCCCTCACAAATATGGTGGTCATTAAGCCCAGACAGTTGTTTAAAATGCAAGTTCATCATTGCAGACGATGATACCGCATAGAAAAACTCCCTTACCATCTGGGTTGACATATCGCCCATTTTATCAAATGTGAACGACAAATCCGATGAATAATATGCCCTGCCCGATAGATCAACCGCGCATAAAATCAGTGCCTCGTCCATTGGCAGGATAAAATGTCCGTATCGGGATATTCCCGATTTATCAGAAAGTGCCTGCTTTATCGCCTCGCCCAAAACTATGCCTGTATCCTCAATTGTATGGTGGTCATCAACCTCCAAATCTCCTTCAACTTTTACGCTAAGATCAAACAAGCCATGCTTTGCAAAGCCGCACAGCATATGGTCAAAAAAGCCGACACCTGTGCTGATATCAGACGCACCGCCACCGTCAAGGTTTATGGTAATTTCAATTTTTGTTTCCTTGGTTTCCCGTTTTATTGTAGCTTTTCTCATTTGTTTTCGCCCCCAAACCGTACAGACATTGAATTTGCATGTGCAGTCAGGCTCTCAGCCTTTGCAAACTGCTCAACATCTCTATGCACCTTTTCCAATGCTTCTTTTGAGTAATATATTATACTTGATTTCTTTATAAAATCATCGACCGACAGCGGTGAGAAAAACTTTGCCGTGCCGTTTGTCGGAAGAACATGGTTAGGACCTGCAAAGTAATCACCCAACGGCTCACAGCTATACTCGCCTATGAATATTGCTCCTGCATTCTTTATCCGCATCATAACCTCAAACGCATTTTCGGTTATAATTTCAAGATGCTCGGGGGCTATCTCGTTTGCCGTCCTTATTGCATCGTTCATATCCTCCGCAACAAGGATATATCCAAAATTATCAAGCGATTTTGAAATAATCTCTTTTCTTGATAACACTTCAACAAACTTGTCAACCTCATCACTTACCTTGCTTGCAAACTCCTGTGATGTGGTTATTAAAATTGCAGATGCAAGCTCGTCATGCTCTGCCTGTGAGAGCAAATCAGCCGCAACAAATTTCGGGTTTGCGCTATCGTCTGCCAACACTAAAATTTCACTCGGCCCTGCAATCGAGTCAATATTAACATGGCCGTAAACCGCCTTCTTTGCAAGTGCCACATATATATTACCCGGTCCTACGATTTTATCAACCTTGGGTATGCTGTCCGTACCGTATGCAAGCGCTCCTATCGCCTGCGCACCGCCGACACGGTAAATTGCGGTTGCGCCTGCCTCATTTGCGCTTACTAACACGGCAGGATTTATATTTCCATTGGCATCGCACGGTGTAACCATAACAATGTTTTTAACTCCTGCGACCTTTGCAGGCATAATATTCATAATTACAGATGACGGATATGCCGCCTTACCTCCGGGCACATACACGCCTACGCTGTCAAGTGCTGTTACCTTTTGCCCGAGCATTGTTCCGTCCTCGGTTGTATTAAACCAGCTATTCTGTAACTGACGCGCATGATATGAACGGACATTCTCCTTTGACCTTTTTATAATCTCCAAAAGCTCGGGAGTTATTTTATTATACGCCTCTTTTATCTCTGCCTCGCCTACCCTGATGTTTTGAGCATTAAGGTCAAACTTATCAAATTCCTTGGTATACTCAAAAAGTGCCTTATCACCGTTTGCTTTTACATTTTCAAGTATTTCATTTACAGTCTTTTCATATGCTCCGTAACTATTGGGGCTACGCTTTAGCATATTATCCAAGATACCGTCTATTGTGTCCTTTGTTAATTTTACAATCCTCATTTTTGTACCTCTTTACAATTTTATAAACTCAGGTTTTCTGCCTTTAAATGTTGTATAATAATCAAAACCTGCATTTTTCAATATTTCTTTAGCCAATTCAAATTTATAGCCTAAATACTCCGCCTTATGAGCATCTGCTCCTACAGTTATAATGTGTCCGCCAAGCTCCTTATATCGGCTTATAATCTGAGGGTTTGGATTGGGATTTTTCATTCCCTTATACATTCCGCCCATATTAAGCTCTATGCCCTTATCCATAGCTATAAGCCGTTTTAGAATTTGGTCAATAATATCTTGATACTTTCTATAGCTATAGTTTTTATCACCATTTGGCGAGTATCTTACAACATAGTCAAGATGTCCGTAAACATCAAAGTCATGACAGGTCTTTAAGCTCTCAAATACATATTCAAAGTACTTTTTAAATCCCACATCATCGCCGTATTCTCTAAAGTACTCAGGATACCACGGGTCAACACCGTTTATAAGATGCGTTGAGCCGATAACAAAGTCATACGGCTTTTTTTGCACAAAATCCGCTAACCGCTTGTCCAAATGCGGTTCAAGTCCAGTTTCAACACCTATGCGGATTTGGATTTTATCCTTATATTTATCCTTTAATGCCGTAAGCTCAGCAAAGTATCTTTCATAATCGAGTGTAAAGTCATAATCGCTGTAGTTATAATCAAAGTCCTGGTGGTCTGTAAAGCAAATCATATCCATTCCCTTGCCTATTGCGGTTTTGATTATATTCTCGGGCTTTTCATCACTGTCTGATGAAAAATACGAGTGTATATGAAAATCGGAAATCATTTATTGATATACTCCTTTAAAAATGCTATGAGCTTATCCATTTCATCATCGGTGCCTATTGTAATTCTTAAATAGTTATCTATCCTTGGCTTGTCAAAGTATCTTACAAATATATGCTTTTCCTTTAATGCCCCAAATATATCCTTTGCCATAATATTTTTGTGTGTTACAAAAAGGAAATTGCTCATAGACTCCGTTCCCGAAAAGCCCAAGTCGGAAAGCTCTTTTTTTACACGCTCACGGGTATTTATAATTTTTGAAACTGTATTTTTAAAATACTCATCATCCTCTATCGCCAATTTACCAAGCTTTATAGACGGGTAATTCAATGTATATGAATTATATGAATATTTAACGGTATTAAGCTCCTTTATAAGCCTTTTACCTGCTATTGCATAACCTATCCGCATACCTGCCATTGACCTCGATTTTGAAAAAGTCTGAACAATGACTAAATTATCATATTTATTAAGCAGCGGTATTGCACTCTCTCCGCCAAAATCAATATACGCCTCATCAACTATGACAACAACATCACGGTTATGTGAAAGTATATCCTCAAGCTGTGATAAAGGCATCAAAATGCCCGTTGGCGCATTGGGGTTAGGGAATACTATTCCGCCGTTTTCTCTATAGTAATCCTCTTTTTCTATTTTAAAATTATCGTTTAGCGGACATTTTGTAAAAGGTATTTTAAACAAATTCGCCCACACATCATAAAATGCGTATGTAATATCGGGAAAAAGTATAGGTTTTCCCGAATTAAAGAACGCCATAAATGAGGTCGCCAAAACATCATCAGAGCCTACCCCTGCAAAGACCATATCCTTGCTTACACCATGGTAGTCTGCAATGGCGCTTATAAGCTCCTCTGCCGTCGGGTCGGGATATAGCTTTAACTCGTTGTAATCAAGCATTTTATTCATAACCTTGGGTGATGGCGGATACGGATTTTCCTTGGTATTTAACTTTACCTTATCCTTAAACTGTGGTTGCTCACCCGGCGTATACGGAATAATTTCCCTGAAATTATTTTCTAAACTGCTCATTATACCTACCTCTTTTTACCCCTTTACTTTTTTACAATACTATATAATATCACATAACTTTAGCATATTCAAGCAAAACCAACAAAAAAACTGCCAAATGTATTATCAGGCAGCTTTTGCATATTCAATTTACATATTTGAGCGGTCAATCGGCGCATACCTTGACCTGTTCTGTGCATCAAGCTCCGCTTCGCTCGGTCCCTCTTTCTTACGCTTTTGGCGCTCTATTGCATATTTATATGTATTCTTGGACGGAGCAACAAATATCAATGCAAAATACATTGCAAACCATAATATATATGAAGGTATGTCGGGAACATAGAACACCTTAAATAATTTAGTGTACACATATGTCCATGTAAATAATAAGTCCTTTGATGTAAAGAACAGTATAAGTCCAAGCACGAATTGTATGCCCCAAACGAGGATATTGCATATAAAATATTGACTGAGTCTTCTGTGCTTTTTAGCCTGTCTCCTCTCCCAGAAATATGTAGGTACAAAAATAAATATCGCACATATTATATATGCGATCATACACTTATATCTATCGTTTGGAATAAGCCCGAATTTTGCCGCAATGGTGGATAGTACGGATACTAACACACATACAAGCATTTGTTGTATCAATCTTCTCTTAAAATATCTCATACACACATTATAACAAAAAAAATGAAGTTTAGCAATAGCCAAACTTCATTTTTTATTGACTTATTTTGTGTTTTATCACCAAATTTTAACAATTATTTAAGCTTATACGCTATATCGTTATAGAGAAGCTCCTTTTCCATTCCCTCAACTGTGGTATTTTCATTGATGTGTACAAACTCAATACCCATCATATTTGCCCAGTCATGCATCATCTCGGCAGTAACATCATATGATAAAACGCTGTGGTGTGCTCCGCCTGCCATTATCCAGCACTCGGCAGATGTCGCAAGGTCAGGCATTGGCTTCCACATTACGCCCGCAACAGGGAGCTTCGGCATCGGATGCAAAGGATTGCAAGCCTTAACATCATTTACAATCAATCTCATTCTGCCGCCCATATCAACCAATGATACAACTATTGCATCGCCGTCTTTTGAGTCAAATACCAATCTTGCAGGTGGCTGTCTGTCGCCTATTCCTAACTCATGCACCTGGATTTTCGGCTTATTTGCCGCAACCAACGGGCAAACCTCAAGCATATGCGCGCCCAGAATATGCTCGTTATCCTTCTCAAAGTGGTATGTGTAGTCCTCCATAAACGCAGTACCGCCGTTCATACCCTCAGACATGGCTTTCATAATTGCGTCCATTGCCGCAACCTTCCAGTCGCCCTCTGCGCCAAAACCGTATCCGTCCATCATCATATTCTGTGCTGCAATACCCGGAAGCTGGCAAAGTCCGTGCAAATCTTCAAAGTTTGTTACAAATGCACGGTAACCAAATTCCTCACACATTTTTCTTATTGCAATTTCCTCTTTTGCCTGGTATCTTACAGCATCCTCGGCTTGTGTATCCATTTCATAACGGGTTTTATACTCCGCTATCTTTGCATCAATTTCTTCTTCGGTAACCTCATTGAGAATTTTAACAAGATCGCCTACAGGTCTGTATTCAATATCCCAGCCGAATTTTATTTCTGCCTCAACCTTATCGCCCTCTGTAACGGCAACCTGACGCATATTATCACCAAATCTGCACATTTTAAGGCTTTGCGATACCATATATCCGCAAGCAGTTCTCATCCAATCGGATAATTTTTTCTGAACATCTGCATCTTCCCAATATCCAACCATAATCTTTCTGGACATTCTGAGTCTTGAACCGATAAAACCGTGTTCCCTGTCGCCATGCGCAGACTGGTTAAGGTTCATAAAGTCCATATCTATCTCGTTCCACGGTATTTCACGGTTAAACTGTGTATGCAAATGACAGTATGGCTTTTTAAAGTTCTTTAATCCGTTTATCCACATCTTTGACGGACTGAATGTGTGCATCCATGTTATAACGCCTGCACACTTATCGTCATACGATGCCTCTTTAAATATTTTTGTTACCTCATCAGGTGTTTTAACAGTCGGCTTGTATACGATATGGCACGGCATTTTGCCTGTGCCATTTAGCGCATCCACTATCGCACGGGAATCAATAGCGACCTGCTTTAAGGTTTCCTCACCGTACAAATGCTGACTTCCCGTTACGAACCAAAATTCATATTCTTTTATAGATTTCATATGTACATACTCCTTATATAATTTCTGTTACGCTTTAATTATACCAAATTTGGCACATTTATCAAGCATTTATTTATGAATTTAAAGACAAATTTAGTTTTAGGCAAAAAAATGAAGAAATCCGCAAATGCGGATTTCTTCGTTAATATACCTTTAATAACCTGTATGATTATTTGGCTATTTCCATTTCCTCAACAGTTGTCCAGTACATTGTCTTTGTTGTAACGCCGTTATCTGTTACAACACTCATTGTTGCGTCCTCTACCTCAACACCGCGATTAATTGTAACGCCTGTTACAACACCGTTTTCATATGTTGCGATAATCTGATCACATGTAATCTTAGGTGTAGCTGTTAAGATAGTAACTAACTGCTCAACTACGCCCTTAACATCGCCATAACCGTCAAGCATCAATGTACGGGCAATTGAACCGTCACTATAGTGGTTATGGTCAGAGAAGCACTTAATTATTGCCTGTGCAGCTGCATCTGCGCTTGCGTAACCGTTATTAGCATAGTCAGCCACATATGCGTTGAATGCTGCATCTGCATTCTTGCCTATCTCAACAAATCCAAGATAGTTAGCATCGGTTTTAGCTCTTTCCTCTGCTACCTTTCTTACGATAACATCATAAGAATCCTGACGGTATCCGTTAAATGTGTTTGTTGCGCTGTCGTAACAGCCTGCATAAGCGCCTACTGCACCGTGAGGTGTGTATGAGTTAATTATAATCTTTGCACCCATTGCCTCAGCCGCATCAAGGTAGTAGTTTACATCTGCCTCAAATGATGAACCCATACCGTTTGTACCGTTATTACCAAACATTACGATATCGCCCGGATAAATGTCATTCAATACACCCTGTAACTTACCCTGTGTATAATATGTGCAAAGGTTTCTGCCGCCTGCACCGTTGTTTGCAAATGTTACAAGTGCATCAAGTTCAGGGAATGATGAACGGTTATGGTCGATATGATATGCCCATGAGCCGTTATTTGCTGCTGTTGAGTCACCAACATGGTGAAGTACAGGCTTTGTTCTCGGTGTTCTGTCTGCATTCTTTGTAATCTTTACAGATGAAACCTTTGGTGTTGTAGTTTCATACTTATCGTCAGATGTATCGTTAGGAGTGTCTGCACCTGTTACCTGATAAGTGTAATTTACAAATCTCAAGTCCATAATATCGCTTACAGACGCAACAGTATATGTAGCTGTTGTCATTTCCTTAAACGAACCAAGTGTATAACCTGCAAGATCAGGGCTTACATATGCATTAACAATTGATCCCTGATATGTAACCTCTACAGTATACATCTTACCCGGTGTTACCTTTGCATCAAACTCAAATGCTCCGTCTAAATAGTCTGTGTCCGCATCTTCTGTTGATGCACTGCCACCTGCAACAGGTGTTCCTACAACACCGTAGCCACGGGCGTCGGTATATGCAGTATCTGTACCAACCGGTGTGTAACCCTCAGCTATCGCATCATCGTCTGTTGTACCAAAGTCAAATGCAAGACCGTGAACTGTTACCTTGACAGCCTTTGAAATATCGTTACCGTCTGTGTTCTTACCTGTTGCACGGATTGTGAATGTGCAAGGAAGAGCTGTTTTCTCTACTGTAAGTACTCCGTTATTAAATGTGATACCCTCAGGGAATGTATACTCTGCTGTGTTATTCTTATCATAAACTGCATATGTTACATCTCTGCCTAAATCGTTTCCGTCACCGTCAATAACTACTGCTTCATATTCAGCGGTTGTAGCTGTATCATCAAGCGGAATTGATACGCTTGTGTTTGACTTTGTAAACTTAACGCTCTCTGCCGATGATGTAATATTAAGTGTTATTGTCTTTGTATAGCCTGCAATGCTAACCTGTACAGTAGCCTCGCCTGCCTCTGCACCGTCTGCTAAAGTTACGGTTGCCTTGTGTGAGTCTGTAGCGTCAGGTGTAATAATAACACCCTCCTGCATATCCTCTTCAAGCACTGTCCATGTTGCAGCACCTGTTATATCATAACCTTCAGTTGTCTTTAATGATGCAACTAAATCTGCTGTGTCACCCTTAGGAATTGACAATGTATCCTGAGATGCGGTAAGTGAATATGTAGCTGTATCAGCTGTCGCATACTTAGCACTGTAATTATCAAAATCAATTGTACCAATCAATTTATTGTCCATACCGATGCTGTAGTATGTCGGATTTGACTCCTCTGTCCATGCTACATTATCTGCTCCGCCCACATAGTTGCCGTTTGTGTCATAAATTTTTACAAAGCAAGTCTGTGTAGTTTTATCAACTGATAATACTACTTTGTACCATGTTCCTGCAGTTATTGCTGCGGTGTTATCATTTGAATCAACCACTGAAGCACCGTTTAAAGTAACTGCTCCACCGCTATATCGCAATGTTACAGGACAAGTATAACCATTACCATAGAACGGATATTTTGAGGTAAGAGTAATTATACCGCCGTTTGAGTTAAATCTTACATCTTGTGTAAATATTACTTGCGACTGAGGTGCTTCAATTGTTTTTGTAAACATGTGTGACTTACTGCCGGTAGCTGATGTAACTCTTACAAACTTATTTCCATTTTCATTCATAATTACAGCGCTACCGTTAGGGTCAGAACCTGACATATTCCACTCGCCAAGAATTAAATCCTTTACATTTCCGTATGTATCTTTTGCAGAAGCATACCCAACAAATGCATCGTCATACTCATCATAATCAGACGGATATCCGGCAACCGGCAGGATATTGTCAGTTGTTGTATTTCCCAATGCTACTACATATTTTGAAGCTGTAAATGTCTCGCCGTTATATGTAATTGTAGCAGTCATTTTGCCGTAGAAATTCATAGGAACATTTCTAAGAGCAAATACTGTATCATTTGCAGTTGAATTGTTAACTGTAAATGCACCGTAGCTGTCACAGTACTGACCTTCTGTATCGTTTTCAGTCTTGAAGCCTTCTATATCCCATTCAACATTGAAATCGGTTACACGAGAATCAATTGTAGCAGCTGTCATATCAGTGCCTGCCTCACCCGTTAGCTTTACGCTGTATGCATTATCTGCCGCTGTATCAGGGTTAGGACCGAATGTCATCTTATCAGGGCCTGAAATTACAATTGATGTAATCGGCTCTATATATGATGTATCTTTTTCAAATACAGCCGTGAATGCAGTTTCTGCTGAAATTGCCATAGCCTGAATATCAGCTGTTGAATACAATGTAGCTGTGTCAGAATCTTTATTCCAACCTTTAAAGATATAACCTATCTTTGTTGTTTCAGGAACGCTTGCAATATATGAACCCTCGTCAACAAACTCTGTACTTTCGGTACCATCAACATTATATGTTACCTTGTACGATACACCCTGCACCTGAGTTTCCTTGATTAAAATATCATCAAATGCAAAAGCACCGTTTGATCTACCGATACTTCCGTATATGGTCTTGATATCTGCAGCTTCTGTTGAATACTTGTCCGAGTACACAACCGCATTACCGTTTGTTGTATCTGTTACAGTAAGATCAACAACTGCCGGTGATTTTGAAAAATCAATTACTCCCGAAAATTCAAGCCAACCTGTTGTAGCATAGTTGGATACACCCAGGACCGCACCAATGTTGCCTGTTGTTAAAGTAACTGATGTTCCGTTTATTGCGGGGCTTCCCACATAGCTGTTTGCAGTCATTGAAAGAATGGCCTTTCCCGCACTGTCACGAACCTGGAACTCACTTGGGTTTGTGTTTGACCCCATCATTCTCATTTTCATTGAAAACTCAACGGGCACTCCTTTACCGTACGCATTTGGTAAAGTAAGTGTTGAAGCACGGTTACCGCTTGCACCGCTTACATAATAGTCAAAAAATGTTGTGGCATTTCCTGCCTTATCGGTAAGCATCTGTGCTGTTGTATTGCCGGCAAGAGTGTATGTAAGATCTGTAAGTGCCACGCCCTCAAAATCTTGGCTATACAACACATCGCCAACTGCCGCACTTGCGCTTATACTAAGTCCCGCAAATGCAGACGCTGTCATTGCAAGTGATGCAATTGTTGCAATGACCTTTTTAAAAGTTTTAACTTTCATTGTGTTTTTCCTCTCCTTCTTGTATACTATACTCCTCTATTATACAATAACTTGTGCAATTTGTACAGTTATGAATTGTTTTGACAGTGTAAAATTTTTGCTATAATTTTTGTGCAAATTTTCAGTCGTTTTTTGCTTTTATTTAGACATATTTTTGTCCTGTTGAATTATGTAAACAAATCTATTGACTTTTAAGAAAAAGTATGTTACAATTCTTGCCTGTAGATGAAAGTTTTTATCTACAAGATAAGAGGATTAAGCTGTTCGCTCCTCCTCGGGCACCTCTCCCGTGTAAAAATAAGGGGTTTTAATTTGCGGATGTGGCGGAATTGGCAGACGCGCCAGACTTAGGATCTGGTGTCTACGACGTGGGGGTTCAAGTCCCTTCATCCGCACCACAATGGAAAACCAAGCAAAGACTGCTTGGTTTTTTGTTGTGCACTTTTTTGAATATATAATGCTCAACTTGACAGGTTCAAGTCCCTTCATCCGCACCAATCTTTCCAAAATGGCTTAAACACTATGTTTGAGCCTTATTTTTTACCCTTTTTTAAATTCGACAGGTGTTTAAAAAAATGAAAAATATCGGGATTTTACCGTCTTTTTTCCACCCAACATTCGTTTATCTCGTTTTTGTTAATTACTTAATCCCCTATCCAATGTGTCGATTGCGGTATTGGTTGTACAATCTAAAACATGGCTATATATTAGCCGTCGTTTGATAATCTTCGTGTCCTAAAACCTCCTGTATAATTTTGATGTTTTACCCTAATTGTAATAAAACGGCAACACAACTATGTCTTAAATCACGGAAGCTAAAGTGTCACCCATCATTATTTTTTGGAAATTTCCAATTCAAACTTGACTGAATTTGTCAAAAATAGTATAATAGAATGGATGGATTATAATAAATACCTACTATAATTGAGTGCAAAACGCAGTCGCAGGTAATATTGAAAAGTGAACGGGTGCAAACACATTCTACTCACTACCTATTCACTATTCCCTTTTCATTATTACCTATTTTTAAAGGGGGTTATTTCTTGAATAATTTACATATGGGAATAGATGTCGGCTCAACCACCGTAAAGGTTGTTGTCATCGACGATACACATAAAATACTTTACAGCGAATACAGAAGGCATTTTTCTGACATTAAGCAGACGGTTTTAACTCTGTTTGATGAGGTTCGCCCAATTATCGGCGATACGCCGTTCACTGTTGTAATAACAGGCTCGGGCGGTCTTTTGCTTGCAAAAATATTATCGTTGCCGTTTGTTCAGGAGGTAATTGCAAACAAGGAGGCAATAAAGACATTCCTACCCGATACCGATGTTGTTATAGAGCTTGGCGGCGAGGATGCAAAAATTTTGTATCTTTCGGGTGGTCTTGAGCAGAGAATGAACGGTACATGTGCAGGTGGTACGGGTTCCTTTATCGACCAGATGTCTATGCTTTTAAAAACCGATGCAGACGGACTAAACGAGCTTGCCTCACATCATAAGATCATATACCCCATTGCCGCAAGGTGCGGTGTATTTGCAAAATCAGATGTTCAGCCACTGTTAAACGAGGGTGCTGCAAAGGAGGATGTTGCCGCATCAATTTTACAGGCGGTTGTTACACAGACAATTTCAGGGCTTGCACAGGGCAGACCGATAAAGGGAAATATAGTATTCTTAGGCGGACCTTTGCACTTTTTACCGCAGTTACGCCGTCAGTTTGAGGAAACGCTAAAGGAAAATGCAACCTCGTTTAAAATTCCCGAAAACGCACAGTTATTTGTTGCAATCGGCGCGGCGCTTATGTACGAGGATAAAAAAGCAAGCATTGATACTTTAATAGATATCCTCAAAAATTCAAAGGGTACGGACACTGAAATTACCCGAATGAGAAAGCTCTTTATTGACGATAACGAGCGTGAGGAATTTTTTACCCGTCACGATAAAGACAAGGCTTTAAGAGGCGATATTAAAAACGCAAGCGGACCTGTATTTTTAGGTCTTGATGTCGGCTCAACTACCATAAAATGCACGCTTATCGACAAGGACGCTAAAATTTTATATGATTACTACGGCAAAAATGAAGGCTCACCGATAAAATGCGGAATAAAGATTTTAAAGGATTTATATTCCAAATTACCAAAAAACGCATTTATCGCAAACGCCTGTACCACAGGCTACGGCGAGCTGTTACTGAAAAAAGCGTTCCGCATAAACGAGGGCGAAATAGAAACCATTGCGCACTACAAAGCCGCAAACCACTTCTCCCCCGGCGTTGATTTCATCATCGACATCGGCGGTCAGGATATGAAGTGTATGAAAATCAAAAACGGTGTAATCGACAGCATTATGCTAAACGAGGCATGTTCATCAGGCTGTGGCTCATTTATACAGACCTTTGCCGAGTCATTGGGCTTTGATGCGATAAGCTTTTCAAAAGAAGCCCTGACTGCCGACAACCCTGTTGATTTGGGTACACGATGCACCGTATTTATGAATTCACGGGTTAAACAAGCCCAGAAAGAGGGTGCAACAGTCGGCGATATTAGTGCAGGGCTTTCATATTCGGTTGTAAGAAATGCGCTTTATAAGGTTATAAAGCTCCGTGACCCTGAGCTTATGGGCAACAATATCGTTGTTCAGGGCGGAACATTTAACAATAATGCAATTTTAAGGTGTTTTGAGCTTTTAACGGGTAAAAATGTTATAAGGCCCGATATTGCAGGTATCATGGGTGCATACGGTGCGGCGCTTATATCAATTGAGCGCTGGAACGGTACGGAATGTGATATTTTAAAAGAAGATGAGCTTGACGAGTTCACATTCAAAACCGAGCTTACCCGTTGCCAAAAATGCAACAACCACTGCCAGCTCACAATAACGAGCTTTGGCGACGGCGGACATTTTGTTTCGGGTAACCGTTGTGAACGCGGAGCAGGTATAGAAAAGAAAAAGACCGACCTGCCAAACCTATACGATTACAAGTACAAGCGTGTATTTGCCTACAAATCATTGCCCGAGTCCGAGGCAAAGCACGGGGTTATAGGCTTACCGAGAGTTCTTAATATGTATGAGAACTATCCGCTATGGCATACATTCTTTACGGAGCTTGGCTTTTCGGTAAAGCTCTCTTCAAGAAGCTCTCACGCTCTTTATGAAAAGGGCATTGACTCAATACCGAGCGAAAGCGCCTGCTACCCTGCAAAGCTTGTTCACGGGCATATTAAGGATTTAATCGACAAGGGCATACATAATATTTTCTATCCCTGTATTCCATACGAGCAGATTGAATACAGCGATGCAGGAAACCATTTCAACTGTCCCATGGTAACCTCATACCCCGAGGTTATATACAATAATATGGATGCAGTAAGGGAAAACGGAATAAAGTATATGTATCCGTTTATCAATCTTGCCGACAAGCCGTCGTTTAAGAGGCAAATGGCAAAAACGCTTGCGGATTTTGGAATAACAAAAACAGAGGTTGACCACGCAACCGACATTGCATTTTCAGAGCTTGCACGGTTTAAGCGTGACATACAAAAATCCGGCGAGGAAACAATCAAGTGGTTAGAAGAACACAACAAGCGCGGTATTGTGCTTGCAGGCAGACCGTATCATATCGACCCTGAAATAAATCACGGTATACCCGATATGATAACCTCCTTGGGATTTGCGGTTTTAACGGAGGACTCCGTTGCGCATTTAGGACATCTTAAGCGTGATATAAGAGTTGTTGACCAGTGGGCATACCATACAAGGCTTTATGAGTCGGCGGCGCAGGTTGTGAAAAATAAAAACCTTGAGCTTATCCAGCTTAACTCATTCGGTTGCGGACTTGACGCCGTAACAACCGACCAGGTGCAGGAAATTTTACAGGCATACGAAAAGATATATACAACGCTTAAAATTGACGAGGTTTCAAACCTCGGCACAGCGAGAATAAGAGTACGCTCCCTGCGCGCGGCCGTAAACGAAAGAGATCAAAACTCATTTGTACCACACAAGATTGAGGACTACACCATTAACAAGGTACAGTTTACAAAGGAGCATAAGAAAAACCATACCATTATCTGTCCGCAGATGAGTCCGATACATTTCGGTATGTTTGAGGCGGTATTCAGAGCCAACGGCTATAACCTTACGGTTTTGGAACACGCAAGCGCAGAAGATGTTGAGGCAGGATTAAAGAGCGTTAATAATGATGCTTGCTATCCGTCTATTATGGTAACGGGACAGCTTGTAAATGCGTTTACATCGGGGAAATGCGACCCTGATAATACATCTGTTATCATAACGCAAACAGGCGGTGGCTGCCGTGCGACCAACTATATTGCATTTTTAAGAAAGGCATTATTGGAGGCAGGCTATCCGCAGGTGCCTGTAATATCACTAAACCTCGTCGGGCTTGAGGATAATCCGGGATTTAAGATTACCCTTCCCCTTGCAGACGGACTGTTAAAAGCAGCGCTATGGGGAGATCTGTTAATGGCGCTTACCATGCGTATACGGCCTTATGAACTCAACAAGGGCGAAACCGACAAGTTAAAGGATAAGTGGCTTACTCGTCTTTACAATTCACTTATAAAGAACGACAAAAAAAATCTGAAATTAAAGAAAATCATTGATAAAATTCTTGATGATTTTGATAAAATTCCGATTGATACATCAGTAAAGAAGCCGAAAGTCGGAATTGTAGGCGAGATTTTGGTTAAGTTCCACCCCGACGCAAACAACAACATTGTAGATGTTATTGAGTCGGAGGGCGGAGAAGCAGTTATGCCGCCACTTACAGATTTTATGCTGTACTGCTTATACAATATCAACTTTAAGCATGACAATCTCGGCGCAAAGGCGTCAACCGCCGCGCTTTGCAATCTTGCTATAAAGACGATTGAGGCATTCCGCGCGCATATGACAAAGAAAATGCTCTCAATGCCGAAATTCCATGATATTGCCCCAAGCAAAATTCGTGATATTGCAGAGGGCGCAAAAAATGTGCTTCAGCTTGGACATTTCACAGGCGAGGGTTGGTTCCTGACAGGCGAAATGATTGAGCTTATCGAGCACGGAACGCCGAATATTGTCTGCGTTCAGCCGTTTGCGTGTCTGCCAAACCATGTAACGGGCAAGGGCATGATAAAAGAGCTTCGCCGTCAGTTCCCGCAATCAAATATTGTTGCGGTTGACTATGACCCCGGCGCATCCGAGGTAAACCAGCTAAACCGTATAAAACTGATGATGGCAGTCGCTTTTGAAAATCTAAAAAAGAATGAGGAATTTGATAAAATAGTGCCCGAGAAAAAGGCGAAACAAGACATAAAAACAACAGTATAACAAAATGAGCCTTGTAAACTGAACCTTATGTTTACCGGGCTGAATGAATTTAGATGCAGAACAAATAAAACTCACCCGACGGCGTATGTGTATACTCCGAGTGGTGAGTTTTGTTTGTAATGAAATGTTCTGCGCTAAATGCATCAGTCCGGTGATTATTTTATAACTCGTACTTTCAGTACATCGGGTAAATTCTCGAGCTTTTCAACTACTGCCTCGGGAATACTCTCATCGGTATTGATTATGGTATAAGCATAATCGCCCTTTGATGCGTTAATCATATCAGATATATTTATAGCCAATGCATCGGTGTATTTTGAAATGGCGTTTGGCACATTCTTATGAATAATTGTTATTCTTCCGCCCTTACCTACAGGCAATGAACAGTTAGGGAAGTTTACGGAATTTGAAATGTTGCCGTTTTCAAGGAACTCTGAAATCTCCTGTGCCGCCATAATAGCACAATTATCCTCAGATTCCTCTGTTGATGCGCCAAGGTGAGGAATTGCAATTATTCCCTCCTCCGATACTGCGCTCTTACCGGGGAAGTCAACAACATACTTTGCAACCTTGCCCGACTTTATTGCCGCCTTTATATCCTCGTCATTTACCAGTCCGCCACGGGCAAAGTTCAAAATCTTGACTCCGTCCTTCATTAAAGCTATGGTTTCGGCATTTATTGTGTTCTTTGTCGAGTCCATAAGCGGAACATGAACTGAAATATAATCAGACTTTGTATATATATTCTTTACATCCTTGTAAATCTTTACCTTATCGGATAACTTCAAGGCGTTTCTTACTGACAGGTACGGGTCATAACCAATAACATCCATACCGAGCGCCACTGCCGCATTTGCAACAAGAATACCTATAGCGCCAAGACCGATTATACCTAAAGTCTTACCCATAATCTCGTTACCTGCAAAGTTTGACTTGCCCTTTTCTACCTGCTTATCAACATCATCGCCTGTTAAAGTGTTAGCCCACTCAACACCGCCGATAATATCACGGGAGGCAAGCAACAAGCCTGCAATTACAAGCTCCTTAACAGCGTTTGCATTTGCGCCCGGGGTATTAAACACTACAATACCCTTCTCGGAGCATTTTTCAATCGGGATATTGTTTACACCTGCACCTGCTCTTGCAACTGCTTTTAAATTTTTTGGCAATTCCATATCATGCATTTTAAAGCTTCTTAAAATGATACCGTCAGCATTTGCCTTTTCATCGTCAGTTATAGTATAGTGATCGCCCAACTGGTCAAGACCGCACTGCGCTATTTTATTTAATGTTAAGATATTAAACATCTTTATTTCCTCCGTTTATTACTTGTTTTCTGCTTCAAATTTCTTCATGAACTCAACAAGCTTTTCTACACCCTCGACAGGCATTGCATTATAGATACTTGCACGCATTCCGCCTACGGTTCTGTGACCTTTAATATTTATAAAGCCTGCCTCTGTAGCTTCTTTTACAAACTTCTTATCAAGCTCTTCATCGCCTGTTACAAACGGAACATTCATCAATGATCTGTCCTCGGGAACAACTGTGCCATGAAACATCTCGGATGAGTCAAGGAAATCATATAAAAGCTTTGCTTTTGCTTTGTTTATCTTTTCAAGCTCTTTGACTCCGCCCTTTTCCTTTATCCACTCAAGCACAAGACTTAACACATAGATACCGTATGTTGGCGGTGTATTGTACATTGATCCGTTCTTTGCATGGATTGAGTACTTGAACATTGTAGGTGTTCCCTCCAAGGTATCCTCTGTAATCAAATCATTTCTTACAATTACAAGAGTTACACCTGCAGGACCTAAGTTCTTCTGCGCACCTGCATAGAGGATACCGTACTTTGTAACATCAATCTCCTCCGCCATTACGCATGATGAAATATCTGCAACCAATGTAGCCTTTGTATCAGGGATTTTAGGTGCTGTATAATGTGTTCCGTAGATTGTGTTGTTATAGCAAATATAGCAATAGTCTGCCTCAGGGTCAAACATGGTGCTATCAGTCTGTGGGATATATGAAAATGTCTTGTCTGCCGATGATGCAACCCTGTTTACCGTGATATATCTTTCTGCCTCTTCTGCAGCCTTTTTAGCCCACTGACCTGTTATGATATAATCAGCCTTATGGTTTTTGATACCCAAATTCATAGGTATTGCGGCAAACTGTGATGATGCACCACCCTGCAAGAATAAAACCGTATAATTATCAGGTACATGCATAAGCTCTCTTACAAGCTCCTCGGCATGGTCGATTATTGCCTGATAGTCCTTTGAACGGTGGCTCATCTCCATTACTGACTGACCTGATGTGCCATACTCTGTCATTTCTCTTGCCGCACGCTCTAAAACCTCTAAAGGAAGCATTGACGGACCTGCTGAGAAATTATAAACTCTACTCATTATTTTTACCTCCAAATTCATACGCTTATCGTATGTATATTATGTGATTTCACACTTGCCACCTATTATAGCTCAATTATTTTCATTAGTCAATATTTGATAATATTTTTCTACACTTTCGGCAATAGACCACGCAATTTTGGACTGATATTCGTCATTTTTTAGCTTTTCCTCTTCTTTTTTGTTTGAAATAAATCCGCACTCGACCAAAATTGCAGGCATTGGCGGATTTTTCATTAAAAACAGGCGTGTATCGGCAGTTTTAACAGTATGAGTTTTTGCACCCGTAATATCGGCAATTCCATCCTGTATCAGGTTTGCCAGCTCCTCTGCCTCAGGGTGAGCTTTGTCATAGAAAATATGCAGTCCGTTTGCGGTGGTATCTGAAAAAGAATTCATATGAATACTTATAAATAAGTCCGCTTTTGAGTCCTCCATAATCTTTTTTCGGTTATGCATATCCGATACCTTCTTTTTACGGATACTGTCCTCTTCACTGTCCCATATACCGTCATCGTCATCCCGTGTCATAATAACTTCTATACCCTTGTTTTGGAGTACCTCGCAAAGCTTTTTTGCAATGGCTAAATTTATGTCCTTTTCCTCGACACCCGATATGCCTACCGCACCACCGTCAGGCTCGCCATGCCCTGCATCAACAACGATTCGCAATTTGTCATTTGCGTTTACATTCTTTATTAACATTCCGCCTATTGTTGCCATAATCATAACAAAAGCGCATATCCCAAATAACATTTTTTTGCCTATAATCATATCCCTCACCTCATAATATGATTATGTGCATTTAAAATAAATGATAACCTGATTTTTGTTATAACAAAAACAAATACAGACCTTCAGAAAAAAGTCTGTATTTGCATTATTCTAATTCTTTTTAAGCTCTATTATTCTTTGATTTTTTGAGCCTCGGAATTTAAGGCTTATATCATACTCCGACTCGATAAACTCACCGTCTACCAGCACATCTATATACGAGAGCATAGTATCTGTTACCTCGCACCTTGCACGGCTATCGTTGAGTAAATCCGTTTCATAGGTATAGCCTGTATAGCACCAGATATTCTTATTGGGGTATGTTTCCTTTACCCGTTTTAAAAACGGAGTAAGGCATCTTTGGTTTACAGGCTCAAACGGCTCGCCGCCAAGCAGGGTAAGTCCGTTTATATAGTCCTTTTTCATAAGCTCTATAATATAATCCTCAACCGATTTATCAAACGGTTTTCCGTAATTAAAGTCCCATGTCTCCTTATTAAAACAGCCCTTACAATGATGTGTACAGCCTGATACAAAGAGCGTTACTCTTATTCCCTCGCCGTTTGCAATATCACAGTTTTTAATCTCGCAATAGTTCATTACAGATGCAGTACCCTTTCCTTAATCTCCTGGGTTCTGCCCTGGTTCCAGAACTGTGTTCCGATATATCCGCAGGTACGCCTTGCAACATTCATTCTGTCCTGGTCACGGTTCTTGCAGTTAGGACACTCCCATACAAGCTTTCCGTTTTTCTCATCTGTAACTATCTGTATTTCGCCGTCATATCCGCAAACATGGCAATAGTCGCTCTTGGTGTTCAACTCTGCATACATAATATTATCATACAAGAACTTTATAACCTCAAGCACCGCAGGAATATTATTCTGCATATTGGGAACTTCCACATATGATATTGCTCCGCCCGGAGAGAGCTTCTGGAACTTTGACTCAAGCGCCAATTTATCAAATGCGTTTATCGGCTCTGTTACATGAACATGATACGAGTTTGTTATATAGTTTCTGTCCGTTACACCCTTTATGATACCAAATCTCTTTTGCAGGCATTTTGCAAACTTATAGGTTGTTGACTCCAGCGGTGTACCGTAGATTGAATAATCTATATTCTCCGCAGCTTTCCACTTTGCGCATGCCTCGTTAAGTCTTTGCATAATTTCAAGGCCTAATTTCTCGCCCTCTGCCTCGGTGAGTTTTTTACCTATAAGCCTGTACACACATTCCCAAAGTCCTGCATAGCCAAGCGAAATGGTTGAATATCCACCGTACAATAATTTATCTATCGTTTCACCTTTTTTAAGCCTTGCAAGCGCTCCGTACTGCCAAAGTATCGGCGCAACATCCGATAATGTACCCTTTAACCGCTCATGACGGCAACGGATTGCCTTATGACAAAGCTCCAATCTCTTATCCAAAATCTCCCAGAAGTGGTTTATATCCTCGTTCTCCTCCATTGCCGTGCAAGCAACATCGACAAGGTTAATTGTAACAACACCCTGGTTAAATCTTCCGTAATACTTAGGCTTGTTATTCTCATCAACATACGGAGTTAAGAACGATCTGCAGCCCATACATGTATAGCAATGTCCGTCACCGTTCTTATCCTTTTTAAGCTCTAACATAATCTTTTCCGAAATATAATCGGGAACCAATCTCTTTGCGGTACATTTTGCCGCAAGCTCGGTAAGGTACCAATACGGTGAATCCTCTCTTATATTATCCTCTTCAAGAACATATATAAGTTTCGGGAATGCAGGTGTTATCCAAACTCCTGCCTCGTTCTTTACACCCTGTATCCTCTGCTTTATCATTTCTTCAATTACAAGTGCAAGGTCATGCTTTTCCCTCTCGTTCTTAGCCTCGCCAAGATACATAAATATAGTGACAAACGGCGCCTGACCGTTAGTCGTCATCAAGGTTACAAGCTGGTACTGGATTGTCTGTACACCTCGGCTTATCTCGTCCTTTAAACGGTTTTCAACAAGCTCAGAAAACTTCTCCTCATCACAATTACCGCCTACTGCCTCAATCTCCGCCTTTAACTGCTTTTTTATCGTCTGCCTTGACACATCTACAAACGGAACAAGATGCTCTAAGCTTATACTCTGTCCGCCGTACTGATTTGACGCAACCTGCGCAATAATCTGGGTTGCAATATTACAAGCGGTTGAAAAGCTATGCGGACGCTCTATCATGGTTTCGCTTATAACCGTGCCGTTTTGAAGCATATCCTCCAAGTTTACAAGGTCGCAGTTGTGCATATGCTGTGCAAAGTAATCCATATCATGGAAATGCAAAATTCCGTTTTTATGCGCCTCTACTACCTCTTGAGGCAACAACAGCCTCTCTGTAATATCCTTACTTACCTCGCCTGCCATATAATCTCTTTGAACACTGTTTACAGTCGGGTTTTTATTTGAGTTTTCCTGCTTAACCTCTTCATTGTTACACTCTAAAAGTGTTAAAATCTGATTATCTGTAGTATTGCTCTTACGGACAAGGTTCCTTGTAAATCTGAATCTTATATACCTCTTTGCAATCTCAAAAGCGCCGTGGTCCATTATCTGAGTTTCGACAATCTCCTGTATCTCCTCAACAGACAACGCTCTGTTCATCTTTTTGCAATAGTCCTCAACATAGCCTGCAATCTCATCAATTTCTTCTTCGCTAAGCTCATTCTTATCCTTGCCTGCTTCTTTCGCTTTCCTTACCGCGTCCTTAATCTTATTTCGGTCAAAAACGACCTCTGAGCCGTTTCTCTTGATTATTCTCATTTTTCTCCTCCTCAAATTATTGTATTGACCAAAAATTCATATTACCAAATTGTACATTTATGATAATAGCACAATCTAAAAAAATAAACGGTTGCATTTGCAACTTTTTTGTGTTAAAATACTATATATTGTGTTACAATATTATAACAAACAGAATATACAGAATAGGGAAAGTTGTGGTAAATTCAATGGAAAACGGCATTTTAAAGGGGTTTACAGACTCTAATCAAAAAAAATTATACAGTTGCCTTAATATTTCGGAGCTACACTATACAAAAGGCGATATAATAATGCCCGATGAAATACAAAACTGCATCTGGTACATAAAATCCGGTCAGGCAAGACTTATAGCGGTTGATGAGGACGGAAACACCTCAATAATACTTTATCTTAACACTAACGATATAGTATCGGCGGATATGATTTTTGAAGGCAGGGGCGTAAATTATTTTCTTGAGATTTTAATGAACACCGAAATAATGTCAATGGACTTACAAAAAGCAATATACGGATGTGAAAATAATTGTGATATACACTGTCAATTTAAAACCAATTTAATTGAAGCCTACACCGGAGTAATCAAACGGCTCTCACAGAGAAACACCGTAACCACGGGCAGGACAATAAGGAAAAAACTTACGGAGTATCTTAACCTACAGCGTAAAATAAACAGGTCTGTAAAATTCAAGATACCCGTAAGCATGGCAGAATTAGCGGATTATTTGTGTGTTGACAGATCCGCTATGCTCCGTGAGCTTAAAAAAATGAAGGATGAGGGGCTTATACTTTTAAAAAACAGATATGTTACCATTTTAGTTTAGAGTATATCGCCTAAGATACTCAGGAAAAAGTCCTTTATTATAACGCCAAGTCCTTTTTTTGCCACATCCTCGTTTGCGACAAGCTTACATTCCTTTACACATTCATTACCCGACATAAACTTAATTGTACCTAAGATATCGCCTTTGTTTATCGGCGCGACAATGCTTTCATTATAGGTTATATCCCTTGTTATGCCCTCTCCCTCGCCTCTTTTAAAGAGTGCGGTGCAATCCTCCTCTGTGCTCACGCCTACATCTTGTTGTACTCCCTTTTCTACGGGGACCCTCTCTATCTCATCGGATTTGCTTGCCAAAAGATTTATACTGTAATTTGCAAAGCCGTAATCAAGCAGGTTTCTTGCGCTTTTAAATCTTTCATCAGATGTGGGCGCGCCAAGGACAACAGCCGTAAGCTGCATATTATCCCTTTTTGCCGCCGCGCTTATACAGCAAAGCGCCATTGAGGTTGAACCTGTTTTCAGGCCGTTTGCGCCGTCATAAAAGCGTATGAGCTTATTGGTGTTTGCAAGCTCGAATTTGCCGTCACGCAAAGAGTCTGTCCAAATGGTTGTATAATCAAATATTTTTTCGTGCTTCATTAGCTCCTTTGACATTATGGATACATCTCTTGCGCTTGAATAATGGTTCTCGTTATCGAGTCCGTTTGTGTTTTCAAAATGCGTGTTTGTCATTCCAAGCTCTTTTGCCTTATCGTTCATTTTTTCAATAAACGCCGCCTCTGAGCCTGTTAAAAATTCAGCCATTGCAACACAGCCGTCATTTGCAGATGCAACCGCAATTCCCTTTAGCATATCGTTTACGGATAATTCTTCGCCTGCTTCTAAAAACATGGTTGAACCGCCGTAGCTCATGGCATTTTCAGATACGGGAACCATGGTATCAAGTTCTATTGTGCCGTTATCAAGCTCTTCCATAATAAGAAGCATGGTCATAATCTTTGTTACCGATGCTATGGGCAAAGGCTCGTCTGCATTGTCCTCATACAAAACCTCACCGGTTGAGTTTTCAATGAGGATTACTGATTTTGCATTTGTTTCAACCGCCGCGCCGTAGCAAACAGTTGACGATGTGATTATAAAGATTGCAACAAAAAAGCATATTATCTTTCTCATACCAATTCCTCCAAAAAGTATTGTATGCTATTATAATATGCTAATTTTGTAATATTTATTACTTTAAAGTATTTTTTACTCGTTTTCCGAACGCCGACAGAGTTTCATCTGTTTCATCAAGCCAATACGGTCTTGACACTACCGTCTCCTTGGGGTAGTTGGGATCCCAGTCGGCGCTGTTAAACCAAAACGCCATTTTTATATTTTTGTACTTTGGCAATACATCAAACATATTGTTTATCCACTGTACCTTATCGCCGCCTACAGACGACGATGCAAATTCCGTTATTATCCACGGGAATTTTCCAAACTCCACATCAAATAATGTATATGCCTCATCATATAAGTCCTCAAACTCACGCCATTTTTCGCCAAAGGTTTCGGCATAGTATGTGCCCGTATTATAGCCTGTTACGCCAAATACATGGACATATGCATTGCCCGGATAATACGCTTTTGGATCATTATATCCGCACGGCGGAAAAGTATTGTCATTGGGGTTAAATATCCATATTGCGTTATTAACACCCTCCTCCTCAAAAATCCTGTAGTAACGCTTCCAAAGCTCTTGGTAAAGCTCGGGATCATTCATAAGGATTGAGGCGCAATAACTTGTCCAGTCGGAGTTCATTTCATTATTTAATCTGAACAAAAACGGGTGTGAAAACTCCTTTGCCGCTCTTGCAAAGCGCCGTATATCATCATCACATACGCCGTCAAGTATGTCAAAGGCAGGACTCCAGCCGTTTAGCTCCTCGTTCATTACGGTTGAGCACTGCACTGTTACCTCAACAATTTTACCCCTATCATACGCTTTTTGCATACCCTCTGACGGGAAATCCTCCCAATAATAGAGATATTCTATCATTCCGTCAAAGGTGTAGTCTATCTTATCCTCAATCTTCTCCACCTCGTCAAAATGTAAGTCCCTTACACCCTGAGGTACATAGATTCCCCATTTAAGAGTGTCGCTGTTTAGAAGACTATGATAAAATTCTCTTGTTTCCTTATTCCACTTAGGATTTTCTATTGGATGATAATCGGTTGTGTTTTGCATCTGCCCCGTTATCGGCAGGTCAAGCTCAAAGGAATAGAGCATTTTATAAACAGTATCTATAAATTCCCTGTTATATTCCTTTGCCTTTACCATAACACGGTAATATCTTTGCTCCTTGTCATAGATATAGCAATAAGCATATACATTCTTCTCAATATCCGACATCGGCGCGGAGGTGCGCTCTGCAAACATTACCTGTACCCATAAATCGTTTATCTTCTCAACCGCATTTTTATGGATTTTAATTTTGTTCTGGCTTTGAAATCTCTCGTCAAGCAGGAATTTATTTATGTATTCCTCAATATACGCCCTTGTTCCCTCATACGGAGAAAACTCCTTTGATACGGTTATGGAATACTCGTCCGTTTTTGCACAGATAAACTCATTTGATGCATCAAGCTCAAATTTAACGCCTTTTGGGAATGCTATCCGATAACCCCGTGCATGGTTTACCATATACAGCATACCGTCTTTTACATCAATTTGCTTTACATCGCAGCTGTCAAACTCATCATTTGATACGATATAGCGTTTATCATTATTTACAAAGTAATAGCTCGTATTAAATAATCCGTCTTTTCTTATCTCAATTTGCTGTTTTGCCCACTGTGAGAGTCCATAATGTCTGTTAATATACAATAATCGGCAGGTCAATAGCAGGACACCTGCTAAGATTAAGCCGATTACAATGTACAGAAAAATTGCCTTTTTCTTAAATATTCTCATATTCTATGCCCTCGGATGTGCTTTAAAGTATACATCCTTGATCTTGTTGTTTATAACGGTAGTATACACCTGAGTTGATGAAATATCAGCATGACCCATCATTTCCTTGATTGAGTTTAAGTCTGCCCCGTTTTCAAGCAGATGCGCCGCAAATGAATGTCTTAGAGTATGCGGTGTAATTTCAACCGTGATACCTGCCTTATGCTGATAGTATTTAACTATTTTCCAGAACCCCTGACGGGATAATCTTACACCTGAACAATTTACAAACAACGCCTTTTCGTCATTTGTCTTTATCATATGACGGCGCACCTTTTCAATGTATTTACCCAAAGCCGTTACCGCCTTGTTTCCTATTGGAATAACACGGTCCTTCTTTGAGCCTGCACAATGAACATATCCCATAAACAGGTTTACATCCGATATATCAAGGTTTATAAGCTCCGTTACCCTTATACCTGTTGCATATAAGAGTTCAAGCATCGCCTTATCTCTTATGCCCTTGTTATCATAATCAGAGGGCTGCTGCATAAGCATTTCAACCTCTCTGCCCGACAAGATAACAGGCGGTTTTTTCTCAACATGCGGAGCGTCAAAGTCCTTTGTCGGATCACTTGTTACAACCCCGTTGTATATTAAAAACATATAAAAAGATCTCAGTGATGCAAGCGTTCTTGAAACGGTAGATGTTGCTCTGCCCTCGTCCTCAAGATACGCAAAAAATTTGTTTACATTCTCGCTTGTTACCTGTGTTATGTCTGTTATTTTACATTCTGTAAGATATGCAATGTATTTACTTATATCCCGCTTGTAAGAGTCAACCGTATTTTTAGACTTTCGTCTGACATTCTTCATAAAGCTTGCATATTCGTCTATATACGCACGCATTGCTTTCCCCTTCCCGTTTTGTGTTTTTCTTTTTCTTTTCTCTATTGTATCTTTTATTTCTCATTTGTTACATTTTTGAGTCATTACCATTATTATACCATAAAATTTTAATTTGTATAGCCTTTTTTTTCACATTTTTTCCCTTTAAAATACATTATTTCCAGTTAATGTATTTTTTATGAAAGTTTTGGATAAAAGAATTTCATAAATGTTGTGGTAAGCCCCCCTCGCATAAGTCCCGCAACACAAAATATTGAAATTAAAAAAATTCCAAAAAAAATTAAAAATTTTTTTATTTTTTTATCACCCGTTACCGATACCAGCATAGACAGCGCACCGCATAATATAAGCGATAAACTAACCAACGCCGTATCAAGGGCAACAGTGGACATTAAAGCCACGCCACGGATATTGTAGGTTGATATTGCGGTTGCCACCGAAAAGCCTGTTATAAACCCTTTATACAGGCTCACAAACGGCGGAACGACAACACCGAGCTTAAAAAATGCACAGAGTATTACTATTGCGCCGATAAGAGTATTTTCTATTGCCACGGACTTTATGATATCAATTTTGCTTTGGTTTTGGGATAATGAGGTACAGACCTCTTTAAAATATGAAATAATCGCATCGGGATTTTCTGATTTTATAAAAAATATTGTGCCCGATACAACACCTAAAACAAAGAAAAAAAATAAAATTATTGAAAAAATCCCAAGTACGCTTTTTCGGTTATTTATATGTGATAACATAGCCCCGTCCCCCTGTCTTTGTAATGTTTAAGGCTAATAAATGCTTACTCGAATGACACTGCTTGCAGTGGCCGGCGAGTCTTATTCGATTAGCTTTAAACATTGCTGTCTTTGCCACCTGCGTAAATAAGAATATGCCCTTAGTTCTAAGTTATGGGGATAACCGTAATTCTATAACAAATATTTACAGTATGCTTGATTTTACCGCTTAAAAGCATAAAAAAAGAAATGGCATTGAGCGACTTGCTACAAAACCATTTCTTATTATATTGTTGGGCAAATTTAATTTTTCTCACCGGGATCTATCAGTACAGTTTTTGTCTCATTATCCCAGCTAACCTGCATACCAAACGCCTCTGATACGGCACGAACAGGTACAAGCGTACGATCTCCAATTATGAGCGGCGCTGTATCCAGCTCTGTTTTTGTTACGGTATCGGTTGAGAAATCATTTACAGCCATAACATACTTGCCAATCTGGAACAGGGCGCACTTTGCCTCCCTTGTGGCAAATATCATTTGGTCGTCAGGCACCCATTCTACCTCGGCTCCGAGAGCCTCGAATATTTTTCGCATGGGTACCATGGTCCTGTCGTTTATTATTTGCGGCTGTACATCAAATTCCACCTGTTCATTCCCTACATATACGGAAATTCCATCGGTGGCATACGCCACCGGCGAAATTCCCAAAAAGAGAACGAAAAAAACTAATAAGCATTTCTTCATACGATTACACATACACATCATCACTCAAACAATGTAGAATTGTAATTTGTACTTCCTGCAGATGCGGTTGTATCTTTTATAAATCTTGGATCTGCGGCTGTGCTTACGCAGATAATAGGCTCTGCCTCGATTACCTCAATAACAGCTCTTTCATACTTTATTGTTTCCATATTATTTCCCTCCGTTTTCAGCTTTTTAATCTTCAGCTGTTAAATTTGCAGATGTGTAGTTCTTATATTGATTTACCGAGCCTGCCTTCATTGCTGCTGACCAACCAGTCACATTATCTCTTGTTATAAATGATTTTGCATAAAAAGTTGTTCCAACCATTGCTGTAGGTATCTTCATTAAATCAGCAGAGAATGTGTCACCATACTTAGCTATGCCGGTAGTATCTGAATAATATTTTGCAGCTTTGTTAGTGGTGATACTGTTATCAAAGTATGCATTGTCAAGATATCCATTAGTCACAATCCATGTACCGTATGCTTCAATTGGCTCATTGTCCTTATATGTTGAGATAAATCTGATATTTCCATATCCGTCATTATCTATATATGCGTCAACATCTGTAACCTCTACACGACTTGTTACAGCCTCAAGAGTTGAGAAATGTGAAATTGTAAGTTGACATGTGCCGCCATCAGCATCACCGGTATATGTATACTGCTTATCACCACTGCCTATTGTGTACTTGTCAATAAGTGTACCCTCATCTGTTGCGTGGATAATATATAAAGGCTCTGCCGTTACAGGGATAGTAACTGCAATCTCAGCATTTTGCTTTAACTGGTCGTTAGTAATTGCAACCTCTTTGTCCTCATGTCCTACACAGGTGATTTTTGCATATGGAGTAAGCTGGAACTTCTCATTGCTGTTTGCAGTGTTTTCAATTGCTTCAGTTTTTGCAAATATATCAACATTTACAACCGTTTCCGCACCTGCGACTGCTTCTATATTATTCTCTACAATATAATCATTGATAATCTTTGTTTTCTCTGTAGCAATAATGCTGTCCTTAATACCCTCGACAGTAAGACCTGTAACACCCTCAGCCTGTGTTTCTTCTACAGTTGCATCAAGTGTACCAACCTGTACGGTTTCTTCTGTGCTTGTACCTGTTTTTGTATAAAGAACATAATCACCTATTTCATGACAAATTGTTCTGTCTCTGTCCTCGAACATTACAAGCTGTACCTTGACATACGAGTCAAGTGGTAAATCATCATCGACAACACCGCACTTGAATACCTTTACATTGTTTACAACCTCTTCATATGTAAGGTTAGAGCTAACCGCATTACCGGTTGCCAAACCTATAACCTGCATAAGATAATATTCAGTTGGTTTTGAATCTATCGCATCTTTCCCTGCTAACTGTGCAAGTTTTGAAACTCTAAACCCAACATCACCGTAAGTACCATAGTTACCTACAAGCATAAGCTCATCACCTGACATTGTGCCTGTCGGTGTGCATAATGTGATTCTGAAATCACAAATCCAGTCACCGTAAGTAGCAAGTTCTGCTTGCTTTAATGCATTACCTTCCGGTGTGTCAGGGTAGTCTGTTGCAAATGTAACAGCCTTGTTCATGGCGTATTCCCCACCGTCTATGCCTGTAAAAGCACTGTAATCCGGGTTAAGGTCAACATTTAAGTCTGCACCGTATAATTCCGTTACTGTTGCGCTTGGCAAGCTTTGCGTTTGTGTTGTTTGCTCCTCTGATGTTTGTGGCTCTGTTACATCATCGTCTGCAAAGACTGCAAGCTGTGCAGATGCCACCGTCATAATTGCTGCGAGTGTAAGAGCTACACCCTTGAATAGTTTTTTCATGTTTTTATATCCTCCTTAAAATATTACTTATTCATTTCCGGTACCTGTACTCGTATCTATATTCGCATCTGCGCCCGACCACTGCTGAGCATCATACTCTGTAGCTCCTGCCGTCGGGTCGCCAATGCCAAGTACAAAACCGCTTGTGTATATTATATTATCCTGAAAATCTATAACTTCCATTTCAGCCCTGATATAGTTCATTGTTATCAATCCCCCTTTTAGTCACGATTAGTCCAATGTTCTTCTTGAATTAGTGTCCATAAATACACCTATCTGCTCAATAATATCATCATATGTTATTAAGCCTTTACCAACAAGGACTTTTAAATAAGGGCCATTGAACGCACAAAACTCCTCATGTGATACATAATCGGATAAATCCTCATATTCATATAAGCCATATTTTGCAATATCCAACATCATACTTTGAGCATCATATTTCATATCATCGCCTATTGCAAAATAATCATACCAACCCGGTACAGGCGGTGGAGTTACAGTTAATATACCGTTTGCTATACAGTTATTGTGGAAAGCTGTGAGCAATGTATAACTATGTACACCCTCTTCTATAATATCATAGTCTACCAGCTCAACTGTTTTATTCTCAATACCGTCGGTTTTAATAAATGTATGTCCGATATATGAATCAACATTGTCTTTATTGATATAGATATAATTTTTCTCATTTACATCATAAAGTCCATGCTCATATACTATTGTTAAATCCGAATTATCTGAGAATTTAAGCTTAATAGTATCAAGCCCCGTAAATCCATCGTCCATAAGCAATGACGGCTGAGAAACTGTATATTCACCCTTGAAGAAATCCCATACAAGTAGCTCATCATCAAATGTTAAATCCTCAATAGGCTTTTGACTTCCGTCTGCAAGAGTTATCAGCGTTCCCTCTGCAAGACAGCTACCGCTACCACCACCGCTACTACTACCACTAAATGTGCTATACGATACAGACGGATTGGAATTTTTCTGTAATCCTGACCAAGTATGCTCAAATTTTAAAGTCTTACCTGCTGCGGTAAATTCATATTCTAGCTTTGGAGATCTTGGAGTACTACCACTTCCTACTAAACCACTGGATGATTTCGGTCCAAAATAGAGTTTGCTGTTATACACAAACGGTGCGCCATTGTCGCCACTCTTAAATTCCTTCATATTTGTAATCTTAAGCGTGAAATCGTTACATGTATACTCCCAATAATTATAATCACCATTAGCTTTTCCAGAAGTTGTAGGTGTAAGATCTGACAAACCCTTAGTTACATAATTGCCAGCTGATTTAGAATAATACTTTATACTTAAACCTTCCAAAGCTGGAACAGCATGATTATAGTCACTTCCACTTGTCACCCTGAGCGCAGTCCCATAATTTTGTGATACTAATACAGGCGGGTCAATCGACTCTTGTGATACTGATATGGTTAATGGGTATTCATATTCAATATTTTGTTGTACGGCATCTCCATCTTTATCATAATACTTAGTATCATAAAACTTCAATGTATAATTGTAATCTCCAATATCACTGAACACCGCCGATTGCCCTATGGCTATAGTGCCATTATAAATGGTATATGGTATTTCTTCACCGTATTTCATTATTTTCAATTTCGATGAATCCAGTGTATAACTACCGCTTACAGGCAGTCTAATCTGAAGTTTTCGCACAAAAATGCTACCGTCATAGTATTCTGTATAAATACGGTCTTCACCGCTTTCATCTGTAAACACTGTTTTTGGTACAATGTCGCCAAATTTATTCGGAGTATAGACAGGCTCTGTTTTAAGTTCCTCTATTGTTCCGTTTGCATTCGTGTATGAATACACCAGTCCACTATACCATGCATACGGAACATCTTGCTTTTCTACCCTCTTGTCAACTATACTTGCATCTCCCTCAATAAATACAAATCCTGCATTTATACAAGTTTTATCATCTATTGTATGCTGATACTGTTTAAGCCCCAACGCAGTACTTAACGGGCTCTTAACTCTTGAATCCTGCACATACTGCAAATATTCTGAATTTACCCAGTTATACTGCCTTAATGTCCCTTCAATAGTTATCACAGTATTTCCCGTTATACTTGTAACACCTAAACCTAGCCTTGTCTGCGTTGTATCGTTTACATTAGCTTTTGTTGGAACTTGTATGGTCGTCACATCTTTAAGCAATAAAGTATTTGCACCATCTGCTTGAATATTTGCAGCTGCACCACCATTTATTGTTGAATTTATTATCTGCTGATCTACTCCATTCGCATAGACTGCAGTACGACCGCCGGAAATATACGAATTTATAATCTTACTGCTACCATTCATTGCAACAGCATTTATCATATTGTAATATCTACCATCACCGTCGCCTGTATTCAAATTTTCAGTTTTATTGCTATCGTATAAAATTGAATGCGAAAAATTAGGGCAGATAACCTGAACATTATCAAGTACTCCATTGTCTAATTCAATAAAACCATTATATCTATACTTTGAAACCGAATCGCTTGAACATGTCATCTTAAATCCATTACCGTAAATAGCATAGCCGTTACTTACTTTAACGCTACTAAATCCAACATCATCAAGCAATACTACATTATTGCTTGTGGCACTCATTGCGTAGGAGGTTGCGTTTATTGCGTCTACCACTTCAAGAAGGAGTGTGCACTTATACTGTGTTGCGGCAGAGTCTTTTATTGCCACTTCAACAACACCTGTGCCGGTAAACTGAATTGTGTCGCTCAATGTCTTTTGGGATAGAGTTGTTTCTTCTGTGGTATTATTTACGCCGGCGTTACCTGCTTTATTGGTAATTTTTACATCTATGCCTAACGGTGTGCCATTTGCTGTAAAGAGCGAGCTTAACGCAACCGCATTGGCATTACCTACACGGTAGAGGTATTTATCTGTATTTTCAAACTTCTTTTCAAATGTAACAAATGATTTATCTACATCAGCTTTTGCTTCTTCAGTCGTGTTTGAGTTTGTCTTATTTGTACTGTCATAATATTTAGGTTTATTTGCCTTGTCTTCCGAAGATGCAGAATAATCTTTGGTATTCTCACTATTATTTACATTTTCGCTTGCAAGAGGTGCTTGTACATACTTATCTGCATTATTACTATCTTTATAAACAATATAGGACTTTGCATAAAACTCCAAATTAAGCAAATTTGCAGGGATATTTAAAATGTCTGCGGTAAATTTAAAACTTGTTTTACCACTAACTTTATCATCAGTCGAGACCTTATCGTTTTCAATTTCTACTATATTATCTGCATCCCAGCCGTTAAAAATGCTTTTAGGTACTACCCATGTACCTATTCTATCCACTGTTTTTTCTCCATCTAAAGTAACCTCTGTTATAAAACGGAGGTTTCCTTTACCGTCCTTTATATAGCTGTCACGCTGTACTATATTTACGCTATCTGCAAATGATGCGGATTGCAGCATCAAAAGAACGCAGAGAAACACCGCTACAGCGCCAATAGATTTTAAAGCTCTCATTTTTTGCACACTCCTACCGAAAAATTGCACATTTAGCCTACTATCGATTACATTTTAACATTTTTAGATTTTATATTCAATTTGTGCAATATACAAAAAAAAAAAAAACTTTTTCTGATTTTTTTGTATAGATTGCACAAATAGGACATTGTTTAAATTTTTTGCTACACAATATGTTGTATGTCTAATACAAACGGCACGCAAAAGTGAGTTATAAAACCAAAAAAACAGGCTGTTGCGGGTAAATTTGGGTTTATATTGAAATTAAACCGACAAAAAAGAACTGTCTGCATTTATCGCAGACAGTTCCGTAAATATCCGTTTATGCTTTATTGAATTTTTCTTTTGGCTGTTTACATCTTGGGCATTTCCAATCATCAGGCAAATCCTCAAATGCTACGCCGTCATGCTCTGCAGGATCGTATACATATCCGCAAATTGAGCATACATATTTACCCGTTGTCTCCTGATTTGAGAAATCAACCTCGGCAAGCACTGTAGGAACAGGGTTATCCAAGTCCATTACACGCTTTGCTTCAAGATTTTCATAGCCCTGCGGTGTATGAGTTGATACATACACTGTCGGGTGATTACGAATAAAGTCACGAACTCTGTCAAGTGTCTCACGAGCCGCCTCTTTATCATCAAATACAACAGAGAGCTTATTTTCATACAATGCCTCATCAACATAGGTAATATCGCCGTGAATCATATAGAACAGTCCGTCAAGCTCCACGATAACTATACTGTTTCCGTTTGTATGGCCCTTTGCCTTTATATAATAGATACCGTCTGCAATCTTCTGACAGGCAGGGAAATTATAATATGCGCCGTCCGTAAACTTTACAGGCACGATATTGTCAATACCCTGTAATTCATCGGCTGAAAGTTCGTCCTCATTTACATAAATCTTTGCATTTGGGAATGAACGAAGCTCACCCGAATGGTCGACATGCTTATGCGTAAGTAAAATCTTTGTTACCTGCTCGGGTCTGTAGCCAAGTGCTGAAAATGCCTCCATATAGCTTGAAATATCCTTACCTGTATATGCAGGGCTTGTTTCATCTGGTTTTTCCTCGGGTGTACCCTTGGGCAGTCCCGTATCAACCAAAATAACCTCGTCGCCTGTATCAATCAGGTAGTTTTGCAAGCTGCCACGGTAGCGGACATTATTATCAAACTTGTCCATACCCTCTTCACCGCCGAAAGCAAACGGCTGACCGTAAAATCCGTCTTTTCTGAATTTAACCGCTTTAATAATCATATTTAAGTCCTCCTTAAAATCTACTTTATATCTAATAATACACAATTTTTCCGATTTTGTCCATACAAAAATCAGTAATTATCAGTCCAATAATTTCTTTACCGCCTCGTCTTGCCCGAACAGCACACAACCGCCCGTATGCTCCTGATTTAAAAGCTCACTATCGCTAAGCTTCCTAAACAGCTTCGACTGCAAGGCGTCAATCAGGGAGGTATCACGGATATTTACATCTGAATACGGAGAAAACGGACAAGGCTCTGCCCCTCCCTGTGAATTTATATGGAAGAAGCCTCTGCCTGCGGCAAGGCAACCGCCTGCCTTTCTCTCATCGCCCGGGAAAGCCACCAACAGCATATCGCTATGCTCCTCTCTTAGCTTTTCAAGGCGCTCGTTCATAACCTCGCGCTCTGTATCGGTTATTGTAAACTCCGATTTGCCCGAAACATCAACATATTCTATAAACAGCATTACAGAACATCCTTTTTTATTCAGCTCCGATACATAAGCATCCGATAAAACCTCGTCCAAGTTCTCCCTTGTTACCGTCAGAGATGCACCCGTTATTATATGGTTTTTTGAAAGCTCCTGCATAGCTTTATCAATCTTTTCATACACACCGTCACCACGCCGTTTATTCGTAATATCTTTTCCGCCCTCAATACTTATAATCGGGATAAGGTTTCGGTGCTTTTTAAATTCTTCTATGTATTGGTAATTTATAAGCGTACCGTTTGTGATTATCGGAAATATGATATCTCTTACCTGACCTGCAACATTTATAACATCACGCCTTACCATCGGCTCTCCGCCTGCAAGGATAATAAAGCTTATTCCCAAATCCCGTGCCTCAAAAAATACCTTTTTCCATTCTTCGCCGGTTAATTGCCTCACGACACTTTTATCGTTACAGGAGTTTATCGCTCTTGCATAACAGCCTGCACAGTGGAGATTACATCTGCTTGTAATACTTGCAATCAAAAACGGCGGTATATGATGTCCCATACTCTTATATTTATCACGGTTTTTCGCCGCTTTTTTTGCCGATCTTGAAAACTCCGCCATAAACATACTCTGCCGTAAATTAAACCGTGATATATCCATTGCGCCTTTTATGATATTTTCCATTCCTGATTTTAAATATTCATCAAGATTAACACTCATACAAAAATACTCCTTACCTTAGTGCTTTAAACTATATATAATTATAATCCAAAAGCATAAAAATTTCAACAGTTTTACCGATTTAAAAAGCGGTAGCACAAAGCCACCGCTTTTGTTTATTCTTCCGACATTTGACCTGCGCGCATCATTTCAATCATATCCCAGACGGTATATTTACCCTCATCGTCCTTGGTGTTAAACGGTACCAAAATATCGTCCTCGCCCATCTGAAGAGTTTCCCAGATAAGTTCAAGATTTCCCTCAATTTCGCTCTTTTTTAACTTATCCGTCTTTGTTGCAACAACTATCAAGCGCTCATGATAGTGCCGTATCCAATCCGCCATTGTTATATCATCCTTTGTCGGCTTATGCCTTGAATCGACTAAAAGTATGGTCTGGACAAGCTCTTTCCGATTTGAAAGGTAATCCTCCATCATCTTACCCCATTTTTCCACATCACTTTTAGGTCTTTTTGCATAGCCATAACCCGGAAGGTCAACAAGATAAATTGTATCATCTATATTATAGAAATTTATCGTTATCGTTTTTCCCGGAGTTCCCGATACTCTTGCAAGTGATTTCCTGTTTAAGAGTTTATTTATCATCGACGATTTGCCGACATTTGACCTGCCTGCAAATGCAAATTCCATATACCCTTTCTTGGGATACTGCTTTTTATCAACTGCCGAGATTTCAATATCTGCATTATGTAAGTTCATAGTTTTTTCCTTTCGTATATGTTTTTTACACAAGAGCATTTTCTAATACTGCTGACATATTATCTACCGGTATAAAATGCAAATCGTCAACTATGTCCTTTGGTATATCGTCAATATCAGGCTTATTCTCGCTCGGAATGATAATAGTCCGTATTCCTGCCCTATGTGCGGCAAGTGATTTTTCTTTAAGTCCGCCGATTGGCAACACCCTGCCACGAAGCGTTATTTCGCCTGTCATTGCAACATCTCGGCGGATAGGTCTGTGTGTTAAAGACGATACCAATGCCGTTGCCATAGTTATTCCTGCTGACGGTCCATCCTTTGGCACTGCGCCCTCTGGTACATGGATATGTATATCCTTTGTCTTATGAAAATCCTCATCAATGTGAAGCTCCTCCGTATTTGAACGGATATACGAAATTGCAGCCATGGCGCTTTCCTTCATTACATCGCCCAATTTTCCCGTAAGCTCAACCTTACCGCTACCGGGCATAATATTTGTTTCAATAGACAATGTATCTCCGCCGACGGCAGTCCATGCAAGACCACGGGCTACTCCGACCTGATCCTTTTTACTCATCAATTCGTATGTATATTTTTCCTTGCCTAAAAACTCCGATAAGTTCTTAGTTGTTATTGAAACTGATTTTTTATTTCCCGACAAAAGCACCTTTGCAGATTTTCTGCAAAGCTTATTTATAGCCTGCTCAAGACCTCTTACGCCTGCCTCTTTGGTATATGAGCTGATACATTTTTTAAGCGCGGCATCGTTTATTTTAAACTGCTTATCAGTTAATCCGTTATTTTCCCTTGCTTTCTTTACAAGGTAGCCCTTTGCGATATGGAATTTTTCAATCTCGGTATACCCCGAAAGGCTTATTATCTCCATTCTGTCAAGCAATGGTCTTGATATGGTATCAAGTGTATTTGCAGTTGTTATAAACAACACCTTTGACAAATCAAACGGGACTTCAAGATAATGATCCCTGAACGCTCCGTTTTGCTCATAGTCAAGCACCTCTAAAAGTGCAGCCGACGGATCGCCCTTATAGTCAACGCCCATTTTATCTATCTCGTCAAGCAAAATAAGCGGATTTTTCACCTTGACCTCTTTCATAGCCGCCATAATTCTGCCCTCCATAGCGCCTATGTAGGTTTTTCTATGTCCTCTGATATCCGACTCGTCATGAACACCGCCCAAGGATATGCGTATGTATTTTCTGCCCAAAGACCTTGCCACCGACTTTGCAACCGATGTTTTACCAACGCCCGGAGGTCCGACAAGACACAGAATTGTGCCGTTCTTACCGCCCGTAAATTTGCGGACAGAGAGGTATTCCAAAATCCTGTCCTTTACCGTTTCAAGTCCGTAATGGTCCTCGTTTAGAACCTCCTCACATCTTGAAATATCAAACTCCTCCTTGCTCTCCTTATTCCAAGGCATTTGGAGTACTGTATCTAAATATGTTCTTAAAACTGCGCTCTCTGCTGAGTTTGCAGGCATTTTCATAAACCTGTCAACCTCTTTTAAAAGCTTTTCCTTTGTGTCTTTTGTGGTTTTTAGCTTATTTATATCGTCCTTAAAGCGTTTTGCATCAGCATTTATGCCTTCATCATCGCCCAATTCTTCCTGGATTACCTTTAATTGCTCTCTTAAATAATACTCGTGCTGGTTTTTATCAATTCTTGCCTTTACTTTTTTGGCAATCTCCTTTTCTATCTGTATAACCGACAACTGGTTTTTAAGCTCTGCAATAAGGTATTCTATTCTTTTATAAATATCGGGTATCTCTAAAAGCTGTTGCTTTACTTCAAGCCGTAAATCAATCTTTGACGCAACAACATCACAAAGCACCGTTATATCGCCTATCGCCATAACATGGGTAAAGCTCTCGGGGCTTAGCTTGGTATTTTGAGCAAAGTATTCTTCATATGCGTGCTTTAGCTCTTTTTCATACGCCTCGTCAATAGTTTCATCGCCGTTACAGTCTTCATATATTTCCTCAACATACGCCCTTAAATACGGCTTTGTTTCAACATAATCGCAAATTCTGCCACGGCGCAGGCCTTCCGCAACCACCCTTGTTACACCGCCCGGCATACGCATTATCTGCCGTACCTTTGCGATTGTTCCCATCCCGAACAAGTCATCAGGCTTTGGATTTTCCGCATCAAACTCACGCTGTGCAACAAGCATTACATACGAGTCTGAATTTACAGCCTCTTCAAGCGCCTTTACAGACATTTCCCTGCCTGCATCAAAATTTATACTTGTGTACGGATATACCACCAACCCTCTTAGCGGTACAACTCCCATATATCTGAATGTATTTTCCATGTATATCACTCCGAATAATTTTTAAATATCACCATACATTATAACCGCTAAACTCTTTTTTTTCAACTGTTTTTTTAAGACATATATGTCTGTTTTTGACTTTCTTTATTTTATAAGCGATATGTTTATTATACTGTCATCCTTATATGCGTCCTGCCGTCTTTTATATCTTCCGCTTTTTATAACCCATTTTGCCTCCTTCAAGCTAACCCGATAAAGATTGTCAAGCCTTGCAGCTCCCACAGCGCTCTCAACCATTTTTACAGCGTCACGGCCGTTTTTTGCATACAGGGACATATACTCCAAAACCCCGTCATCAAATTCCATATTTGTATTTTTTACGGCATTTTTTATAATATTGCGTATATCCGTTATTGACAGCGCATTAAAATACACCTCAACACATCTTGACCTTAACGCATCGGGGATTTCACAAGGTCGCCTTGTTGTGGCGCCTATAAGCCTGAAATCGGCAGGCAAGCCGTTTTTGAAAATCTCATGTACATACAAGGGTATATTTTTATTTGATTTGTTATAATATGAGCTTTCCAAAATCACCTTTCCATCCTCCAGTACCTTTAGGAGCTTATTCATTTGCATCGGGTGCAATTCGCCTATCTCATCAAGAAACAATACACCTCCGTGCGCCTTTGTAACAGCTCCTTCTTTAGGCTCGGGTATCCCCAAAACCCCCAAATTTCCTGCGCCCTGGTATATCGGGTCATGAACAGAGCCTATCAAAGAATCGGCAATGCTCCGCTCATCAAACCTGACTATGGTAGAGTCAACCTCAACAAACGGCGCATCAGGCAAAAACGGCGTGCCTTTGCTCTTTTTAGCATATTCAAGCGCAAGCCTTGCGGCGGCAGTTTTACCTACCCCCGCAGGCCCGTATATTATTATATGCTGTGGATTATTCCCCGAAAGTGCCGAAAGTAACGCCCTTACCCCGTCTTTTTGCCCCACTATCTCATCAAATGACTTCGGCCTTGATTTTTCGGTAAGAGGCTTTGTTAAATGTATCTTTGATAATCTGTTATACCGCTCCGCCTCGTCCTTATAGCTTTCGTTTTTCTCGTTATTTAAACTCCGCTTTTGGGATATTTTCATAAAAAAATATGCACAGGCAAATATTGTTAATATAAGCTGTGAAAACATATAAATACTGTTCATTATAATTACCTCCCACCATATTTTTTACATATCAAAATATATTATACAAAACGCTTGACAAAACATTTGTTTGTATGGTAGAATATGTATAGAACAGATGTTTGTGTGAGGTGCGGTATGGATATTAAGGAAAAACTGCGGATTTTAACGGATGCGGCAAAATACGATGCGTCCTGCGTTTCGTCTAATTCGACACGGAAAAATACTGCAGGCGGTATAGGAAATGCGGCGGAGTGCGGAATTTGCCATACATTTACATCTGACGGAAGATGTGTTTCACTTTTAAAAATTCTGTTTACAAATTATTGTATTTATGATTGCAAATACTGCATAAACCGATGTTCAAACGATATTGAAAGAACAGCTTTTACCGCCCGTGAGATTGCGGACTTAACGATTGGGTTTTACAAAAGAAATTATATTGAGGGCTTGTTTTTAAGCAGTGCTGTTATAAAAAGTCCCGATTATACCATGGAGCAGATAATATCCGCAATTTCAATCCTCAGGCACGAATATCATTTTAACGGATATATACACGCAAAAACCATTCCCGGTGCCTCACAAGAGCTGGTTACACGGCTGGGGCTTTTGGTTGACAGAATGAGCGTCAATATTGAGCTTCCGTCCGAAAAGTCGTTATCACAGCTTGCACCGCAAAAAACAAAGAAAAACATTATATCACCGATGCGACAGATAAAAGGCTCGATTATACAGTCAAAGCAGGAGATGGTAGTTTACAAGCACGCTCCCTCGTTTGCGCCTGCCGGACAAAGCACGCAAATGATTATCGGCGCAACGCCCGAAACGGATAAAAGCATAATAACGCTTACGCAAAGCCTTTACAAGAGCTTTGATTTAAAGCGAGTTTTCTATTCGTCATACATACCCGTAGGCGATAACAAAAATTTACCCACAACCGCACCGCCACTTCTTCGTGAACACAGGCTATATCAGGCAGACTGGCTTTTGAGGTTTTACGGCTTTGACTCGTCAGAGCTTTTAGACGATAAAACACCCAACTTTTCAAACGAGATTGACCCAAAATGCCAATGGGCGCTTAAAAATCTGCACCTCTTCCCTGTTGAGATAAACAAAGCGCCCTATGAGGTTATTTTAAGGATACCGGGGATTGGAGTAAGGTCTGCAAAAAAGATTATCCGTGCAAGGCGGTATTCAAAATTGAGTTTTTCAGATCTTAAAAGGATGCGGATTTCAATGAAACGGGCAAGATATTTTATAACCTGCAACGGACATACATTTGAGAATATGTGGTTAAGGCAGGAGCTTATAACTCCGCTTATGCTATCCGATGCAGGTGCATCGGGGTATGGGCAGATGAGCTTATTTGACGAACCGACAAAAGGAGATACAATAAAATGTTTAACAGGAGAGATATAATTTATTTATATGACGGGAGCTTTGAGGGGTTATTAACGGCGGTTTTTGAGTCGTTTTCATTTCACGAGATACCTATGAATATCTTGGTTAATTCAAATGTTCAGGAAACTCTTGATATGAACTATTACTATGTAAATACCGACACTGAGAAAGCATACAGAGTTCAAAAGAGCATAACACAGAAGATTTCAAGGTATACCATGCATAATATTTTCTTTACCTATTTAAGTGTTTGTTCTGATAAGGAAATGAAAATCTTAGCGTATATACACCGCTGTTTTAAGTACGGTAAATCTGTAAATTCAAGAATTAACGATAAATATGTGGGCGCTGTTTGCGATGCGGCGCTGTCTGTAGGCAATGAGGCACACAAGTTAAAGGGCTTTATACGGTTTTTAGAGCTTTCAAACGGTGTATATTACGGCAAAATCTCGCCAAAGGCAAGGATTTTACCGGCGCTCATCCTGCATTTTAAGGAGCGGTTTAACTCCATGCCCTTTATTATACACGACCTTACACATGAGGAGTGTCTTGTATATAACGGAAAATCCGCCGAGATTTATAAGACCGATACTATTCCAAAGCTCGATATTTCGGATAATGAGGAGCATTATAAAGCATTATGGAGGGAATTTTACAATACGGTGGCAATAAAAGAGCGCCATAACCCTAAATGCCAAATGAATAATATGCCAAAACGGTATTGGCAGCATTTAACGGAAATGGAGCTCGCAAATTGAAATATTTAAAATTATACTATGACTTAGAGGCTGATTGATTTAAAGCAAAGCGCACTAAAATCAACAGCTATATCAGTCACAGCGTTTTGCTAGTTTCTCTACATTTTCTTCCCTGAACTTGTCAAATCTGTCCTCGCTGATTGCCTCCCGTATCCTTTCCATAAGCTCGTTATAAAAATAAAGGTTATGGATAACGCAAAGACGCATTGCAAGCATTTCGCCTGCCTTAAACAAGTGCCTGATATATGCCCTTGAATAGTTCCTGCAGGTAGGACAATTACACTCACTATCTATCGGTCTTAAATCCTTTGCATGGCGCTCGTTCATCATATTGAGTGTACCATGTCTTGTGAAGATAAATCCATGTCTTGCGTTTCGCGACGGCATAACACAGTCAAAGAAGTCAACTCCCCTATAAACCGCCTCGATTATATTTGACGGAGTTCCGACTCCCATAAGATAACGAGGCTTGTCCTCGGGCGCATGAGGCAGAACCATATCCAAAATATGGTACATTGTTTCGTGGCTTTCGCCCACTGCCAAACCGCCTATTGCATAGCCCGGTAAATCAAGCTTTGCAATTTCTCTCATATGCCATACTCTTAAATCGTCAAATATTCCGCCCTGGTTTATACCAAAGAGCAGTTGGTCTTTATTTATGGTATCGGGAAGTGAGTTTAGTCTTTGCATTTCATCCTTGCACCTTACAAGCCATCGGTATGTCCGCTCACATGACTGTTTAACATACTCATACGGCGCAGGGTTTTCCACACATTCATCAAATGCCATTGCAATAGTTGATGCAAGGTTTGACTGTATCTGCATACTTTCCTCAGGCCCCATAAATATCCTGTGTCCGTCTATATGCGACTGAAAAGATACGCCCTCCTCCTTGATTTTTCTCAAGCCTGCAAGAGAGAACACCTGAAATCCGCCACTGTCTGTTAAAATCGGCTTGTTCCAGTTCATAAACTTGTGCAGTCCGCCAAGCTCTTTTATTGTCTTATCGCCCGGTCTTAAGTGCAAATGGTATGTATTTGAAAGCTCTACCTGACAATTTATTTCTTCTAAGTCCTTACTTGATACTGCGCCTTTTATTGCCGCAAGAGTTCCAACATTCATAAACACAGGGGTTTTTACAACGCCATGCACTGTATGAAACTCGCCCAAACGGGCATTTTTATTTTTGTGTATTAGTTTATACATAGCCTTCTCCAAAAATTATTTTAAAAACATTTACGATATTCAATCCTCACAGACACTTAAATTGTTGTAAACTAACAAGAAAACGGTTGATTTGTGTCGTTTTGTGTGTTATAATTGCTTCCGGGAAAAGGTAAGACATCACACCAAACATTGTGTACGGACGGTTAGCCACCATGTATCTTATACGCCCTATGAATGTATGGCATATGCCAATTTAGACATTCTAAGGAGGTGGTTCACTTGAAGAGGATATTCTACAAGGTGTTAGCATTTTTGCTTTACATATTGATTATCTTCAGCATTTTTGCTGTTAAAGTGAAATAACCGCCCCTCATATAGCCAAAAAGGGCGGTTATTTCTATCGCTTATATGGCTGACCGTTTGTAGTCTTGCCTTTTCCTACATTTAGTATATCACTAACGCTATATTTTGTCAAGCATTCTGAATTTCTTATTCATTAAGTAAAAGCGTACCCTTTACTCTTTTTTAGGATTGCGTCCGATAAACATAGCATCGCCAAATGAGAAAAATCTGTATTTCTCCCTGACCGCTTCTTTATACGCATTTAATACATTATCCCTGCCTGCAAATGCGCTTACAAGCATAATGAGCGTTGACTCGGGCAAATGGAAATTTGTAATCAGTGCCGATATTACATTAAATTTCTTACCTGGGTATATAAAAATATCCGTCCAGCCTGTTTTTGCCGATAATGGCAGTCCGTCCATTCCGACTGTTTCTAAAACTCTTGTTGTTGTAGTTCCCACAGATACTACCTTTTTTCCGTTTGCCTTTGTCGTATTTACAAGGTCTGCAACATTTTGAGGCAGGATATAAAATTCCGAGTGCATTTTATGGTCTGTTATCTCGTCTGCTTTTACAGGTCTGAATGTGCCAAGTCCTACATGCAATGTAACATAGCCTATATTTACGCCCTTTGCTTTGATTTTTTCCAAAAGCTCGGGTGTAAAATGCAATCCTGCGGTAGGTGCGGCGGCAGAGCCGGGATTTTTTGCATATACGGTCTGGTATCTGTTCTTGTCCTCCAATTTTTTTGTTATATACGGAGGTATCGGCATTTGTCCGAGTCTGTCAAGCACATCTTCAAAAACGCCCTCGTATTCAAATTTTACAAGCCTGTTGCCGTCGTTTACAATGTCAAGTACCTCTGCTCGAAGTTCGCCGTTACCGAATACAAATCTTGCGCCCGGTTTTGCTTTTTTGCCCGGTTTTAGGATTACCTCCCATGTGTCCAAGGTATGCTTATGGAGCAGTAAAAACTCAATCGCTCCGCCGCTTCCCTCTTTTGCGCCGTACAATCTTGCAGGCAGAACCTTTGTATCATTTAAAATAAGGGCATCGCCCTCGTTAAGGTAGTCAACTATATCAAAAAAATGCTTATGCCAAATCTCGCCCGTTTCCCTATCAAGCACCATAAGCCATGATGAGCTTCTGTCCTTTAACGGCTCCTGTGCAATAAGCTCTTGCGGTAAATCATAATAAAAATCCGATGTTTTCATATTTATGCTTATTTTATCCTTTCAAAAACTTAATCTATTGTAACACAAAAAAAGAGTATATGCAAATAATATTTTTACATATACCCTTGTGTTTTTGTTATTTAAGCCTTATACTCGGCAGAGTTTCAATTATGCCGTCTGCAATGCCCTGTGCAAGCTTCCACTGGTAATCATCGCTTGACATCAGCGACACTTCCGTTTCATTTGTAATAAATCCGCACTCAACCAATGACGCAGGCATATTACAACGGCGGGTTACGGCATGGTTTGCAGTTTTTACACCACGGCTTACGGCGCCTGTGTTTTCTAACATTCCCTTTAAAAGGTTGGTCGCAAATACGGAGCTTGTTGTTCCGTATACATCCTCGTTATTTTCAACCGAATAGAATACCTCTATTCCGTTTGCCTCGGGGTTATCATCAACCGAGTTTATATGTATGCTCACAAACAGCGCAACCTCTTCTTCATTCGCCTGTGTAGGTCTTTCTACCAACGACGGCAGAGTATCGCCCGTTCTTGTCATTGATGTTCTTATCCCGTTATCCTCCAATATGCTCTTTACCTTATATGTAATTGACAGTGTAAGATCCTTTTCATATACAGGCTCATCATCAAGCTCGCCCACAGCACCGCTGTCAACTCCGCCATGCCCTGCATCAAGCATTACAACTCTGTTTGCCTTACCGTTTGACGGCCGTTTTGTCGGCGTTGGCGTCGTCTTTGGAGCTTCTGTTACAACAGGAGCCTCTGTTACGGCAGGTGCTACAGTAGCTTGCTGTTTTTGAGGTTTTGTTTTTATAGTAACCGCAATCTTTGTATTTGAAATCCTGCTTATATCATAACTCTTTATACATTCGCTGTCTATGACCATTCTTGCTCTTTCGCCGTTATCACCGTATCTTATAGCGCTGATACCTGCCTCATTTACATACTCAACCTCTTTATTTATATTAAGGCTTGAACCGTAAAAATCAACAACAAGCCTGCCCGGATCATTAAGTGTGAAATCCGATATACTCTCGACTGCTTTATCGCTTGTTATTGTTATGTTTATGCTGTTTGAATATGCAACATATGAAAAATCATTTATCTTTGCCTTTGTAACAGGCACAGGAGTTTGTGCAATTGTAACAGGTGCCTGTTCCTTTTCACGGTTAAAGTCATAGTTATCGGATGCGATAAGGATTGCACCCTCTTTTGCATCAAATTCAACAGGCATTCCTATATTCTCGCTTATAAACCTTACGGGCACCATTGTTTTTGTTTCTCCGCCAAGCTTTGAAATGAGCTTGGGTACAACATTGTCGGGGATTGCCACCTTTTTGCCGTTTATGTATGCGATATTGTTATTGATAAACAACACAACAGTAGCATCGCTGTTATAGATAGTTATTGACTGATCGCTTCCGTCATACTCTACAGTTGCCCCGACCTCCTCAAATATTTCACGAACAGGGACTAATGCTCTGTCGTTAAAGATTATCGGTGATAGCGGTGGATCTATTTCGTTATTGTTTACAACAAGCGCATATACCGCACCGTTATACTCATGAACAGCGCCGTCATATTCAAGCATCATACTCTCGGCAAGTGCTGTGCTCATTCCAAAAATTGTAAGTATCAGCCCGCATACGATACCTAAAAGCAATCTTCTCATCTGATATACATTCCCCTTTCTTCTTAATTCTTTATTCCTAATACACCTTATCCTTCTAAAAATTCTATACCAAAATGCTCATATGCCGCCTTGGTTGCCATTCTGCCCCGTGGAGTTCTTGTTATAAAACCAAGCTGTAAAAGATACGGCTCATAAACATCTTCTATTGTGTTTGGCTCTTCGCCTATAGTTGCCGCCAATGTGTCAAGCCCGACAGGTCCGCCGCCAAAATTTTCTATCATCGTCCGCATCATTTTAGTGTCTATCATATCAAGACCTAACTCGTCAACCTCCATATTTTTGAGCGCTGTTTGCGCAACCTCAACAGTTATTTTTCCGTCATACTTAACCTGCGCAAAATCCCTTACACGCTTTAGAAATCTGTTTGCAATTCGCGGTGTTCCTCTTGATCTTGATGCAATTTCCGCCGCGCCCTCATCATCAATGTTTACATTCAAAAGTGATGCGGAACGAATTACAATCTGCTTTAAATCCTCAACACTGTAAAGTTCAAGCCTGCTTATAACCCCAAACCTGTCCCTTAAAGGTGCGGACAAAAGTCCTGCTCTTGTTGTTGCCCCGATAAGCGTGAATTTTGGAAGATCAATTCTTATTGATTTTGCCGCCGGACCTTTTCCTATTATAATATCAAGCGCAAAATCCTCCATTGCAGGATATAAAACCTCTTCAACGCTCCTTGCCATACGGTGTATCTCGTCAATAAACAAAATATCATGCTCGTTAAGGTTTGTAAGTATTGCGGCAAGGTCGCCTGCCTTCTCAATAGCTGGCCCCGATGTAATCCTTATATTAACTCCCATCTCGTTTGAGATTATACTTGCAAGCGTTGTTTTACCCAGACCCGGAGGTCCGTATAACAAAACATGGTCAAGCGCCTCATGGCGGTCAATAGCTGCCTTTATATAAACATCAAGATTATCCTTTACTTTATCCTGACCGATATACTCGTCTAAGGTTCTTGGGCGAAGTCCGGATTCAATTTCCACATCCTCATCTATAAATCCGCCCGTTACAAATCTTTCATCCTCATCAAACAACTGCCAATCACCACCTTACAGCCCCAAAAGTGCTTTCTTTATAATGTCCTCAACGCCAAGTGTTGCATCAATACCATTTACCATCGCCTTTGCATCGTTTACGCTATACCCTAACGCTACCAATGCACTTATTGCCTCGTTTTTATTATCCGATACAATCTCAACTTCAGCATCAGAGGATAAATCAACAAGCTCTCTGTTTTTTAGCTTATCACGAAGCTCCAATATTACACGCTGTGCAAGCTTTGGCCCTACACCTGCCGCCTTTGTAATTGATTTTACATCATTTGTTACAACTGCCAAGACGAATTTATCGGGCGCTAAAACCGACAAAATTGCAAGCGCCGCTTTTGGTCCGACTCCCGATACCGAAATCAGGAGCATAAACATATCCTTTTCATCAACGGTTGAAAATCCGTATAATTCCATTACATCTTCCCGTACATGAAGATAGGTATACATCGTTGCCTCTTTGCCAACCTCACCGATATTTGACAAGCTCATAAGAGTCGTGTTCATAAGGTAAGCTACACCGTTTGCATCTATCGCTACGCTATTTTCATTTTTACAGACAACTATGCCTTTTATATAGTAATACATATGTTTAACTCCTCGTTTCCAATATAATACAACAAAATTACAATTATGTCAACTATGAATTTGTTACAAAGTTGTTAAGAAACAGTTTGTTCTTTAACTTCTTCTTAATATTTAACATATTTATATGTATAATTTCACTAATTTATATAATATTTTAACTGTATTAACTGTGCCATTCTTACAAATTTTTCTATTTCAAAAACTTTTCATCAATATTACATAATTATTACATTAAATACTTAAATCCTGTCCGCCTATGGAGTTTACTCTGTTTGAATGTGCATGAGTTATGGCAAGTGCAAGTCCGTCCGCCGCATCGTCGGGCTTTGGGATTTTATCAAGGTGCAAAAGCATTTTTATCATTGTCTGAATTTGCGCCTTATCCGCCCTTCCATAGCCTGTTACCGCCTGTTTTACCTGGAGCGGTGTATATTCATACACGGGAATTTCGGCATTTACCGCGCTTAAGAGGATTACTCCCCTTGCCTGTGCAACCTTTATGGCAGTTTTTTGGTTACTGTTAAAAAACAGCTCCTCTATAGATATGGCATCGGGATGATATTTTGAAATAAAATAGTTCATTCCCTCATAAATTGCCTTTAACCTGTCGGTCGTTTTCTCACCCGCCTCGGTTGTTATTGCATTATATTCAAGCATTCTGAATTTATTTCCAATAAATTCTACAACGCCTATTCCCACTATCGCATAGCCCGGATCTACCCCAATTATAACCATATAGCCTTAATACCACCTTAAATAATCAAATTTTTTATACAATTTATCTATTGAATATTTATACGGATTGTTGTATAATACTCACTATAGTATTTTAAACTATTTTAGGAGGAATTGCAACTATGTCAAAAGAAAAAGTTGTACTCGCCTATTCAGGCGGTCTGGACACATCAATTATTGTTCAGTGGTTAATTGAGAATTACGGTTATGAGGTTATCTGCGTTTGCGGTGATGTCGGTCAGGGCAAGGAAACAGACGGTCTTGAAGAAAGAGCAAAGCGCTCCGGCGCATCAAAGTGCTATATAGCAGATTTAAGAGACGATTATGTAAAAGATTATATATTCCCCACATTAAAGGCAGGCGCTAAGTATGAGGGCAAGTATCTGTTGGGTACATCTCATGCAAGACCTATAATTGCAAAGAAGCTTGTTGAAATAGCACATAAAGAGGGTGCGGTTGCAATCTGTCACGGTGCTACAGGCAAGGGCAATGACCAGGTCAGATTTGAGCTTACAATAAAGGCGCTTGATCCGTCACTTAAAATTATTGCGCCATGGCGTATATGGGATATTAAATCCCGTGAAGATGCGGTTGATTATGCACAAGCTCACGGAATTGAGGTTCCCGTTACAAAGAAGGATTTATATTCAAGGGATAGAAATATCTGGCATATTTCACATGAGGGTATGGATCTTGAGGATCCTGCAAACGAGCCGCAGCTTGACTCATTATTAAAGCTTGGCGTATCGCCCGAAAAAGCTCCCGATGAAGCTAAATATGTAACAATCGGCTTTGAGGCAGGCGTTCCTGTATCAATTGACGGTGAAAAGTTAGCTCCCCGCCCATTGGTCGAGAAATTAAACGAGCTTGGCGGAAAGTACGGTATAGGTATCGCAGATATTGTTGAGGACAGATTGGTTGGTATGAAATCAAGGGGCGTTTATGAAACTCCCGGCGGTACAATCCTTTATACTGCAATAGAGGAGCTTGAATATCTGTGTCTTGACAGAGATACACAGGCATTTAAGCGTCAGAGTGCTATTAAGTTTGCAGAGCTTGTATATGACGGTAAATGGTTTACACCTCTAAGAGAGTCAATGTCAAAGATGTTTGACGAGATGGACAAGACCGTTACAGGTGAGGTAAGATTAAAGCTTTATAAGGGTATGTGTACTCCTGCAGGTGCTAAATCACCGTATTCATTATACAATGAAGATATTGCATCATTTGGCGACAGCCATGAGCTTTACTCTCACAAGGACAGCGAAGGATTTATAAACTTATTCGGTTTGCCTTTAAAGGTCCGTGCAATGATGAAGAAAAAGAACAATTTAGACTAAAGCATACAACTCCAAGGGACTGCCAAATACAATGGCAGCCCCTTTTTTAGTCTATCAAAAAAACCGCCATATGAAGCGGTTTTGTGATATGTATTATACTGTACTAATGTTATAAAACTTTATTCAAAAAGTCTATAGTTCTTGGGTTTTTCGGGTTTGAGAATATTTCATCAGGTGTTCCCTCTTCAAGGATAACTCCGTCGTCCATAAACACAACCCTATGTGCAACCTCTCTTGCAAAGCCCATTTCATGCGTTACAACAACCATTGTCATACCGTCCTTTGCAAGCTGTTTCATAACAGACAGCACCTCGCCGACCATTTCAGGGTCAAGCGCAGATGTCGGCTCGTCAAATAGCATAATATCGGGTGACATTGCAAGCGCACGGGCAATTGCCACTCTTTGCTTTTGTCCGCCCGATAACTGAGACGGGAAGCTATCCGCTTTATCAGCCAAGCCGACAGTTTTTAAAAGCTCCATAGCTTTATTTCTTGCTTCCTCTTTAGTTGCTTTCTTTAAATCAACCGGCGCAAGCATAAGGTTATCAAGCACATTCATATTCGCAAACAGATTAAAGTGCTGGAAAACCATACCGATATTTTCACGGACCTTATTTATATCAATCTTCTTATCGTCAATATGATAGCCGTCAACAACTATTTCGCCCGAGCTTGCCTGCTCAAGTCGGTTTAAGCATCTTAAAAAGGTAGACTTTCCCGATCCCGAAGGCCCGATTACGCATACAACCTCACCCTCGTGAATATCAATGGAAATATCCTTTAATACATGGTTTTGTCCAAAGCTCTTTTTAAGGCTCTTAACATGAACCTTTACATTATCTTTCCCTGTCACGGCTGAGTCTCCTTTCCAATGAATTTGCCACCTGCTGGAGCGCTAATATGACAACAAGATACATAACCGCTACTATAGCCCAAGTCTGGAAGGACTTAAATGTAATGGCAATAACATTCTGCGCCTTATTAACAAGCTCCGGAAATCCGATAACCGAAAGAATAGATGTATCCTTCAAGGTTATGATAAACTGGTTCACAATACTTGGAATCATATTTTTAATTGCCTGTGGCAGGACAACCTTAAACATTGATCTCCAATATGACAAGCCCAAACTTCTTGCCGCTTCCATTTGCCCCGGATCTATCGACTGTATTCCTGCACGGATAATCTCCGACATATATGCACCGCAGTTAAGCGCAAGGCAAAGCGTTCCTGCCTGCAATGCGGTAAATGTAAACTTGATACCCAATATGGTTTTTATCCCGTACGGAATACCGTAGAAAACAAAGAATGCCAAAACTATCATAGGTACGCCTCTTATCAGGTTTACATACACTTTTGCGATAGCTCTTGAAACCTTATGGTCAACAACACTCGATAATCCGAATATAACACCGAGAATACATCCAAAAAACAATCCGCACAAGGCAAGCAACAGGGTTTGTCCCATTGCAATTGACAGCAGTGCGCCGTATGATTGAATAATCTGAATCATTAAATCTTACCCCTTTAGTCAAAAATTAAGGGTATTAGCAAAACCAATACCCTAAAATTTAATCATTTATCCAAGATATTTTGCAATAATCTCATCGTATGTTCCATTTTCACGGATATTCTTAAGTCCTGCATTGAAAAGATCAATTAACTCCTGCTTACTGCTGTCAAATATAGCAAAGCCGTACTGTGCAGGTTCGTTTTCTGTTCCTTCAACAAACTTCATATCAAGCTCGCCTGTCTTTATGTTATATTTAAGGATTGGCGTATCGTCCATACAAGCGTCAACCTGACCGCCAATAACTGCCTGATACATATCAGGTGATGTCGGGAAGGTTATAACCTCAAAGCCGTACTGATCCTTAATGCTCTCTGCATACTGGTTACTCATTGTACCGTTCTTAACAGCTACCTTCTTACCCTTCATATCGTCAAAGCTTGCAATGTCTGAGTTTGATGCAACTGCCATACCCTGTGTTGCATCAAAGTAACCGTCTGAGAATGTCCAGCCTGTTGCCTTTCTCTCATCTGTTATTGATGCACCTGCAATCATACCGTCTGCCTGACCTGCCTGGCAAGCTGCAATTGATGCGTCCCAGCCGATATACTGCAAATCATATGTAAAGCCCTGATCCTTTGCAATCGCTGCAAGAATATCCATATCAATACCAACTATGTTTCCGTTTGCATCCTGGAACTCAAACGGACTAAAGCCCTTATCTGTAGCAATAACAAAGTTTTTGCCATTTCCTGCCTTGTCACCCGTGCTCGCTCCGCAAGCTGCAAGGCTCACACACATAATAGCCGCAACTATAATACTAAATACTTTTTTCATTCTTTTTACCTCCATTAAAGTTATAATTAAATAAATCACCTGTTCATTGTACCATAATCCTTATTAAAAGTCAATTATGAGGGAAATTTTTTCTACTTTTTTTACATACCGTAAATATTATACATACAAAAAAACCGCAACAGCCCTGCAATCTGATCAGGTATGAAGCGATTTATTATCATTTTAATTTTCGTGCAAGCTTATACTGTCACTCGACTGTACTCACCGCCAAAGAACATATTTTTACCGTTTCTTTTAGCCTTATAAAGTTGTTCGTCCGCTTTCTGTATCATCCTGCTCAGGTCACTTTTTCCGGTACAGTTGCCATAAACAAAACCGCCGGAAAAGCTAACCTTGCCTCCGTCTTCGTTTATATGTATGGTGCTTAATCTATCCTTTAGCTCCTGAACTAAATACGCAAAGCTCCTCCTGTCAAGACCTTTACATATAACCAAAAATTCATCACCGCCGTATCGGTAACACCTATCCTGCCCAAAAACATCAATGAGCGTTTTGCCTGTCTGCTTTAAAATACTGTCACCCGCAACATGACCGTAATTATCGTTTGCGGATTTAAAATTATCAATATCCATAATCATAACACTGAGTCTGTGATTTGGAAATTTTGAATAGTCCTTTATAAGTGCCACCCTGTTCCCAAGACCTGTAAGCGAATCGGTACGGGATTCTTCTTTAAGTTTAATATTGTCACGCTCAAGTATGTCATTTATATCTAAGAGCTCACGCTCTGTCCGCTCCTGCTTACTTTTGAGTTGTCCGACCGCCAAATATATAAATAACGCACTTAAAACGATAACTATTATTTTATGCAGATTTGTAGCAGTATACACATAAAAGGTGTGATCCGTTGAGAAAAAGTACATCGAATACAACACCATAGATATCAGGCATATACCGCCCGCCGAGTACCCGTAAATTGATGTGATAATTACCAAGCCGGATACTAAAACCATATTCGGATTTGGTATCTTAAATATAACCACTACAAAAATCAGCAAGCTCATAAGTAAACTTGCCAACAAAACCCTTTTCAACATTGCAACCACTGTTGACCCCTCCTAAATGTCGCTACTATGTATCAAAAAGTTGAACTTTAACCTTAATATAGCAGTAATTCTACTATAAAATCCCCATATATTCCTTTCATTTTAACACTTTGATTATTTTATGTCAAGGTACAAAATGAACCAAAATACCAAAATATTTCCTTGTATTTTAATAAAAGATGTAGTGCAATATCTATATAGTATGAGCATTGCCCGAGGCTCTTTTACAGTCTTGCCGTTCAATGTTTAAGAACGAAATTTTTATTTCAGACCGCAAAGGGCTTAATATGGAGGAATTATGAAAAAATCAAAAACATTTAAAGACTTATTGGACCTAATTTTAACATTTGATTTACATCATGCCAGCTTTGATATGCTCTTGTCTCAAATGCAACCGTATCTTAGAAAGCTCGCAAAAAGCCTTTATGTGGCAAAATCAGTGCTGCATTTTGAAACAGAATCTGAAATTTACAACATAATTGACAAAAAGCGCATATTAGGCACTGTTTATCTTGAGTCATATTCAGGCAATTCAGAGCCCGTTCAAATCAACTACAGGGGCAACGCCAATACATACGGACTGTATTATCCCTACCCCGACCACATATGGACCGATGATGAAATACGCAATATCGGAGCCGTATCAAATCTTATATTTATGATATTTGCAAAGCTTGCTTATGTCAAGCATCAGGATAAGGTTCCCTACATAGATTTTATGACCGGACTTCTTAACCACCAGGGACTCATACATTACGGTGAGCAATTTGAAAGAATGTATACATTCGGCGACTATGCCGCCTGCAATGTTCATATACACAATTTTAAATATATCGAGCATCATTTCAGTGACACAGTCGCTGACGAGGTTATACGGCGGTATTCAAAAACACTCTACCAAAATGCAGACTGCAACAACGAATTACTTGCCCGTTTGGGACCTGCACGCTTTTTTGTCCTTATACACAAGGATAAGCTGGATTCATTTCTTGACTTCATCTCCACCAAGCAGGCAAATGTAATATTTGAAGATAACAATTTAAGTATACTTATACGCGCAAAAATCGGTGTTTATCCTGCTCATGAAGGAGACGACATAAACGATCTTATCACAAAATCCTCGTTTGCGCTTGAGCAGGCAAAGGCAGACAAGATAACGATATCGTATGTTGATAAAGAAAAGCTGGATTTTTCAAAGCGCAAAAAAGCAGTTATTGAAGCTCTGCCGCAAGCTATAGAAAACATTGAAATAGTGCCGTATTATCAGCCAAAGGTTGATATTGACGGGAACTCGTTATGCGGCTGTGAAGCACTTGCAAGATGGATTCATGACGGTAAGATGATTCCGCCCATTGATTTTATACCGATTGCCGAAAGCAGCGGGCTAATAACATCACTTGATCTGTATATGTTAAGGCTTGTATGCAATGATATACGCAATTGGATAGATATAGGGATAGAGCCTGTATGTGTTTCAATAAATTATTCCCAGCAAAATTTTACTTCAAAAACGATTATTGATAATACTTTAAATATCATAAACGAATATAAAATTGACGGAAAATATCTTGAATTTGAAATAACGGAAACATCATATATTCAAAACTTAGATACGCTCAAAGAATTCATAGACCAAATGCACAAGCGTCAGATAAAGGTTTCGATTGATGATTTCGGTGTTGGATACTCCTCACTTAAAATGTTTGGCAGTCTTGATATTGACACTGTAAAGCTTGATAAGAGTCTGTTTGAAATTTCAGGTCCGGACGATAAGAAAGCTCATGTAATTCTCCGTTCCATCACAAGTATGATAAATGAAATTGATACAACAACAGTTGCCGAGGGAATAGAAAACGACTGGCAGCTTGACCTTGTTCATGAAATGGGCGGTCATATTGTTCAGGGATATATTTTCGACAAGCCTCTGGATCATAATGAATTTACCAAGCGTTTACAGCAAAAAAGCTATAATAAATAATAAAAAGATTATAATTCACCAAACCCCATAACCCCCAATCTTGGGGCACACAATGTAATCTTTTTTGAACAAGCAAAATTGCTCACCCTGCGAGCAATTTCCTATATTATAAAACAGCGTGCCGATAAAATTTTCGGCACGCCGCTTTGTGTTATACCTGCACAGCTTTAAGTTCAAGCTTATTCTTATACATATTGGCATCGGCTCTGTCAAACACAGATTCGATATCCGTGTCGGCGCCGCTTACATATTCAGCCATACCGCTTGCAATAACAACCTTGCCATTGCCGGCGTTTTCATGCACCCTTGCGCGGAATGTGCTAAGCAGCGAATGTCGGTTTTTATAGCTATCCCCCAAAAGAATAACCGTAAACTCATCACCGCCTATTCTATATATTTCATCACCTTTAAACACATCACATATCAATGCCGAAGCATCCTTTATCAAAGTATCGCCTGCCTTATGCCCGAAGGTGTCATTGGCGTACTTTAAACCGTTTACATCAAGCATAACAAACGCAAACTCTGTCTGCCTGCTAACTTCAATCTCCATCTGAAGCTCATGCTCACGCTTAACATAGGCATTTCTGTTCTTAACGCCTGTTAATTCGTCAATTACCGCCAGCTCTATCGCCTGTCCCACAGCCTCCTTATACTCAACCTCTGACTGTATGGAAGCATTTAAGTTCTTTATTCCCACTACAATGTGGTTTGTGTCGGCACTTATAAAATTCATCGCCTTTAGAATATAGTAGCTTGTAACTCCGCCCTTTACAGACCTGAATTTTATTGTGAATTGCTTATTATCTTCAAGCGTTTTTTCTATATTTTCCCTATTGATTGCCTTTGATAACATATCCATATCATTTTTATCGGCTTTTCGTATAAGGTATCTGTAAATCTCGGTAAAAAAGTAATGTCTGTGTTCGTCGAGCAAAAGAATAGCACAATTCTTATGCATACTATATCGCAAATAGTCCTCTGTATCCATATTTACAAAATAAACTCTTTCATATTCACTCGAAAGTGTCTGCACCATTGCAGAGTACAGCTCATTTTTCTCCTGCTGTACCTTTACCCTGTCCCCATAATCGTGCATCATTGCAACAGGAACATCATATTTAAACATATCGGGCTTGCGTTCAATAAGTCGCACGGCTTCAACAATTATCACAAGCGCAAATATGAATACCATTAAGATAACCGTGCTGTAATGTATCGACAAAATCTGCGATGACGCCGAATCAAGCTCTCTTAGTGTATCTTTTACATCTCTTGCTATCAGGATATAAGCTATTGACATAATAACTGTGAAAAATATGATAACAAAAACCGAAATATTTTTCCTTCTCATACCGTTTACTTCTCCATATAAACTAATTTAGTGCAGCTGCTAAATATCACAAACGACCTTTTCCAAAAAATCAACAAGCATTCCGCCAAATGCTCCGCCTCTGCCTCTGCCCCGTATTATTGCGAAACACTCGTCTTTATTAAGCCCCTTTCTGTATATCCTGTCAGAATGGAGTGCATCAAAAACATCACACACAGATACAATCTGAATATACATCGGCAGCTCCGCCTTTTTTTCATAGCCCCTGCCGTCAAGACGCTCATGATGGTACAGACATATATTTTTTATTACCTCATGCTCATCATCGGAAAGCTCATTTTTTATAGCTTCATAGCCAAGCCTTGTATGCTGTGACATATGACGCATCTCATCATCGGAGAGAACATCTGCTTTTTTTAAAACTCCCGAATCAATATACAGCTTTCCTATATCGTGAAGAATTGCTCCCTTACATATAATCATTCTGTCCTTCTTAGAATAGTCCGTTACGGCAAAGGCGTTCATAATATTTATCATATCATTTGTTAAATCCTTTACACGCAAAGAATGAATATATGTTTCATAATCCTTGTCCCTGAGCATACAAAGCAAATGCTTTTGGTTGTCTGTTAAGCTATTTATATCGTTCACCTTACCTCGTTTTTGCGCCCATTTCCTTTAGCTGTTTTTTTCTGCTGTACATAAGAGCATCTGCCCTTTCCATTACATCCTCTAAATTGCTGTCCTCATCCTCTACATATTCCGATAAGCCTACCGACACTACTACTCCGCCGTTTACTACTGCTTTTTCAATCTCATTGTTCAATTTTTGCAAAATAGTATAACGATTTAAATAATCATTACCTGTGAGAATTACCGCAAATTCATCGCCGCCTATTCTGTAAACCGGACTATGCACAAAATGGTTGCTTATAAGCCTTGAGGCGTCATAGATATATTGATCTCCTGCTTTATGCCCCAAGGTATCGTTTATGTGTTTAAGACCGTTTACATCACACGCCACCATTCCAATCTCGCTTATAATACCTGCCATTATCTCCTCATTTATAATACGCACACCCTCTGCAAAAGCCGTTCTGCTCTTTACTCCGGTAAGCGGATCAAGGTTTACTATGTTTTTAGTGCTTTCAAGCTCTCTCTCATTTGCAGCCATTCTTGTTTTCATAAGAGAATAGTTATTCATGAATATAAAAATTGATATTGCAAAAAAGCCCGTTACAACCATTATACTTCTTATGTTTGACTGGCGCATTTCTATCATTTTTGCTCCCATAAATTTATCAATTGATGCTGCATGGCGCCCGCTTCCTACAATGCTTGTATAATATTCCCTTACACTTTCAAGCGCACTGTTTGTTAAAGACATAGTCGACTTACTCAGCCACACAAGCGATGTAAACAGTATCAATGACAAAAGCGCTATCCAGACAACAATGGATCTTCCGAAATTTTCGGAAGCATCATGTTTAAGGATAACACGAAAAAACATAAATCCCAAAATTGTCCAAACCGTAAACAAGAAATATGTTTCTCTCTCTATAGAGCCCATACCAAAAAGCTCGGGTATCAGCAGATACAGACCGAAGCCTATCATGGTTGCCATTCCTATGAAGCCTGTAGCAACCGTACTCTTATCGCCCTGCCCTCTTGCAATTTTCATTGCCGAGGCTGATACAAAGCCATAAACCAGCGTCGCGCCTATAGTTGTAACATCAACTATCCAGCCTATGGCAGTTCTGCCGATAAACGGGATAAGAAGCGATATTGCTCCGATAAGAAATACAGACCTATACGGTATGTCCTTACGATTGAGCTTTGTAAAATATTTTGGAATAATCCCGTCCCGTGCAAGGGCGTAATTTAGTCTGCTCAATGCAAGCATATTTCCTATAAGACTTGTTATTATAAGCGCAAGCAGTGTTAATATAAGCATCGTAACGCCAAATCCGCCCAGATAGTAATTTGCCGCATAAAACGCAGGCAAGCCTTTTATGCCCTCAAGATTTGAAAGATCCTTTATATATTCAAACCAGCTTGCATACTCCGAAGGATAAGCCGTAACGGAAAGTACCGTTATAAATACATACAATGCCGTTGCCGTTATAACCGATGTGGTAAGTATCTTTGAAACCTTATCCGTCTTGAAGGTAAATTCCTCTGACATATGGGATATATTCTCAAAGCCTATAAACGCCCACGGTGTTATGCAGGCAATCTTTACAACCTGCGCAAGAGGAGCGCCCTTTTCCGTAAACAGCGGTTCAAAGTCAAAACCCGAGCCACCGTGCTTTATCATCGCCGCAAAAAAGCACACTGTTATTCCTGCCGTAAGAAGAACAGAGAAAAATATGACTGCACCCGTAAGCAGCTTTTTAAATCTTGCAGACAAAACCGTAAACAATACTATTGCAAATATGGTCAGGAGTACCTCTCCTGCATACACATCATATCCGAAGATTGAATACATATATCCACGCCTGAATATGTTACCAAAAAAATACCTTGCAAACAGCGGTAATGATGTGGCATTTGCCCAGAAAACAGATATATATGTAAGCCATAAAAACCACGCCGTTAAAAAGCCGTGGTCATAACCGAATGCTTTTTTTGCAAATGTATATGAGCCGCCCGAATCAGGATAACGACCAATCATATAGCAATAATTCCTGCTTATGATAAGCATTATTATTGCTCCGACCACTAAGCCTAAAACGCTTCCCAACGGCCCTGACTTAAAAAGATAATTGTTGCTTGTTACTACAAGTGAACCCCAGCCTATAGCTGTACCTAATGAAATCGCCCACGCCGCCATCGGCGTTACATACGGGCCCAATCTGCTGTGAGAATTCGTATTGATGGTTGCCATAAAAGTTCCCCCAAAAATTTTTACACTCTGACAATTACAGTCATATTCATTTTAACATATTTGCGAGCGAATATCCATCAAAAAGGCATCAGCTATCAGCAAAAAAATGCACAAAATTAAAATACTGATTTTGTGCATTTTGCATTTTCTTACATTTTTATCCAATTGAGCCTTTTACCGAAATATTTCAAGCATCACATCTTATCAAAGAAAATTTTGAGCTTATCAAACGGTATTACATTCTTATCCCCACCGTCATAAAGGTCGGTATGAACAGCATCGGGAATAAGCACAAGCTCCTTATTGTCGGCATATTTACTGTCCTTTATCATATCTGCGTATGCGTCCTTACCAAAATAACACGAATGTGCCTTTTCGCCATGCAGTACCATAACCGCGCTTCTTATTTCGTTACTGTAGCAAAGTATCGGCTGATTGATAAACGACATACAGCCTATTGTGTTCCAGCCACCGTTTGAATTTAAAGAACGCTTATGATAGCCTCTTGCGGTCTTATAATAATCATAATAATCCTTTACAAAGAACGGCGCATCCTCGGGCAGAGGATCAACAACGCCTCCGCCCAATGTGTATTCACCGCTTTTGTAATCTGCAGTCCGTTGAGCATTTAATGCCTTTTTCATTTCGTATCTGGCTTCTTCATTATTGGCGCTGTCAAAATATCCGTTTGAATTAACACGGCTCATATTATACATTGTAGATGCAACCGTCGCCTTAATTCTGGTATCGAGTGCGGCTGCATTTATAGCCATTCCTCCCCAACCGCATATACCTATAATCCCAATCCTGTCAGGGTCTACCCTGTCATTTACACTCAAAAAATCAACCGCCGCCTGAAAATCCTCCGTATTTATATCGGGCGATGCCATATATCTTGGTTCTCCGCCGCTTTCGCCTGTGAACGACGGATCAAATGCAATTGTTAAAAATCCACGCTCTGCCATATTCTGTGCATACAGGCCGCTGCACTGCTCTTTAACCGCACCAAACGGTCCGCATACCGCAATTGCAGGCAATTTTCCGCCTGCGTCCTTAGGTACATACATATCCGCCGCAAGCGTTATGCCGTAACGGTTATGGAATGTTACCTTTCTGTGCTCTACCTTTTCGCTTTTGGGGAATGTTTTATCCCATTCCTGCGTCAACTCTAATTTTTCTGACATTGTTATCCTCCCTCTTTACTTGTATTGCATTTATTTTATCACAAACCATACAAAACAGCAACAAAAAAAATAGCGTGCCGGATATTCGACACGCCGATACATTTATTTTTTCTTTTTACCGTTCATAAATTCAGGCAATTCTCTTCCCTCTTTAATCCACTGTGTATACTCGGCTGTTGCCGCAAACACAACATCGCCCGCAGAATTGAGGGCAGTTTCAACCGAGTCCTGAACAACACCTACTATAAAGCCGATACCGACAACCTGCATTGCCACATCCTGCGGTATGCCAAACATTGAGCACGCCATGGGGATAAGCAAGAGCGAGCCGCCTGCAACTCCCGATGCACCGCACGCACCAAGCGTTGCGATAAACGAAAGCATAAGCGCTGATAATATATCAGAATGAATACCAACCGTATTTGCCGCCGCCAATGTCATAACTGTAATTGTAATTGCCGCTCCGTCCATATTGATTGTTGCGCCAAGCGGAATTGAAACGGAATACATATCCTTATCAAGTCCGAGCTTTTCGCAAAGCTGCATATTTACAGGGATATTTGCCGCAGAGCTTCTTGTAAAAAACGCCGTAAGTCCTGACTCCTTTAAGCATCTCCAGACAAGCGGATACGGATTTCTTTTCATACAAATGCCCGCAACAAGAGGATCAACCACAAGTGCAACCGTAAGCATACAGCCTACCAGTAACGCCAAAAGCTTTCCGTAGTCGGTGAAAATTGAAAGTCCGTTTGTGGAAACATTTGAATACACAAGACCGAGTATACCAAACGGCGCAAGATGTATAATACCCCTTACAACCGCAGAAACACCGTTTGCAAGGTCTGTAAACATCTGCTTTGTTGTATCCTTTGCAATAGTCTTAAATGCTATACCAAGCACCAATGCCCAAAAAAGTATACCTATATATTTACCCTCTACCAATGATGCCAACGGATTTGCAACCATATTTACAAGCAGGTTTTTAAGCACCTCGCCCACACCCGTAGGTATATATTCAGCAGATGCAGTTTCCGCAAAAATGAGCGTCTGAGGGAACAAAAAGCTTCCCACAACCGCTACAACCGCTGCTAAAAATGTACTCAATACATACAAAAACAGTATGAGTCCGAAACGCTTATCAAGCTTTGCATTGCCCTGTGAAATAGATGAAACCACAAGCGTAGCAACCAATAACGGTGCAATAGCTTTAAGTGAGCCTACAAAGAGGTCGCCAAGCATCTCAACAGCACCAAGTCCCGGAACAAAAATTCCCAAAACCGCTCCTATAACAAGTCCGCATAATATACGGATAACCAAGCTCATTTCACAATACTTTTTAATAATGTTCAAAATATTTACCGCCTTTCTCTGTTGTATAAAAATTCCGCATTCGATATTATCACATTGACACTTCATTGTCAAGCATTGTGTTCTCCTCGCTGATAATTTTGCCGTCCATATATTTTGTAACGGAAATCTTTATATCTCCCGTATCCATTCCGTATGCGTTTAGCTTATCCATACTGCCGTCTTTTAAATATACACAAACTTCAGTATCTGTAATATATTCAACTCTTTCTATTGCAGAATTCTTTTCATACGGCTCAAGAATACTTATAAAATTGGCGCTTATACCGCGCTTTCTAAGTGATACAAACCGTCTCCTGTCGCTTTCATCACCCAGCGGATAATCTCCGCCTATATCCGAAATAAAGCGCTTTGCATTGATTTTATCAAGATTAACCGTTATTATACCTGTTTTCTCCGTATCAATAACATCTGCAGGTATTGCCCTTTTATACAGCTTTGTCTGTATTTTTACAGGTCCGCCCTGATAATCTACGCCTACACCCATACCGTTATCCACATTCTCGGTTGTGTATTCCATATCGGACAGGTATACCTTATCCCCCGTATCGGTCACAAAATACGGATCTCCCAAAAATATTGTTTTTTGGGTTTTTCGCACCAGTGCATGGTCAATAGTTCCGTCCTCCGTTCTTACGGAGATTTTAAGCGTATGCGCACCGGACACATCCGTGTCAATATGCTCCCTGCCTAAAATCCACGCACCAAGCTTACCGTCGGCAATATTTTTGCCGTCTGCCTCCACACTATAGTACAATCGCTTTGAAACATCATAAAATTCCGGGTCACAGCCTACATAAAGCTTGGCACCGTCATTTGGATAATATAAATCCGCATGCTCTATTCCCACAACATTATGACCGCTTCTGAACGGATGTATGCCAATCCATGCAGCCTTGCCTGCCTCCTTATCGGTGTAATTATGCGCAAATTCTAACTTTACGCTGCCATTTGTGTCATATTTATCGACCTCGGTTATAAACTGCGCCGAGGATACGGGATTATTTTCAAGCTGTTCCATGCTTGTATGGTTTGTTATATCGCCGTCAATGCTCTTTAAGCCCTTTAAGTGATAGATACAGTCATAATTATGCTCTTTTTCGCCCTGCATATAGTCAAAGCATACCACATAATCATCAGTAAGCACCATGCACCGCCTTTGAGTTATAGGCTCTGTAAAATCGGTACGCACAGAATACCGAGGCGCATCATCGGGGATTTCCAAATACCTGCCCTCAACCCACGCACGCTCCTTTAGCGTCGGCTCCTCGGTTCTGACGCACCAACCGCCGTAGGGCGGATTTGACCAAACCGCATGATTTTCAAGCGCCACCGCCTTAAAGGTTTCGCCCTCATAGAACATTGTACGCTTTGCCTCGCTCGGATCCTGCATTTTAAGGTCAACCGTTACCATATTATGCGTGATACTTGTCTGAACAAAGAACTTATACATAAATGTACCGTATGAGTACCATATATTCTCAGGATTAAAGAGCGCTCTGCCGTTACGGCTTACGGCATTTAGGGCACACCTGTCATAATGACCGTGCGCACCGCCGTGCGAGCCGTATTTAAGGCTCGCCATAATCTGTTCACTCTTTTTTCTGCCCGCTTTATTCGTTCTTAAAATTGCAATACCGCCGTTATCAAAGCATTTGGACCGTGTTGAATAATCATTTTCAATATCGGGGAGCTCGCCGACACCGTAGAATAAGTCCCTGTATACATCGTCTCCGCTGTTTATGATAATCTTTGCATATTCGGGCTTTTTATAGAGCGCATACGCTATATCGTACCTTGAATCATAGCTTGCACGGGACGCACCCTCAAGCCGTTCCTCGGAGCTGTCGTTTACGCCCTGTACAATACTTCTATCGTCCGCAAGCACAACAAGGCTGTCCCAAATATCCTCGATGCACCTGTAATTCTTTGTTGTAGGCCCGTAAATATCCCAGCTTAAACCGTCCATATGCGCGCCTGCGTTATGCACCTTGCGCGAATAGTTTGGCTCTGCCCACAAATGTGCGATATTTATTCCCCAAGGTCTTAGGGCAATTGCACATTCGCTGAACAGCCCTGCAACCATTTGGTTATAGCCAATTGAACACTCACACCACCAGCCATCATCAAAGATACCTGCGCTCATATGCTCAACTATTCCGCCCGTGCCGTTAATAAACCGCTCTATTCTCTCCCTGTCCTGTAACGCCATGGAGCAATACATCGCGCCCACGCACTCTGCAAGTGTCCAGTTTGATATACCGCCGTCTGATAATGCCCAATCAAGAAATTCAATAAAAAGTCTGAAGGTATGGCGGATATCCTCATGGTCTTTTTCGCTTAACACGCCACTGTCATGGATAATGTCATACGCCCTTGATACATATTTAAAGAACTCGCCCTCATGCACAAGCTGTTGTGAGCCTGCCTTCATACGCACGGGATAACCCTTTTCCCTATCCGATAACCTTGTTAAAAACAGAGCGCTCTTTTTTGCAAATTCTATCTCACCCGTTAAATAATAGCAAGCAGCACAGTTAAAGCACTCGTCAGAGTTCTTTGTTTCAAACATTCCGTGCCAGTGGTCGCCAATCTCGGGCACTTCCCAGTCCTTTGCCCTTTGGTACTGAATATTAAACTTATCCTTTGCCCACGGATATTTTTTAATCTTTTCCCGTACCTCTTGCCAGCCGCTATCGGTAAGCGTAATATATGGGTGCGGTAAATACCTTACACTGTATAACTTAACAGTGTGTGAGAGTGCTCCGCTCCCGTTTGGGATAATATGTAAAATATGCTTTTCAAAACCGCCCGGCGCTATTCTCTCACTCATAACGGTTTTTACAATACATTCACGCTCCTCATATGGGGACAGTATAAATTCATCATTATCCACATACGGGCATAAAACCTCTCTTCCGTTTTTCTCAAATACGAAATTTATAGCCTGCGGAGTGTCCATACAGTTTACAATATTTAGCCTGTACTCAATTTCCTCACCCGCATTTGCCGATTTTGATTTTATCGGTGCATCTGCATATACGCCCTTGCCCCGTACAGCTTTTAAATTGCTTACGGGAACATTTATCTCAACACTCCTTAAAAATCGCCACTTTGCGCTCATTACTGACATTAGATTAAACTGCTCAAGCGGTGCGGTTATATTAACCTTACCGTTTCCGAAAACTGTTGCCGACCATGTATAATAATCCACATTATCAACAATATTTACATCGCCAAAATCAAGAAGCCCGACCTTTACTTCCACTTTTTGTGTCCCCGTGATTTCACAGTCAAAATTAAAGGCATACCAATTAAAAATATCGGCAGTGTACTTATTGCAGTGTACAAGTCCCTTATTCTCCCAGTTACTGCCGTCGGGAGTATTTGGGAACACAAGCTTTTTGTCCTTCTTGTCCCAGTTATCAAGATTTAAAATAAGATTTGACATTTTTCCCTCCGTTTTATTTTATAAGCTCTCTTGCAACATCAAGGCAAGCCTTATATAAAGCGTCCGTTTCTTCGGTGTCTATATAGTTTCTGCGGACTGCAAGATAAAGCTCGGTACCATCTTCAACATCAATATTCCATTGCGAACTCTTTGAAATCTTTACACCGAATTTTATACCGTCTTTAATATAGCAATCCTCATCTGAAAACTCTGTATCGCTCCATTCATTAACACTCGTAAATTCTTCATCGCTAAGCCCCTGCCTCATAAGAGAGTCAAAACGCTCCCTGTCCATAAGATAGATAAGACAGTCGCTCTCTTGTAAGCTCAGCAAAAATTTTGTGTTATAGGCATTATCCATCTGTATGTCGCCAAGGAACATAAGCCGACTTATATCACAGTTTACCTCACCGTCGCCGTTTATATCAGTGCTGTTGGCGTTTATCAATTCCGAAATCTTTGCCACATCATCATCACCGAACAAATGCCCCGATGCAAGCGTTACCGTAAGGTCATAATGAGGCGTTGACATTACCTGATATACAGTAAACAGAGCAAGAGAAATCGCAAACGCTCCCGCAATTATAAACCACTTATAATAGTCCCATATATATTCCCACCATTTTTTTGTAAAACGCTGTGGAATTACTCCGTATTTTTCAGACATTATTCTTCACCTCTAAATATTTAAAGTATGCTCCCTTATCACGCAGGTACATATCCTGAACACATATACCTATAACCGCACCCGTAAACCCAAGATATATATTCTCATCGGTTATTACCTTCATATCCTTTGGCGCACCAAACGGTTTTTCACCGTCGCCGTCATCATAGGCAAACTGTAATTGGTTTTCCTTTATATGGGCACTTAAATGAATAGGTACATTTTCCTTAATCTCTTTCACCTCATGTGTATACACAAGCTTTCCATGGTCTGCTGTTAAGGTGTTTATAAGCTTTTTACCTGTGTCATTATCCCTGTTTATAAACATATAATGCCAGTCGCCCGTATCATAGTATGCGATTATGCCTGCCATATTTTTCTCACAATCAGGCTCAAACACAAGCTCGGTATTTACCGTTACATCTCGTTCCTCAATCCTATGTGCGACCATACTCTGACGGAATTTGCTCATAAGTCCGTCTCCGCCCTTTATAAGCAGTCCGTTATCACTAAATTCAAGCATATCGTCAATAGGGCATCTCAAAGTCATAAGCGATTTGTCAAGAGTCTTTTCCTTTGTAAAGTCAAAATATGATTTTTTGGTGTTTTCACTCTCCGTAACACCCTTTGGCTCCTCTACAAACCTGAACGGCTTATTTCCACCGTCACAAAGCCTTAGCCAGCCCTCGTCATTCCAATACACCTTCTGTATGCAGGTTTCCCTGCCCATATATGTAGTATCGTCGGATGTGTCGGGGTATCTTGCGCCAAGATGCACCATATATATTTCACCCTCGGGAGTTTCTACAATATCGGCATGTCCTGCTTTTTTTATGTAGAGTGATTTATTGTCACGGGCATGGAGCAGGATTTCCTTATCGTCCTCATACGGACCTAAAAGATTTTTTGATCTTGACATCTGCGCGCTGTGCTGCCAGCCCGTTCCGCCCTGTGCTTTTAAAATATAATACATACCGTCATGCTTCAGGATATGCGTACCCTCAACAAGCTCATTATGCGGTTCTTTATAAAACTGTATCCTATCCCCCACAAGCTTTTTCTTATTCGGATCATATTCCTGAAGCCACAAGCCGTTAAAACGCTTGCCCTCGGCATAGTGATTATCAAGATTTAAAAGCCATTTTCTGCCGTCATCGTCATGGAACAGCGATGGATCAAAGCCAAGAGAATTAAGATATATCGGCTCACTCCATACACCGCTCTCTATATCGTCTGTTGTAACCAAATAATTATCGGTTGTCATAAACGCCCCACGCTCACGGACATTTGTGTATACAAGATATGCCGTTTTATCATCATACGACAAACACGGTGCCCAAATTCCGCCGCCGTCGGGAACACCCTGCAAATTTAGCTGTGATTTACGGTTTAGCGGATAATGGTCAAGCTCCCAATTTTTCAAATCGCTTGATTTATATACCGCAACGCCCGGCCACCACTCAAAGGTCGATGTTGCAATGTAATAATATTTGCCTACCCGTATTATTGACGGGTCAGGATTAAAGCCTCTTAATATCGGATTTTCAATCATAGTGTTTCTCCTTGACATTTTTAAGCTTGTGCATAATACCTTATTGTACATTATACACCAACATCTTAAATTTTGCCATAAGCATTAACAACAATAATGTTTGATTTTTAACAATTTTTCAAAACGCAGAAAAAAACACCTCGTTTTATGAGGTGTTCTTTCCTTTACAAAGAGAGAGAGTTATTATATAAATGAATAATGAACTTGTTACGCTAATGAATATTTAATAATTGCCAAAGAAAATCGCTTAGTGAGATTTTCAACCAAAATTATTCATCATTCACTATTCATTCTTCATTTCGCTTGTATAAGCGATTATCTGCATTATAGCATATAAATTTTAATTTGTGTTATTCAATATTTTACTATTATATTTGAAATGCATCATATTTTTACAAGGTGAACGGTAAATGTTGAAAAATCAAACTTCCCAAATTCGGGAACAACACCGTTATACATAAGCTCATCACCGCCGTATACCTTTTTTGTATACATATCAATATAATCTGCATTCTCCGATAAGCCCATCAGTTTTATATGTTCTTCCTTTGAGTTATGCTCGGACATACGCTTTGCACACATCAAAAATACCTCGCTTTTATCCTTTGCCACCATTTCCCATGCACAGTAATTTGTGTTAAACGGGTTTTTGAGCCTATAAAAATCACCGTTCAGCATAAGTGGTCGAAGTTTTTTATAGTCCTTAATCTGCTCACGAACCTCCATAAGCTCATCATCGCTCATTTTTGTTATATCAAGCTCATAGCCAAACACTCCGCATTTAGCCACATCGCCCCTCGTTTTAAGGCTTGTAATTCTGCCGTTTTGGTGGTTTGGAACAGCGGTTACATGCGCTGAAATTGCCGATATCGGGTATGCAAATGATGTGGAATACTGAATTTCAAGCCGTTTTACGGCATCTGAATTATCGCTTGTCCAGATTTGCGGCATATATGCCAATATCCCTGCATCAAATCTTCCGCCGCCGCCCGAACAGCCCTCAAACAGCACATTTGGAAACGCATTGCAAATTTGGGACATTACTCTGTAAAAGCCAAGATAGAATTTATGGTTAAAGCCCTGATACGGCATTTCGGTCATGGGTCTGTTCATATCCCATTTTACATACTCGATATTTGCCGAGCTTAAAATTTTTGAAACGGCATTTATTATATAATCACAAACCTCGTCCTTGGTAAAGTCAAGAAGGTACTCGCATCGGCTTGTTGTAGGCTCCATACCCGAAACTCTTATTATCCAGTCGGGGTGATTTCGATAAAGCTCCGAGTCGGGGTTTACCGCCTCAGGCTCAAACCACAGTCCGAATTTTAACCCGAGAGCGTTTATCTTTTTTGCCAAGCCGTCAATTCCCGACGGGATTTTCTTTTCGTTTACAAACCAGTCACCCATTGACTTATCTTCGTCATAACGCTTTCCAAACCAGCCGTCGTCAAGCACAAAAAGCTCCACTCCCTGTTTTGCGGCACATTTTGCAATTTCCATGAGCTTATCCTCGTTAAAGTCAAAATATGTCGCCTCCCAGTTATTTATAAGCACAGGACGCTCCTGCTTTGACCATTTGCTTCTTGAGAGGTTATTTCTGAATAAATCGTGCAGTTCCCTTGAAATACCGCCGTATCCGCAATCGGAATATGATAAAATACTCTGCGGAGTTTCAAATTCCTCGCCCATACCAAGCTCCCACGAAAAGCCAAATGGATTTATGCCCTGCAAAAGCCTTAAATTTCCAAACTGGTCGCTCTCAACGGTTGTTGAATGGTTTCCGCTATAGACAAGCGTTGCACCATACACCTCGCCAAAAAATTCTGTTGCGTCTTTTTTGGCAACCATAACAAACGGGTTAATATGATGTGAGCTTCCGCCCCGTGCTGCGGAAATATCAAGCTTTATACCGCCTGTAATTTCCGTTTCCTTTAAGTTTCTCTCATTTGCCCAGCCGCCGCTAAGGTACAATGCCTTGTAATCGTTTTTGGGAAGCTCCAAAGCACAGCTATACGCGCGCTCAAGCTTTATTTTTGTATCGGATATGTTCTTTATTTTTGCAGTTCTTGCGATAATATCATAATCGTCAAATACCGTGTACCCTAAAACCACGCTAAAGCCCGCATTTTTATCCTCGACAGTGATATACAGTGTTTGTACACTGCTTTTGCCCTTTAAAAGATACGGCATACCGCTTATTTTATCAACATCACCCTCTACAATCTCATACGATTTATATGTAAGCCTTGATACATTGTTTCCGTTTTTATTGAGAATGTCATATGCAGGCATTTTAAGGTCGGTATATCCGTATGACGGGTATTCCTGCGGTGTTATGTCAAGCGTCCATTTATCGGGCCCTGCACTGTTCCAGACAGACCATTCCTGCTTTACCCAATCGTAATTTTTATCACGGAGTTTTTTTCCGTAGTAATAGTGCATAACATCTCCGCATTCGTTTACGGCTATGATATAGCTTGTGTTTTTGCCTTGCAGATGGAATATGTTTTTGTTCTTGATTATCATATATGTATCTCCTGTTATTTATATGGCACAATAGGAGCTACTTTTGGTAGCTCCTATTAAATCTGTTATTCCTTAACTATTATAACCTCTTGCAGGTTACCCTGATATTCCTGCGCATAGACATGGGAATATCTTGTTATATCGGTCTTTGAGCCTGTTCTTACGGCTCCGTTTTCATAGACATAAACAGTTGTCTGATTACCTATCTTATGCGGTTCTTTTGTGACAACGCTGTCGTTTCCATCGGTGTCAAGAAGGATTACGGATGTACTTCTGTCCGCTACTATGCCGTAGCTTAAATACAGATCCGGCATAATGGCACTGCCACCCTCCCAATATTTATTGGGAGTATCGCTGCCGTTGGTAATGGGCATTCTGCCCTCGTTAGCCTTAAACAGAAGCTGGACAACATTTACCTCGTTATCTGCATTTACGCCAACCTGGATAACATCGCCCTCACTAAGGTTACGGACAAGATAGTTACCTCTGTTATCCTTTAAATCATTATTGAATAATCTGTACTTGACCTTTGACCCCTGCTGATAGCCCTCAATAACAACTTTTGGCTCACCCTCTTCTTTATCGTACTCGGAATATGTATCCGTTATGATAATGGAGCGCTTGGTCCTGAGGTTTTCAGGCTCGATGAAGTTTTCGTTCATCACTATACATCCTGCACTCATATACTCGTCAATATCGTAAACCCACATATCATATGTCTGGTTATTAACCAATGCTGATGCGTCTATTACTTTATAATCGTCCTTTTCGCCACTGTACGGAATTACAAATATAGGCGTTGATGCGTCAATGAGGTATTTTGAGTTGAAGCACATATTATTCTTTCTGTACTTTCCCGCGCCCTTGAAATGAAGTGAGAAAAAGCTCTTATCCTCGTCAATACCGATATAGTTCTCGTCCGCAAGATAAAGCGATGTGAGCTTGTTATCGCCGTTTACCTTATATGTAACAAGCCGCCTTTCAACAGGTCTTCCGCCAAGGTATGTCATAAGGTCGGCAGGTGCATATGTTCCGCCGTTTGTTACAACCTTTTTGTTTGCCTCAAAATACTCCACTGTATTATCTGCGGTAAGAATATGCGCATAATACGGGCCTTCCTCATTTGTTGCATAGCCATAGAAAAGCAGATACCCATACTTTGATGTGTTGAGCTTTAAGCCGTCACTTCTTACAAGCTTTCCAAGCATATCAAAATAGAATATGCCCTCTTTGTCGGTCTTTAGTTCATCGCCTGCATATGCGGGTGAGATATAATATGCCGTACCGGAAATTGTAGCTTTATTACTTGAAAGCGATGTTATTTCTCCGCTTATGGAGCCTGTAATAATATGCACCGTCGCACATTTTTCGTCATTACTCAAAGCAACCGCAATTACCGAGCCTTCCGTTACCTGACTGATGTCTACAGCTCTGCCGTCTTTATAAATATAGAGGTTATCAATATTGTCTCCGTCTAAGTCGATACTGGTTTTTGCTTTATAGTCGTTTACGGTTTTTTTATCTCCGCCAATTGCATCAACATAGTAATACTGATAGTCCATGATATTCATTATATCATAGGCGCCGTTTCCGTTATTGTCGATAAAATCAATCTTTGCGGTTTCTGACTTTAAATTATCCATTGTTACGGTGCCGTCTAAAACAACCTTGCCGTTATATACAAACAGCGTATTTTTGTCTAACTTTAGTGACCGCTCATGATTTCCCGACTCGTATCTTACGGTATTTTCAGTATATGAATTTACATCACAGCCATATACTGTAAGAATTGTATTTTGCTTGCTTGTATCAATCCATTTGATGATTGCACCGTCATCGCCCCTATCGGATTCATAGTAGTAAAACTTTACATGACAGCCAAGCAAATGCGAGCTGTATGTATTGCCCTGCGCATAGGTATCGGTGCCAATCCTTACCTCTGATTTTGAGGTAAGTATTCCGCCGTCTATAGCAGTATCGGCATTGGCAGTCAAAATGCCCTTGCCCTCATAGACATTTAAGTAATACTCCATTACCGTTTTGTCCTTTTCAACAAGGCCCTTATCCTCTTGGTTGAGCGCCTTTAAATTAAGCGCATTATAGAACAGCATTACCATCTGTTCATAGGTGATTGACTTTGAATCAAATTTCACATTTGTGCCGTTAAACAATCCGTAGGTAGATACTACTCTGTTATAGTCGTATTTATTTACCTTTACAACCTCATCATAGTCGATAACATCAAATATGACCTTAAGTGCGGTAATAGTTGAAACTTTCGTATCGTCAACTATGCCATACTTTCTCATTGCGGTGTCTACATCTATATTGGTTATTCCGCCCATCTTATAGGCATCTGTGAGGAATGTTTTTGCATCAACTGCTTCATTTGCCTTGTAATTATCCGGATACCCCGGAACAATATCAAGCGCCGCCAAAAGGCTGACCTCAAATTCCTTATCTATCCCCAACGCTGCACTTGCGGTTATATCAGGTACAACGAGCATTGTGCATACAATGCCAAAGGATAATATAAAACTTAATATTTTTCTCATTGTGTACCTCCTGCCATTCTATATATCATAACTGCCGCCTGCGCTCTTGTAGATTTTTGATGTGGCTTAAATGTTCCGTCAAGGAACCCTGAAACAATGCCGGCTCTTGACATAGCCACTACGGCTGATTTTGCATAGCTCTCAATATCCGCCTCATCGTTAAACTTAACCTCTGCGCCCATATTCATACCAATCTTTGCAGTATCCATTGCACGGTTTATCATCACGCACATCTCCTGTCTTGAGATAGGATCATACGGTGCAAAGGTTGTGGCAGTTCTTCCGGTTACAATACCGTACTTATACGCTGTAGAAACGCTATCAACATACCAATCCTCACTAAGGTCGGTAAACGGATTGTCACTGCTCTTATCGGTTATAAGGTGTCCGTATTCAAGAGTTCCCATAAGAATTTTTACAAACTCGGCTCTTGTGATATTGTCATTCGGTGCAAACCTGCCCTGTCCTTTACCGTTAATAATCTTAACCGAGCTTAATGATACTATAGCCTTTTGCGCCCACGGAACGGTTGCGATATCCGAAAATCCGCCGATGTTTTCCATGCCCTGTGTAAAGTAGTTAGGATCGGGCTGTGGAATTATGCCCTGACCTGCATCGGGGATAACATTGCCGCTGTTATTGTCACCTGCGTTGCCTGCCGCACTGCCAAAGTTACCCATAGGCCCTGTACCTGTTGATGTTGTTCCGCTGTTTGCGGTAGCACCGCCGGAGTAGTTTTCGCCTCCGCCGCCTCCTCCGCCGCCGTTTGAGCCTGCGGTATTGGTATCAGCCTTTATGGTTACTGTTTTTGAATCGGTCTTTTTGTCATAGCTTGCCGTTATGGTTACGGTCTTTGCGCTTGTACCCGACGGAATGCTTAGTACTCCGTTTGCGATTGAGAGTCCGCCTGTTACACTCCATACTGCATCAGATGCCTTTATAGTCTGACCTGCCTGGTTTTTAAGAGCATATGTATATGTTCTTAAAACTGTTGGAGATGTTGTAACTGTTTGCGGACCGTTAATTGAAATACTCTCGGTATCTGCAAGAGTTGATACCGCCTTTGTTGCAACCAAATCACCGTATGTTGCTCTTAAAGTGACGCCCTCACCCGGCTTTGCACTATCCAAAACACTGAGCTTGCCCTCTGCTTTGTCATATGCAACACCTGTCGGCAATGCTTCGCTGTCAATCTCAATATTTATATTATCAAGCTTAAAGCCGTACTGGTCTGTTACCTCCACCGAATAATAATTTATACTCGGTGCCGATACCGCTTCACTGCCGATAATGCTTATCGCCTTAACCTGTGTGGGAGCCTTGGTTTCAAAGTTGGCATCATTAAACCATGCCCTGCCTGCTCCGTCAATACACAGACTCATAACTGCGTACTTTGCACCTACAGGCGCTGTGGTTACGCCTTTAATTTCCGTCTCTGTATCACTTATAACCTTATCGGACAGAGTCTCGCTTATAAGATTATCCGCCTCATCATAATATGATACCTTAACATATGCGCCCTTGTTTGCATTAAAGGTCTTTACCTTTACGCTGTATACATAGTCCTGACCCGGGGTTATGCCTTCAATATGCGAGCTGTCCCATTTTTCACCATAGCCTCTTGTAAGCTCAAAGTCCTCAAGCTCATAGCCCTCAAGCACAAGCGCTCCGTTATCCATGCCTGCAAGCTTGGTAATCTTTAAATCATCATACCAAACTGTACCGTTTTGGTTATTTGCACCGCCTCGGTATCTTAAATCAACCCTTAGCTTTATAGCATCGTTTGGAACTCTTAACTGACCCGTAAGCTCGGTCCAGTCGCTTGTATCGGTTGGATTTTCCTTATTCATCTTCAAAACAAGCAGGTTTTTACTCTCATCAAGAGTTGTACCGTTTTTGTCGTATGTGAGTATATCGGCATAGACATTTGAGTCGGTCGAAACATTATCGGTCTTTACCCAAACAGAGAACTTATATGTGTGTCCGCCCTGTATGTCGATATTATTTGAAAATCTTACATAGCCCAGGGCTCTGTCAATATTTTCAATCTTTGCCGCACCACCGTTGTTTTGGGTATGGTCAACAGTACCGTCCCAGACAACATCGGCAGATGAATCGCCTGCGGCATATGTATTTGAGGTTGTTCCCCAGCCTGATAATGATGTGTCAAAGGTTGCATTTGCAAGGGATATAAACATATCGCTGTCAGTCCAGCCAACAGGGATATTATCCTCTATATCAGAAAAGCTTCCGTTTACCAAAGTAACGCTCTGTGCATTTTGCGGCGACCTTGTAAGTGTAATAACCACACTGTCTGTAACGCTTGTACCCGACACTGTTGCGGTTACGGTAACGCTTCCCTCTGATGCAGTGTTACTTACAAGCAATATGCCGCCCGATGTAATTGATACATCTTTGCGGTCTACACTCCAGACTACCTCGCCGTCAATTTCGTCATTGAACTGGTCTGATACCTTTGCATCAAAGTTGTATCTGTGCGTTCCCTCCTGCGGGATTATATACATACTGCTGTTTTCACTTATTTTAACGCTTGAAACAACAGGTGTGCTTGTTTTTGCAAACACCACATTATCATACCACACATCGCCGTTTGATGCGCCGTTTTTGAGTACAATCTGCGCATATGCGCTTCCGTTTGGTACTGTAACGGTGCTGTCCTTTAATACCCATGCTGTTGATGCAGGGTTTGACACGGTTTGCGTGTCTATAACCGTACCGTCCGATGCCTTAAATACCACCTCTGTTTTAATGCTTGCCTTGTTGTCGGTCATAGCAGAAAATCTGTAGGTGTATTCCTCACCCTGCGAAACTGCAATCGGGTGCGATGTCCAGCTCATTTTATCTGTTACCTTTAATGTATTCTTGCCGTCAACGGCAGTTTTGGTAGTGTCGATACCCTGAGGTACAAGGTTGAAGTTGCGGTAATATATTGTACCCTGTGCGCCCTTAAAGCACCAGTTTACGCCGAGTCTGTTGACATTCTGCGGTACGGTAATCTGCTTTAAGAGTGTCTGGTAACCGCTTTGGGTATTTGTGGTATACTCTGTACTTGCGTTACCGTCCTTTATGTACCAGCTTCCGCCAAACTGACTCTTTTTTGAGGTTGTGCCCTGGAAGCCCTCGTATGAGAGATACGGACCGTTTACCTTTGATGTGTCAAGCTGATAGAATTTACTCATTCTGTAATCCTGAGAAACCCAATAGCTTATTCCGCTTGTAACCCTTAAATCAGGTCCACCGTCGGTTGATGCGTTTGCACGGTTTGAAATATAGGCAAAGCCCTCATATGCGGCTGTTATTCCCTCCGCACCGACAAACTTTAATGCCATATTCTCCGATGCGGTATCGTCCTTCTCAAATTTACCGCTTATAAGCGCCTCATCATCGTTTGTTCTTGAAACATTTGATAAAGCACTCTCCAATAACTGGTTCATATCATAGTGCTGTACACCCTGCTTCTCATCTGCAATTGCAGGATCGTATGATGTCCACATTTTTGGCATCATGGCAGGGATAATGTCCTCAAATGAACCGTTTTTAAGGCTTTCCTGTAATTTTGCAACTTCTATTGTAATATCAGAATACACCGCAACATTCTTTGCATATGCCGCACGGACAATAACATTTCCTTCCGTTGCGGTTTTTGTGACTGATAATTTACCGCTTGCGTCAATGCTTACGCCCTCGTATGTTGTAGCATTTCCGGCATTGTCAACAAGACTCCAAACAATCTCGGTGCTTGTTTCCTCAGTCATTGGGTTATGGTACCTTGCGCTAAGATCAATAGAGTTTGCTATATCCGATACCGGAACGGGAACAGAGCTTATAGGCGCTGTAATCGCTACATTCTCGGTTGCATACTCTATAACAATCGCAGGCTTTATTATGTCAAGATTGTCCTGAAGCTCTGTAAATTTTGACACAAGTGCGGAATAATTTGCATACGATGAATCAATATCCTTTGAGAAATACTTGTTTGCATCTGCGCCGTTATAGTTTGGCACTACCAAAAAGCTTATTTGGTTTTCTGTGCCGTTTAAATATCCGTTCTTGTTTGTATCACCGTCAATGCCTGTACCCAGCATATAATCGGTAATGTCAATTTCCGTCTGCCAATTTTTTATAGTTTCGGTTTCTACCCTTGTGTTTGCATAAATATATGCTGCCTTTGTAAAGCGGTTTAGCTTTATATCGGTTACATCGTCATTATCCTCAATTGACGGTGCAAGCAAAGCTGTATCAATAATCGTCTTTTTTGCATCGTATGAATTAACGGTTGCATCCTGCTCGTTCCAGTCGTTTGAGAACGGCTTTAAGTTAAGCTTTTGATCCCTTGACAATACGGTTGTCAAGCGAAGCTTTATTGATGTTATCTTCTTATCAGTAACAGCATCTTTTAAGCCCGTTATATCAAACTTTAAACCGCCAACAAATGCACGGTCGCTTGTACCGTCTGTGTTTCTAAGCTCAACCTCGGCACTGTTTACATTCTTTGCATCGGTGTTGCCGGCTCTGAATAATACATCGTCTGTAGGATAAATAACTGACGGTGCCACATCCTCGCCCATCTGTACCGATACGCTCTTTGTGCCTGAAATATTTGAATCCTTTACCTTAGCCGCTATGGTTGCTGTCGCACCGTCTGTTGCGGACTCGGTGGTTGAGACGGTGTATTTGCCGTTATTCTCCGTACCCACAAATGTGCCCGCAGGTGCAGCTTTGATACTCCACTCAAATTCCGCCTCTGTTTCCAAACCGTATGCGTCAATGGCAGATGCGGTATATGTATTTGATTTTATTTTGTGCTTTGGTGTAATCTCAAAATTATCTGCACCCGAAATATTTACGGAAACCGCATCGGTTGCAGGTCTTGTAATTTTTAAGTTTTTATATGTTACACTGCCCTTTGCGTGTCTGATATAGAGCATAATTTCAGGGTATGAATTATCAACATTAGGTGTGAATTTACCTGTTATTGTTCCGCTGCCTGTATAATCGGTGTCGCTTTGCTTTACCTTTACAATATTTCCTGTTGTTACCGACTGCGTTTCCTTGTTTGAGCCGTCAAGATACATTGCACGAGCCACTGCATATATAACGGGGTCTGTGGCAAGGTTTGAGTTCATTTTTTCGATATTATACTCATAATCAACGCTGAATGTGTACTCAATATCTTTTCCAAGCTTAATATCAGACATTGTCTTTCTTGCCTGGATAATATCGTTGTTGTTATCCTCCGATGTGCTTGTAAGGGTTATGTAATCACCCTTTACGGTGCTTCCTGCGGTGCTTACCGTTCCGCTTTGCGATGTGGCAGTACCTCCGCCCTTTACCTCGTGGAGCTTCCACTCGGTATTTGCATCGGAGGCATAAACTATCTGTGAACCGCTTTTTAAAACCGTAAGATTTACCTCGTAAATCTTGCTTACATTGCCAACGCTTGCAGATATTTTAATAGCCTGTGTTTTTGCGCCCTCCTCTACAGTAAGCACGCCTGTATTTGAAATTGAAACCTTTGTACCCTGCTTAACCTCCCATGTAACGGTCTGATTTGCCATGGCCGATGAATACTGGTCATATACAACGGCACTGTAGCTTTTGGTTACAGGCAAATCGTCCTGTGCAGTTTCAATATTATCATCGCCCGATACAGTAATACTTGCAGGTACCGATGCGGCACGCTTTTCTACCGTAACTGTCTTTGATGCCGATACCTCGGTACCCGAAACGGATGCTGTAATTACAGCACTGTCGCCGTCAGATGTGGTGTTGGTTGTTGAAACGGTGTATGAGCCGTTTGCGTTGGTTACACCCGTAAGTGTTCCGTTTCCTATGCCCCATGTAACGGTTTGGTCTGTCATTTCGGTATGAAACTGGTCATAAACCTTTGCGGTATATGTTTTTTGGCCGATTGGCTCCTCCTCACTTACGCCTATCTTGTCATCGCCGGAAATTTCAACGCTTGTTACTACAGGCTTATCCTGATACTCGATTGTAAGCTGTGGGTGAAGATCGGAATCGCTGAGATCGGTCTTGTCAAAGCCTGTGTTTGTGATTGTGGATAGAGTTGCCTCTTTTGAGAAGAATTTATTTGATTGTGATATATTTGTAGAGCTTGAAGCACCGCTTATAATAATATCAAAATTTGAATTTGATGTTACGGAGCTTACAGGGATTTGTATATTGGTTGTCCACTTGTCAACAGTCGCAAAATCAGAGCCTACCTTGTCACTTGCGCCTGCTGATGTAAGAGCCTTGCCCGTACCGTTAGCCTTAAAGGTTGCTATGGGCTGATTTGAAAGAGCTGTGTTTATATCCGTAACAAGCTGTGCGCCTGTGCCCATTTTAGAGCCTGTGTTCTCCGTTGTCCACTCGTCTGTGGAAAGAGTATAAATTCCCATATCAACATTTGACTTTACACGCTCGGAAACAAGACGCAAGGTCACACTTTTTATAACCTTTGCGCTGTCGGTTTGAGGAATTGCAAACCGAAACATAGGATACATCTTGTTCCCCGAATGCAGTTCAAGAGTTGTTAACGCTCCGTAATTTGTTGTGTTTCCTACTCTTGCAATGTTGTCATATGTAAGCGTTGCCAATGCCGTGTCGTTTTCTGCTAAAACGGGCATAACCGCAAATGATGCAAGCATTGAAACAGATGCTAAAACAGCAACAACCTTTCTTAGTATTTTCATATCAAAATCCTCCCCGTATAAGAATTGAAAAACATAGTCTTATCTGAATTTGGGTATACCCCCAATACTACATTATAATTATAACAAACAGGTTACACTTTCTCAACTTTGTTTTTTAACAAAGTATTTTGTTTTGTTATAATTTCAAACAAAAAGCCCGAGGCTGATGATACCTCGGGTTTTTCGTCCCAAATATTTTTAAAAGATCTTTTTATGAAGTTATTTCTCAGTCGGTGTAGCTCTCCCACTGATCTGAATCGCCTACATCGATTTTTTGTATATTGGCACCATCTATACCGCCGTATAAATTCATATCGGTTGCAACCGATGCAGTTAAAATATCCTCAGCCTCGAAGGTAATAACTTCAATTCTTGGTTTAATATACATATCTTTCATCAATTCTTACCTCCTTACTGATTATTTGGCAAACCACATTGCATTATAGTCATGTCCTGCAATCATATTGGTTAATACAATACCGAACTTAACTGCACCTTGTTCTGCCTTCGTTAAGTCAACCTGTTGTGTTACAGTTTTAAAGGTTTGTCCATTAGCAAGACCATTAAGGTCAATGATTTTCCATTCAATATCAACTGTACCGCTTGTTTCTTCAGTTGAATATGAAGCCGTAAAGCCCTTTTCATCATCTGAGGTTGTTGCTGTAGGTGTATAAACAACGCCGTCAGTGTATATAGGTGCAGGAGCTGACTTTTCGGCGATAACACCGTTTACAAGCCCGTAATTTTCACTGCTCCAAGTAGCACCAAAGTTTGCAAGTGTACCGCTTACAAGGCTGTAGCCTATATGCGCTGCGGCTATCTCATCGGAAAGTGCCAATGTGCCCGTTACAGATGCATTTTCACCAACTATAATCTGTGGCTTGTCCGAACCGCTATTTATTCCGTTAATTGTTGTTGTACCGCTAACTGTAGATGTACCCACAACCCTTACATGACCGTATGTAGCAAGATCTGTTACACCGGTATTTGTAAGGATTACTCGTGTATCATCGCCCGTTCCGCCGACATTTAGCGTATTAACAGTACAACCTGTAAAGTTAATGCCGTTGTTCTTTACATCAAATTTACCGTTAAATGTTACATTGTTGGCATTAAGTCTGTAGCTACCGAAGTTTGCAAGCTCAATATTGCCTGTAATGCTCTTATTGTTTCCGTTGATTGCAACGGTAAACGCTGTCTTATTATTATTGACTTTATAGTCGATGACATAAAGGCTACTGCCTAAATCTACATCACTAACCAAATCAATAGTTGAATCATTTGGTATTGCAGCAGCAACAGCCTCTTTAAAGTCAGCATAACCAACATTACCAATCATAGCAACTGTATTTGCAATATAACCTGCGCTTGAAACAGTGTATGTACTGTTGCTCCATGTAGGTGTAAAGTTTGCAACAGTTCCGTCTACAAGGTCATAATTATTTGTTGTCTGAGTTGCAAGGTCAATACTGCCATCAAAGGACAATGTAGCTGTGCCCGGTACAGATGCCGTATCATTCATTATAAATCGGGGACTGTTTGCATTACCAATGCCCTTGACTGCTATACTGTTTGTAATACTTGATGTACCGTTAAGCGAAATTCTACCGTATGTTTCCACATCGCTAACCGTTGTATTTGTAAGTGCTACATTTGTGTTTCCGTATGATCCACCTACCTTTAATACTCCGCTTATATCACAGTCGGTTAAAGTAAGCTGCTGTGCTTTTGCATCAATAGTATTTGCAAATTCTACATTACTTGCCGTAAGAGCGGCAGCTAACTCAAGTGTTTGGCCACTTATTACCGGCTTTGTTGTGCCTGTGCCTGTAAATGTAAGAGCTTTACTGAGTATTGTAAAATTGCTTATTGTTGTATCTCTCAACAATGTAATGGTATCACCGGCACTTGCCGCAGTTATGGCATCTTCCAATGATTCATAGGTTGTGCCACCGATTTGAGCCACCTCGGGATTGATTACCATGTATGGCATATTTGCACCGTCAATATTGATTTGTAGCTGTTTGTTTGTACTCGTTTTAAATGGATTTGTCGTAAGCAAAATCTTTACTTTACCATTTTCATCTGCATTACTTTTTAATGTTGTCAGTGCTGAGTCCTTAATAGTGATTGTTGCAAAGCTGTTAGCAGGTGCACTAACGGACGCTATCGGTGTCGGCGTGTTTGTAGCACTATTGCTATATATATCACTTCCTGCTGTTGATGAGTTAAATGCTGTGTCAGGCATATCATAATCCCATATATACGCACCCAAGGTTTGATTGTTTGAATCAGCATTTACAGTAACATTTGCAGTCAGTTTTATAGTATCGATGTTGTTCAATGCTACATCTTCATCAAGATCAAATTCATATACAGCACCAAAACGGGCATTTCTTTGTATTTCTTTTGAACCATTGGATGTTTCCTTGCTAAGACCGGTCAATATGGCACCACTGTTCCAACCTGTGCCCTCGCCGTTAAAACGGAACCATGCACCGGTTTCAGGGTATAACTTTGTTGCACCGTCCGCCATTACCGGGACAACTGCAAAAGTTGCAAGCATAGCCGTTGCGCAAATTGCGGCTATTGCTTTTTTTAATAAATTCATTTTTAATATCTCCTCCTTCTTCAAAAATTTTTGTAATTTCACGGCATTTGGGAAACTATGAAATTACAGCCGTAAAATTCTTACGGATTTTACATATTTATTGCGAAAATTTTAGAAATTCGCACCACGGACATCCGTCCGTTATGATAAACAGCCCACTGATTTGGGAACGGTGAGCTGTGTTATCCACTTTAAGGCTTTGAGCATTGTATCTTAACGCTTACCCCTCATCCGAGTTTTGCCAAAGGCAAAACCCACCTTCCCCACCAAAGGGGAAGGCAATAGGCACTACTGCACTCGTTCAAATACGATATTTTTAATATTTATAAGGTAGGTATTTGGCACTTCCTTATCGGTTATAACAAGCGTATTTGTGCCTGTTTCAAGCTCAACCTCGCCCAAGTCCTCATACACATATGCAGACCATGCGCCTGTTTGTGCAAAGGTATGGTCAAAGGCTTTGCAGTTTATATTAAAGGTAGCCGTTCCGCCGCCGCTGTTTACATTTGCGGAATAGTAAACCTTCATGCTGTAGGTACCCTCCATTTGAGCGTCAAACTCAAATGTCATTTTCTGGTCGGTACGGAAGTTTTCAACATAGGAGTTTTCGCCCTCACCAAAAACATTTAACATACCGCCCTCAACCTTTGCACGCTCTGCAAGGACACGGATAGTTGTCTGTATTTCCTCACTGCTTTCAAAGCTTGCGTGGAGCTTGGGACCGTTTCCGCCTGCGACATAACACCAAATCTTCTCATCGGCTTTATTATAGTTATCGTAATCTGTTGTAGTAACAAACAACTCAACTGTATTATCGCTCATATGCGCCTTTAAATCGGCAATATCAAGCGTAAATGTGTACTTATCGCCGTCTTTTTGAGCTACTGAAACAGGTTTTGTTTTTTTCTCCTGCGCTACGGCACCCTCGGTATTACCCCATGTAGGCAACAGCTTTGTTATACTATCAACAACTGAGTTATAGCCAAGCTTATTATCACTTGCAACGGCGTTGGAGTTTAAAACCCTAAAGAAATCGGTATTATTCCAATCGGTATCGCTTACAGGCGTATCATAATAGAACACACCAAGCTCACCGCTGCCCTTTTCTGCCTTTAGATTAAGAGTTATACTCTTTAGCTTATCCTCACGCTTCAGGATATCCGAAATATCAAATCTCAAAAGCAGAGCAAAGCCGTTCATTCCCTGAACCTCGGCGCTCATTTTAAGGCCTGTTACATCGTCGTTTGTGTCCATAAACTGTGCATTTGAGCCGTACAGACGGTAATACATGGTATTTTGGTTTGTACTCTTTCTTATTGCCAATGCCGACTGATAATATGTATTTGTTTCGGGAGTATCTGCCGCCGCCTCCGACACCACACTTGGCACAACCCTATGCTTTGCATTTAAGGCGCGGTCAATAATACTTAAAATCTCGGCACGGGTTACAGGCCGTTCTCCCCCGAATGTGCCGTCGGGGTAACCGCCCATAATTCCCGACATAAACACCTTTACAACCGCATCATGGTTTTCACTCCTGCATTTAGCAAGGTCGGGGATCATTGCCTTATATTTATCAAGGTTTGACGGAAAATACTCGCCCTTTAATGTAACGGCAATCGCTTTTGCGACCTGCTCCCTTGTTAATTTTGCGGAGTAGTCACCGTACTCGCCCATATCAAACATTCCCTTATTCAGTAATGATCTTATATAAGGGATTGCCCAGTTACCCTCGGTTATCTGATAGAACACACCTGTCCATGCACTGTAAATCTTTGCAAATTCCGCCGCAGATACAGGGTTATCGGGTCTGAACTTACCGTCGGGATAGCCGTCAAGATAGTTCTTTTTCGTACACTCAACTATTATTTGCTCTGCCCAGTGCCCGTTACAGTCGGCAAACTTTGAAGCCTCAAAGCCCAAGCCTCCGGCAGAGCCCGGAGATGAGGAATTACCGTTATTCATGGTCATTTCCTCGTTGCCCTCTTCCTCGTCCTTATTTGACGGAACAGGTGTCGGGCTTGCTTCGGTATCGGCGTTATTGCTATCATCAGCCGTTTGCGGTGTCGGGCTTGGGGTTGCCTCGTCCTCCACCTCGTTACCGTCTGCATCATTTGAAGTGGATGCATAACTCTCCTCTGCATACGCCACATACGGAACATATACCGCACTCAGCATGGACAGTGCGATTATAAATGAAATCAGTTTTTTCATAAATTACTGCACCTCCCTGACATCAAGTATGATAGTTGTAAGCGGTTTCATGGTTATTTTCTGATTGACATCAAGCATTGTATCGGAAACCAAATCATGAATTTTTGATACATTTGCATTCAGCTCCACATCTGTGCTTAAATTCTGATCCGAGCAGTTCATAAGTATAATGTAGTTTCCGTATTTTGCAATGTTTATCCGTCTAAGTCCTAACGGAGATGTCATATATCCGTTTCCGTGTGCGCTCCACTTATCGTTCATTTCATGCCACCGAAACACCTGGGAATATATGGCGTGTTCCCTGTGGTTATCGGCATAATAGAAGCTTGAAATGGTATTTCGCCAGTTAAGCGTCATTCTTACAAACTCGTTCTTATGCTGGAACGACAGTGACTGTGCAACCTCGTCGGAGAATACATATTCCTTTTGGTTTCCGTTTTCGTCCTTGTTCCAAGGCTCGTTTGGCATATAAATTCCCGATCCCAAATCAAACTTTGTGATATACACGCCGTTATCCAAAAGCTCGTAATAAATCTCATACGCCGCCTGCGCACGGGACATAACGCTTGTATACTTTATCTGATAGTCATTGCCAAACGCATTATTTAACCAACGCTTAAAGGTTGCCTCATCTATTTTTCGGTCGGGAGCAAAGTTGGTATCGTTTATTCCCTCAATAATTCCGCGCCATGCAAGCGTTACAATTGCAGCCTCCTGCGGAATATCCTTTATATCGGCAAAGGTCTTATACCCCTCTGACGCTTTTTTGATTTCTTCGCCCATTGCGTCAAAGTTCTGTATCATATAAAACAGCAGTCGTCTGTCGCTTACAAGTGAGCTTAAATACAGCTCTCCGTATTCCACAAAAAGCTCCATTGACCTTACAGAATCCTTTGATCCGAAGCCTGCGGCGATAAAGTTATTCCATGCCGCATACTCAATTCTGCCCGGGCCTTTATAGTTTCTTGTGTTTATATTAAACTCACGCCTTATAGCATTATAGCCTTTATGGTTTATAACCGTATCTGCAAAATAGTTCATTGCATTTGATGCCATAATTGCTTTCTTTTTAAGCTCGCTATCGCCCGTCATAAGCGCAAGGTCTGCAACCATTGCCGCACCGTGAGGACCGTAGTTTCCGTCATACGCACCGTCAAAATGGCCTATGGTTTCCATGGACAGACCCTTTGGTGAAATCAAAATCGACTCACGGGGCGTACGCATAATGCCCGTTGCCTCGTACATTCTCTTCTTCAGAGCCTCATCACTCAGGCAACGGTTAGGCGCTATTTTTTTAAGCGCCATCTGGAATGCCACCGCTGATACGACATTGAAAAGCTCCTGGTTTACGGCAGGCTTTCTTTGAATGACATTTAGCATATAGTCGGTTGCCTTATCATACATATTTGCATATGCGTCACGGCGAAGCACCTCAGGCGTATTCGGGTTTAAGTCATCGTCAAAATACTTATCCAGATACCCGTCGGCAATAATTCTGTCGCCAACCTCCATAAACACCTCGCCCACTGCTCTTGAACCGGCGCTAATTCCGCCCGTTGCAGGCATTCTGTCAGGTCCGCCTATCCAGGTCTTATATGTTTCGTTATCCCAACCGCCGTTTGAGCCCTGCGACCGCACCTGATAATCAAGCCATGCAACGCATCGGTCTATAATCTCCTCGTCATGGTAATGGTTTGACCATTCCCTGTTATATGCCATTGCCATAGCCCGTATGCCCTTTTGGTTTTCGGTGTTTGAGCCAAGGCATTTTGCATAGTGTACCTTTTTCCAGTTCTCCCATGTACCGTGGGACATGGTGTTTGTGCCCTCAAGCACCGCACCGTATGCGCCCGCAGGTGATCTCCCTGCCTCCACTGCCGCATCCCATTCGGGGCCGTAGTTCTGGCTTTTAAAAATTGCCTCGATACCTGCATTCATTTCGTTTATGATATAGTCATAAGGCGATAAGCCGTTTGGCGATACCTTAATCTTGCCAAGGTCATAGCGTTTGGTTGTTCCGTCCTTGTCATCAGCCATTTTCTTATATCTTGGGTCGGTATGAGTTACAAGCTTATATAGCTGTCTTGAATACTCCATTGCGGTATTCATGCCGTTTGCACTGTAGGCATTTGCATCACCGCCGTGGTATATAACAAACCTTACCTCATTCTTGCCGTAGGTCATTGCCATCGGCAGGCGGTAGGTTGCGTAAAAATACGACTCCCTCTGTGCAGGCTCCTCGTACATATTATCCCACACAGGCCACACCGTACCGTATTTTGCCTGTATTGTACCATACTCGTCGTTTATCATAAGGTTTTTGATTTCCTTGTTTTCCGACTCACTGCCCCACAGCTTTACGGTTATGTAGTTCATGCGTTTTGGGTCAACCTTCATGGTTACCAAAATCTTATCATCGCCCGGATATATCTGACGGTATGTATCACCCAGACCGCCATAGCCTGCAACACTCTTACCCGTATCGGTGTTATGCGCCTTTTCGCTCGCCTCGTCGCCCAATATTACATAATCCAATACATCGTCTTTTTGTGCCTCATCGGTGTTGATATTTACATAAACGCTGTCCTTATCAAGCTTTTTAACGGTCATTCCGTTATAGTTTTCAAGGTCGGGCTGTGATACAAAATCGGACATCAGCGGAGTTATGGCTAAATCATCAACATAGAAGCCGCCTGTTGATGCTCTTAAACCTATGTTAAGCCTTATAAAGCTTGAACCGTCGGGAACGGTTATTGACATATGCGTCTGCTGCCAGCCCTTGTCCGCATCGGAGTCAAGATAGGTTTTTGAAATATTACCCGTTTGGGTCTTTCCGTCGTCTGTATAGACAATTATATTTACCGACATTCCCCATGAGTTTGACGCTCTTTTATACGGTCCTGTAATCTTATACCACCAGCTTACATCATAAACACCCGGCTTTACTCTGAAATATGAGCCATGGTATTTTTTGTTTATTATCTGCTGGTTATTCTCAGCCGTTACATTAAGGGTATCAGCCTTAAACATATACGACCTTGCGCCGCTATGCGCCTCGGTATCGGTTGCACCGCACTGTGCAACACTGTTTTTGCCAAGGCTCAGGTCCCAATAATCTCCGTCCTCAGCTTCCCAACCGTATGTATAACTGTCCCGAATAAGAGGATCATTGTTCTGCGGTTTTGTTACGGGGTTTGAAAGTGCGCTTGTTCTGTCTATTTTATCGACCGTTATATCGTCAAAATTAACTTGTCCTGTTGCGGTTTTTAAGCCTACGCTAATTCGGATTTTTGCAGTGTCGGTTGTGGGAAGAATATAGAAATCCTGACCGCGCCATTCCTCTGAATATATATCCTCGCTGTCGGTGTTCTGTGGAAAATAATACACATAGCTTCCGCCGTTTACCTCGGCTCCCCGCTTGTCTATCAGCGTATACTCAAACAGTGCTCCGCCATCTGCTCCGTCAAGACGCTCATATTCGGCGCTTAACATATACCATATCCCAACCTTGTACGCACCTTTTGTATCTGCATCAATGGTCTTTGAAATTTTCGATACATCATCTGCGTCATATGCGGTTACTGCCTCAAACTTATACGACCTATCTCCCGTATGCGCCTTATAATTATCGTACGATGCGGCAGTTCTGCCGTTTGATGCAAGCAAATCCCATTCCGCTTCATTCGCTTCAAATCCATAATCAGCTATCCTTGTGCTCTGTGCAAATACCGGCATTGCCGTTAGTGCAACAGCACACGCAGATATCAGGCTTATTACTCGTTTTAACATTTCAAAGACACCTCCAAAAAACCGTTAATACAATCTATATAAACATAGTAACCTACACTATTATACTTTATATTATACTTTATATTATACTTTATATAAATACCTATAACAAGTTTGTTTTTTAACAACTCGCTTTGTTTTTTAACAATACCAAAACACAAAAATACCGCATAAAAGCGGTATTTTTGTGCCATTATTTAGTATTTATATCAACGGTCTTTTCATACCCGTTCCACTCTACCTTTGCGCCCAGTGTTTCACTTACAAATCTTAACGGCACAACTGTCCTTGATGAGGTTATCCCTGCCTTTTCATCAAGACGCATATCCTCACCGTCAACCTTGGCAATATCCGAGTCAATGTATAGGATAATTGTTTTTGTGTCCTTTTTGATGCTGACACTGCGATCATTCTCGTCATAGCTTACATCTGCGCCCAAAGCCTCACTGATACACCTAATCGGTACCATTGTGCGGTTATTTTCGGTAATGTAGGGAGATACATCCGATGGTAAATATTCGCCGTTTAAGCGTATCTTTATAACAGGCGCTACATTTACCTTTACCGTTTTTATCTGAGGCTTGGAGTGGTATTTATCGTTTACGGAGGCTCTTATAATATATTCGCCTCCCCTTACAGGCGTAAATGTAACAACCTGATCGGAGATTGCTGCGCCTTCGGGGAGTTCGGATATTTTAAACTCCGTTTCATCTCCCTCTGCATCGGATGTTCTAAAATCAAGCTCTATTGTATCGCCAATATTTATAGCCTCGCCGACCTCCTGTGCATCAATTTCAACAATGTCAAGATATGCGGTGTTCAAAATTTCCGTGCCTGCGGTCATTGAAACTCCCACATACATAGCATCATCACCCAAAAATTCAAAGCTTGGCTTTGATGTCTTTTCATAGGTCTTGCCACCGTCAAGGCTGTATTCATACGATATAACATTTCCCGTTCTATAGATATTTACATCTATAGGCACCGCCTTATTGTTCATATCCCCTGCCCAGTGCGAGGTTGTGCTCTTTTCCTGCGTGGAGGTATGGTCAACCATAAGGATATTGTTATTATTTGAAAAATGCCTGTACTCGACAAAGTTTGAATGTTCAAAATCAAGCCCGTCGCTCATAAATACGCCAAAATAGTCCTTGTCGGAGTTCGTATTTAAAAATCCCGTAAGCCGTACATGGATTTTATAATCTCCCGTTACCTCTTTATATGCAAAGGTCTTTTTAAGGTTTGTTTCGCCGTCTATACCTCTTGATGAAATGCTCTTTATTTCTCCGTTATCCTTATATTCTACATATCCGTCAACACCTGTAGGGTTAAATACCTGCCAATCCGCACTCTTTACATCATACCTTGTGGCATTAAACTGAGGCAGGGTGTTTACCTCGTATTCAAATACCACCTTATTATCTGAATTTTTGGAGGTCTGAACGCTCTTTTTGGTTTCTGATTTATTAACCAGGCTGTAGCCGTCAAAGCCCTCCGCCTCAAATACAGCAGTTTTCCCAAGCTCAACAGTCTGCGTTTTTGAGCCTAAAATCCTGTCGCCTATTTTATAAACCGCACCTGCCGTAGCAGTCGGATTTTCGCTCATTACCTCCAAAACCACCGCCGTTTGCGGTGCAACATCAACCTTTATGCCGTTATTTGACTGATAAACCTTACCGCTTACCAAATCCTTTGCATATGTTACGCCGACGGTGTCTGAAACGGTATAGCTTTTTCCTGTTTGCCCTACTGCCTTATCGTCAATGGAATTATTTACGGCAATTATGTATTTTCCGTATCTTAATTCGCTCATACCGTCAAATCGGGTGTGTGTATACGGATTTCCCGCATCACTTAAATGTGTATAGTCCTGCCACTGATAAATTCCGCCCTGGTGTGTGCTTTTAACATCCGCAATCCTGTCGCATTCATCGTTTATCATATGCACTCTTGAATAATCGTTGTATTCCCAACTGTTGCGTCTGAAATTAAAGGTTACATAGCACTTATCGCCCTTATTCTTAAACACAACCGACTGCGCATCGGGATCATACCATGCAAAATCGGGGTGAGCGCTGTCCATTGGCAATGGTTCTACCTTCCCTGCCTTTACTAAATCCTCAACCTCGTTATAGTATTTTAAAATATCCTGTGAATCGACAAGGTTTGTATAGATATGCGGACTCTTCGTTTCAAATGCGTTCCTTATATCGCCCGAATATCCACGCTCGTCCTTAATATACTGCGCAAGGAATGACAATGCGCCCTCACACCCAATATGTGTCGCACTGTATCCTGCTATCGGGTATGATACATGAACGCCGTATCCGTCCTTTCTTGACGATGCGTAAGTTTCGGCGTTTAGCACCTGTGTTCCGTCCTCACGCATTATTGGATAGAAATAGTATTTTGCGCTGTTATAGGCATTGTATGCCTGATCTGAGAATACCTTGTTTGCATCCTTTGGCAAATACCGCGAGCTTTCGGCATAGCGCTCGGTTACGCTTACAAGCAGTGTTCCGTAATCGCCTGCCCAACCGCCGTGAGATGCGCCGCCTTCAAGGCCTAAGCCGTTTTTATATGAGAACCACCTCTCGCCGTCAGCCATTTCACCGTACTTGTATTTTACCATATCAAGGTATAAATTATCATCATTTGCGCTGTATGTGGTATTTAAGTTTCCGCTTGCTCCGTTTATCAAAATCCCGACAATATTATTTGCATAGTATGCAAAGCCGAAATCTTGGTTTGCCGTTCCTGCCCGGTTTGTAGGCGCATAAAAATCGCCCTGCCCACGCTTGGGGTTTGCAAGCCTGTCACGGAGCTTTGCAAACATATCAATGTAGTATTCACGCCTTGTTCTGTCATTTTTTCCCGTAAGATCGCCGTCTATGTACTCATCAAGATATGCATGGTATTTTGCTCTTTGCGCCTCTGTTGCACTGTTTTCGATATAGCTGTTTAACTGCACATATGACTGGAGCATCGCATCTGCGCCCAACGACATCAGCGGCCACCATTCGCCCGTACCTCTTTCTCCGCTGCCGTTAAGGTCAACACCCAGCCATGCGTTTTTATCGGAGCCTGATGTGTGATAGCACCAGCCACCATCAACATCCTGCGCTCTTTGATAAAAGTCAAGAAGCGCAAAGTAGCGGTCTAAAATCTCGGCACTGTCCTTATATGCGGAGAAATCAAAGCAATATGCATTTGATAAAACCATGAGGTTTGACATGGTTGACCAGTTCTGATGAAGGATTGTTTCTTGAGTATAGCGTCTTGCAATCTCGTCGGATGTACCCGAAAAATCAGCCTTTTCAATCGGTGTATTGCGGATAATTGCACCATGCATAAACTCTGCATTTTCCGTTTTCTTTTCGTTCCACTTATCGCCGTAGCACTGCCATGACAAAACCCTGTTTGTCATATCCAAAACCTCGTCCGTTAAAAACTCATATGCGGATTTATCCTGTTTTTTTGGTTTTGACTTTTTGGGTATACCCGTACCTGTGTATCTATCCGTAAGCTCATAATACGGATTTGTTGATGATGAAACACTATAGATATACTTTGACGGCTGGGTAACATCCTTGTACTTTGATGTGCCGTAGGAATCAAGCTTACCTGTGGGCTGTAATCTTAAATCAACCGTTCCGTCAGCCTTTACAAGCTGCTGCGGAATTTTATAGCTTGAATAGTAGTATCTGCCCGGCAGATGTGCCTCGGAAGAATACTGTCCGCAGTCAATCTCGGCATATTCAGAGCCGTTTAATGGGTTTAGCACATCGGTTGACATATCGCCTGCATAGAGCATGATATTTCCCCTGTCGTACTGGTTTCCGCTAAGCCTAATTGTAATATAATTGGTCTTTGCGGTATCTGCCTTTAAGGTAAACCTCAAATACCCTACATCTTTTTTATTGTCCGCAGACGGGGCATTTATATAACGGTAGCTTAACCCATCGCCCAAGCCTCCGCCTGTATACAGTCCGTCATCACCCTTTGTCTGATATGATGCAACGCTGTCAACCCCTGCCGTGGTTTTGTATTCCTCTAAGTTATGTGCTTTTTCCGATTGCTCATTTCCAAACACAAGCATATCTGTATCGGATTTTACATCCGATGCCATAACGCCTGCAGAAAAAGTGCTAATCCCCATCAGAACACTTAATACTGTAGCCATAAGTTTTTTCATTTCGGTCTCCTTCCCATTCTAAAATATTTCCTGTTTTAAAACCGAGCAATCCTCGATTATATATTTATCCCTCTCATCGGGGTTTAAAAGTTTTAGCGATATGTTTGCAAGGTACAAATCATTTACATTCCTTATATCCATATGACTTGCCCTGCTCCATGTAGGGTAATAGTTTTCGGATATGAATTTCACGCCGTTTATATCCTCTACCGTATCAACGGTTAAATCAAGGACTTTGGGATACGGCATATCCACCTCTGATTTTTTAACAGTTCCGTATGCTGTGTATTTTAGGTTTGTAATGCTAAGTCCGTTAATCTTACGGTCCTTGTTTGCATCTATCCGTATTCCGCCAAATTTCGGCTCGCCCATAATATCGTCATTAAATCGGATATGAGTATTTTTCATTTCCTCGGTATCTGAAATTATTATATTGTCAAACGAAATATCCGACATTGTGCCGATTTTGGGCATTTCTTTTAGCTCTATTGATGTTCCGATAATATCAAAGCGATTATTTAAAATTGCAAATATCGGACGGCGCACATTCTCCATTATGCAGTTTGAAACGGCGATATTCGATATATTTCCGCCCTCACTACACTCAATTTTTATACCCTCTCGCCAGATATTTTTAAATGTGCAGTTTGAAATTACGGTATTTTTTATATTCCCGATTGATTTTAAGCCAATGCGTATTCCTGCGCAGATTGAGGTAAACATACAGCCCGTTATATGGATATTTGATGTATCATACTCCTTTGAGCTTGATTGCAGGCAAAGGTTATCGTCGGTTCCGTAAATTTTGCAGTTTGACACAAAAACATTTTGGCATCCGTCAAAATCGAGTCCGTCACCGTTATAGCGTTTATCGTTTTTAATATCAAGGCTGTCAATATAAATATCCTCGCTGTCTAAAAACGCACTTGTCCATGCGGCGCTGTTGTAAAGCCGTAAATCACGCACTTTTATATTTCTGCACCGCAAAAACCGTATCATCATAGGTCGGTAAATACTGCCTTCATTGGGAAATGCCTCTGCATTTCCGTTAATTTCACCGTTTCCCATAAGACCAATATTTTCACAGTCCACAGCATATATAAAGCACCTGTCCATATCGGTTTCGTTTATGTATCGGTTATAATGTGTGTCCGTACCGTAATCGGATATGTCTCCCGATGCTATTAGCTTTGCGGATTTATCAATATACAGCGTAACATTGGATTTTAAATACAGTCCGCCGCTTAAATACACTCCGTCCTTTAAAAAGACAGTTCCGCCGCCCATTTTAAAGCATTGGTCAATGCTTTTTTGTATTGCAGCCGTTGAGAGATGCTTTCCATCTCCGACCGCGCCGAAATCCTTTGGATTTATGTCCATATTATCCTCCGAGTTTAAACAATAAACGGACTGTTGCTGATGCAACAGCCCGCTTATCAGCCGTTAATTTATCTTATTTAATGATTACCTTATCTGCAACAGCCTGCATACCGTTCCATGCCATTGCCTTTGCACTTTTTGCACTAATCGGGATATTTACTGTAGCCATATCCGAATTTTCTACATTAACAACGCTTACGCTTGCCAATGTTCCGTTCTCATTATACTGTGCCACATATACTGTAGCCTCGCCTGTAAAGTTTTTAATTCCAATGCTTGTTACGGCATCTTCAGCTGCCGCATATACAATTTCAGGCTCTGTGTTTTCATAAACAACGGTTCCGTTTAAGTTAAAGTCGTTTTCAATATCGTCAGTGTTATAAATTGTAACGCTTCTTCTATCCTTTGAATACTCATATACAAAGTGCTCACGCTCAGGGAATTCTATTGTGTACCCCTCAGGAATTGCAAGAGTCATAGTATACATTGAATGACCGCCGTATGAATTTGATGTTAAGTTAAGCGCGTCTGCACCCTCAAATACAAACTTATCAATTACCGTTTGCTTAAATGCGGATAAAACATCTTCACCGTTTACAGTTGCACCTGTAATTGTAATATTTTCAAGGTCTGTTTCGTTTGTGATATTTGATGAGAAATGAGCAAGTCTTTGTGTTTTTATCTCAATCTCGTCATATACCTCGCCCACTGTTGCACGAACAGTTACCATACCTGTAGGACCGCCTGCTCTGCCTGCGTTCTTATATGTAAGGTATCCGTCCTTAATTTCAAACCATGTCTGGTTTTTATACTTTTCGGGGTAGTAGTTCTCGCCGTCAGCGCCGACTATCGTCCACTCAACCGCATCAGTTGCATCCTGGGGCTCAACAGTTACACCAAGCTCAATAGAATCGTTTCTGTAGAGTGTTTTTGAATAATTTGTTGAAATCTCAACATTTTCTGCCTTTACAAGCTTCTTCAATGTACCTGTTACAACGAAATCGTTATCAATATCGCCGTCGCTTGTTATGGTTGTACCGTCAATTACATTTGCCATTTTGCTTGATAATGTAAGCTCATAGCCCTCGGGTACTGTGAATGAAAGTGAAAAATCACTGTGTCCGCTGTATGAATTTGCAGTGTGCTGTTCTGCATTAAATACTACTGCCTCATTATACTTTTCTACACCGTCAACTGTACCGATAACGCTAACCTCGGGCGCATCCTCGCCTGTGTAGGTTATGTTATATGACATATGTCTTGATCTTTCAACCTTAATCTCGGTAGTGTCCGATACCTCGCCTGCTGTTGCGGTAACGGTTACTGTGCCGTTTCCGGGGCGCCTATTGCCTGCAAAGAGATATGTAAGCACGCCGTCCTTTAATGTAAACTGTGACGAGCAATCCTCACCGTTTGAGTCTGTAAATGACCATGAAAGCTCGTCGGTTGAGTTTGCAGGCTCAACGCTTGCCGATAATGCAATTGTTTCGTTTTTATAAAGTGTCTTTTCAAAACCGCTGTTTATTGTAACATTGGTTGCAGAAACTGTCGGAACAGGTGTAGGAGTAGGAACATTTGCAGTCTTTATAACACGCACATTTGTGTATGTTACAGTACCTTTTGAATGTCTTAAATAAAGCTGTACCTCAGGGTATGCATTATCAACTGACGGTGTAAACGCCTTTTTGATTGTGCCCTCGTCCTGCATTTTCTCGCCCTGTGCGTTTAATGCCGACACCGCACCTGTGGTTTTGTCAGCCTGTTCTTTGTTGTTCTCGTCTTTATACATTGAGCGTGCTGTTGCATAAACAACAGGGCTGTTTGCCTTGTCTGTGTTATAGCTTGTAATGTCATAGCTATAATCAACCATAAGTGTATATTCTGTATCCTTTTCAAGTACGACATTTGAAATTATCGGTCTTACCTGTATAATATCGTTTGCATCGTCCTCTGATACCGATGTAAGAGTTATACTTGCGCCTGTAAGGCTATCGTTTTCGGTTACGGCTGTACCGTTACCCTTTACCTCATGGATTTTCCATGTTGTATCAGCACCCGATACATACTCGTCTGAAATTACAGGCTCGGGAGTAGCTGTAGGTGTAGGAGTCGGAGCGATTGCAAGATCGTATGAAAGCTCAATTTCGCCCACATCAACAGTTCCGTTATTACAATGGATTACTATATAGTCATATCCGTTTATTGCCTCGCCTGCAAGCGTATAGTTTACCTTGTTTGTATCCCCATAAGCCTCCGATGTTCTTGTGATTTCAAGCTTGTTGGGGTTATAGTTATTTGCGGTTATTGAATTTACACGCTGTGCATAATCAAGAACATACGCATTTTCACTGCCGTCGGGAAGCTCGTTTGTAAGTCCCAAAATTGCACCTGTCTGCACATTCTTAACCGTTACGGTATTGACATCCTTTCCCGAAATGTCAATATACACCGCTCTGTTATTTCCTCCGTTACTGCCTATGCGTGCAGTTGTTTCGGTATCACCATCAAAGGTAAGCGAATATTTTGTTGTATCGGTACCGGTATATGTACCGGTAACGCTTATTTTGTTCTGTATGCCGTCCGATGTCTCATTTTTTGCGATTGTACCCAAAAATGCCGACATTGTTACATCTTCGTATGAGAGCTTTGGATTTTCCTCACCGTCTGCCATAACAGGTACGGTGACAAGGCTCATACCGATTGCCAGCGCACTTAATGTGGCCGTAAATTTCTTCCATGATTTCATCAAATTATTACCTCCTTGTATTACTTGTCCATATTAGTTAATTATAGTATACAGTTCATAATGTAAATACTCAACTTTGTTTTTTAACGATTTGGTTTTATTTTTAAAGCTATACAAAAAAATCGGCACAAACTGACCTGTAAAGCCATTTGTACCGACTTGATTATAAATCTAATTCTTTTAATATATGATATATTCCCGACTCATCATTGCTCCTTGCAATGTGCTTTGCCCCTGCCTTTAGATTATCGGGCGCATTTTCCATAATATACCCCATTCCGGCATTATTTACCATTTCAAGGTCTACATCACTATCGCCGAATGCGACTGTATCGTTAAGGTCTATACCCATACTGTCACAGATAAATTTCATACCGAAAAATTTACTTGAGCCTTTTATATTAACCTCAAGATAGGTTTCCTTGGAACGGCAAATATCAAACTCACCGTACTCTTTTATAAGGCAGTCATAAATATAGTCTATCTCTTCCTTTGTACCCATACAAAGCAGTTTATGCACACCCGAAATTTCGGGGTAGTTTAAAATACTGTCCTTTACCGACTCCAAGCCCACTGCCTTCTCTTCATTTATTACCCAACTGTCCTTTTTATCGCAAAGCCACAAGTTAAGCGCATATGTGCATACGCTTATATCGGGGTTTTGGGATAAAATATAGTTATGTATTTTAACAGCGTCCTCTTTTGGCATTTCAAGGCTTTTTATAACATTTTTGTCCTTATCGTATATCAAAGCACCGCTAAATGCTATTATGGGAGCCTTGATATCAAGCATTTTAAGTATCGGGAATACCCCAACGCCCGACCTTGCAGATGCAAGCACAAACGGAATACCGCTATTTACCAAAGCCTGTATTTTGGTTTTTAGTTTATCATCAACCGTGCCGTCTGATTTTAGGAGTGTTCCGTCAATATCGGAAAATACTATTTTATACATCGGCAGCTCTTGCAACCATTGCCGCACCGATAATGCCTGCATCGTTACCTAAAAGTGCCTTTACAACCTTGGTCTTTGGCATGAACTTATTAAATCTTACCTTGTCTATGTACTCCCTTACAGGCTCAAACAGTGCCTCGCCTGCATTGCTCACTCCGCCGCCGATTGCAATAATTTCAGGCTGGAATATGTTTTCAAAGCTTACAAGTCCGTCTGCAAGGTACCTTGCATATTGTTCTACTACCGCTTTTGCCGCCGCATCGCCCTTATTCATTGCATCAAATGCCGTTCTGCCTGTTACTCCGCCGTTATCCTTGGCAAGCTGTGCCATAAGGCTATCGGGATTTTTTGTAATTGCCTCTTGGGTCTGCTCAATAAGCGCCGTTGCAGATGCGTATACCTCCAAACAGCCCTCTTTACCGCAGGTGCATTTTTTACCGCCCGATACAAGCGTCATATGTCCAAGCTCACCGCCTGCAAAGTTAAATCCGTGCATTACCTTGCCGTCAAGGATTACGCCGCCGCCTACGCCCGTACCCAAGGTTACAAGCACAAAGGTCTTTGCACCCTGACCGTTTACGGCGTATTCTCCAAGTGCCGCACAGTTTGCATCGTTATCTATATACACAGCTTTGCCTGTGTATTCCTTTAGCTTATCCGCCATCATATAATGCTCCATAGGGATATTGTTTGAATAGACAACCTCGCCCGTTTCCACATTTATCGTACCCGGACAGCCTATGCCTATTGCCTTTATCTGGGACATTTCAATACCTGTTTTTTTCAAAAGCTCCTTTGAAAGGCGTGCCATATCAAAAACTATCTCGTCTGTAGGCCGCTCCTTTAAGGTTTTTACAGAGCCTTTTTCTATAATATTACCGTTATCATCAACTATACCTACGGCAATATTTGTACCGCCCAAGTCCACACCAATATACATATTTTCTACACCTCGCAAGATTTTTTAATATACTTGATTGTATAACATTTTTGCCGATTTGTCCATACAAATTACCAAAACAGTTCTTTAAATCCCTTTAATTTGTAAATCGCCTCGGTGTAATAGTAATCGCCGTATATGATTGCGGTGTTTAGTCCTGCCTCACCCCTGCCCGGGTAATACGCCTCTGAGCCGTAGTTTAGAAGGTTATCGTTATCGGTTGTATAGTCCGCTGCGCCATCATCAATCCGTTTTAGGATTTTTACAGCCGCATCAAAGTAGTTTTTCTTATCAAATTCACTGCAATACTTTGAAATTTCTATCAGACCGCAAGCAGCACACGCCGCCGCTGTCGTATCGTAAATCTTTGGCTCCTCGGGCTGACGAAAATCGAGCGGAATAATAAAATCCGACTGTGACGCGCAAGCGATAAAGGCATTTGCAACTTTTTTTGCCGTCATAAGATACTTTTCCTCGCCCGTATGGATATACGATAAAACAAAGCCGTATATTGCCCACGCCTGACCTCTTGTCCATGTTGAGCCAAGCTCATAGCCCTGACCGCCAAGCGCCTTATATACCTCGCCCGTTTCGGGTGAAAGCTCCACGATATGGTGTGATGTTCCGTCCTCTCTTATATGGGTGCGCATAATGGTATCGGCATGCGCCATTGCCATTTTTTTATACCTTGTATCGTTATGAACCTCGGACGCCCAGTAGAGCAAGGGTATATTCATCATTGAGTCGATTATAACCTTATTATATCCGTCCGTATCGGAATCTGCGTTCCATGAGCGGATATAGTTACCTGCGATATTAAATCTTGCCGCTAAAAAATCCGCCGCATACAGGGCTCTTAGCTTTGACTTTTCATTGCCTGTCAGCCTGTAGTTTACACCTGCACTTATATGCCACATAAATCCGACATCATGATGAAGATGGTCATACTCCAAAAACGCCTTATCTAAAAGCTCCTCGGCATTTTCCGCCGCCTCTCGGTATACATTTTTCTTTGTGCCGTTATACAAAAGCCACATATACCCCGGCCAAAATCCGTTTGTCCACCATGAAATATCGTACGGGAATTTGCCCGTTGCACAATCGTCAAAGTCTCCGTTTTCATCAACGGTATATGGGATTTTGTGCTTGTTTTTCTCGGCAACAATGCACATCTTTTTATCAATCTTATCCCATACCTCGTTTACCCATTGTTTATCTTGTTCTGTTAAATTATACATTATTATATCCTCCGCAAAATTTTAGGGCTGAGGCGATATGCTCCAGCCCTAAACAGTTAATCATTGCTGTTTTTATTCTTTAAAAACTCGTTAATCTGACGCATTGCCTCAGCCTTTATAACATCAAGACCGTTTTGAAGACACTTTTCAATATTCTGATGATATGCCTCAACAGGGTTATCCAATGCGCCGTGCGCCAGGGCGCTGTCAACCTCGGACTTAATACCCGATACAACGGTTGTTTCAGTCTGAAGCTTTGATGTATCGAATGTGAAGCCTGCAAGCGGACTTACATAGTATGAGCTCTTTTCTAAGTCATACTTTTTATACTCATAAATCTTTTCATCAAGCGTGTCTAAAAATCTTACATAGCTTGGGTTCCATGTAAGAACATAGCCCGGGAACGCATAGTCCTTGCCGTCAGCCTTTTCAAGCTGTTCGTATCTGTCATCACCTACTTTTGCCCAGTCAACGCCCTCAATACCTAACTCAAACAAATCATGGTGATCCTGTGTTTCATAGAGCCAGTCAAGGAATTTCAAGGTCTTGTCAACCTTCTTTGACCATGCGGGAATACAGATAAAGTTATTACCCTTTAAGTCCGTAACTCTTGCCTCAGGCTTCATTTCCCTTACATTCGGGTTTAAGATGAATATTCCAAGCTCACCATCAGGTACGGTAGATTTAAAGTCCGTTAATTTCTGCTCGTATGTGTCAAGATTATCAACCATTGCGGCTGCCTTTAAGCCTGTTACCATTGCCCATGAGTCCTTACGGTTTAGTGAGTCTCTTTCAAGATATTTATTCCACTCTCTTAACTTTCTGAATCTTGCATTACCCAGCTTTTCCTCATCACGGTAAGCCTCGGGGAACTCTGCAAACTTTGACGGATCCTCGCCTAAATATACAATGTCCTTTACCTCTGTATCTGTATCGTTTAACAATACATACGCAGTTGAGCTTAAATTAAGCGATACTATATGATTTTTTGCAAGATCAACCAGCTGTTCGTCTCTGAACAGTGAATAGAAGCCTCTTGATGCGGTTACTCCAAACGGTACCATACCCTGGTTTGAACCGTCTGCCAAGATTGCATCAAAGAATTTCTGTAAATCTTCATAGCTGTCTATCTGACCGTCTGCACCCACGCCGTACTTTCTTGCAAGATCACGCCTGTAGTACACACAGTCGATACCGTTGCCGTATGTACGCATCATCGGCAATCCGTAAAGGTGGCCAAAGTAATAGTTTGCATCTGCAATGTCCTCAGGGAACACTCTTGATAAGTTTGGGTATTCCCCGCTTGCGAGGTAGTCCTCAAGCGGTACATACATCTCGTATGCCGCAAAGTTTTTAAGCTTGTTAAACGGTGCGTCAAACACGAGGTCATAATTTTCAGAGCCTATCATTCTTAAATTGAGCTTTTCCTTATAATCACCCGGTGATACCCACTCAACATTCAAGTGTACGCCTGTTTCCTTTGCACCTGTTTCTTCATATTTTGCAAGCACATCGTCCCAGCCTGTGGGCTTTGTGCCTGACAGCATAACTCTTATGGTATCGTCATTTGATACACCGCTTTTGCCACAGCCTGCCATTACCGGCACCGCCATAGCCACGGCAAGAGATAATGCAATAATTTTTCTAAAACTGAATTTCATAATCTGTTATCATTCCTTTCCCAATATGAAAGTTTAACCCTTTACACTACCAACTGTCAAGCCCTGTACAAAATATTTCTGTAAGAACGGATAAAGAAGTACGATAGGACCGATTGTTACAACCGCTGTTGCCATCTGCACGGTTTCGGCAGGGATAAGTCCGTCCGTTACAACGCCTGCCTGTGCGGCATTTTGCTGTACATACTGGATATTCTTCTGTATCTGCATTACCAAATACTGTAGGGGATATTTCCACTCTGTATGGATATATAAAAGTGCCTTATACCATTCGTTCCAGTATGCAAGTGCGTAGAAAAGACCTACCGTTGCAATACCCGGTAACGATACAGGTAAAATAATGCTGAATAATATTCTTATATCATTTGCACCGTCAATCTTTGCAGATTCTGAAAGTGCCTCGGGAATACCGTTAAAGAAGTTACGCATAAGAAGTAAGTTCCATGCGTTTACCAATGACGGTAAGATAAGCGCCCATAATGAGTCTGATAAGTGCAGGTATCTTGTTACCCACAAATATGTAGGAACAAGACCGCCCGTAAAGAGCATTGTAAAATATATAAAGAATGCTATTGCACCGCGATAGTACATACTCTTACATGAGATTGCATATGCACAGGCACAGGTTACAAGCATACTTAAAGCCGTACCTACAATTGTTACAAACAAGGTAACGCCGTATGCAGGTAAAACCGTTCCCGATTCAAACAGGAGCTTATACGCAGCGCCTGAAAATTCTCTCGGCCAAAAGCAGTAACCGAACTGGTTAAGGCTTGCCTGTGATGTAAATGAGCTTGCTATAACAAGGATAAACGGGATAATACATGTAATAGCAAATAATATGATGAAGGCGTGCATGATAACCGATGCCACAATATCGCCCTTTGGTGTTTTGATTTTTGTTGCCATTTTTTGTATCTCCTCTCCTTAGAATAACGCTGACTCGGGACTCCACTTGTTTGCCACCTTGTTACAAAGCACAACAAACACAAAGCCCAATACTGACTGGATTAAGCCCACTGCCGCAGTCTGTCCCATGTTCGGGTTCTCAAACATCTGACGGAACAGGTATGTATCAATTACATCGGTTGTAGGATAGAGCAAGGAGTTTGAACCTACCATTGCATAAATCATACCGAAATCACCGTTGAATATCTTACCTACAGACATAATGGTAAGCATAATAATCGTATTTTTAAGTAGCGGCAAGGTAATCTTAAATATGCACTGTGTCTTTGTGGCACCGTCAACCGCCGCCGCCTCGTACACTGACGAGTCAAGACCTGTTATGGTTGCAAGGTATACAATTGACGAGAAGCCTGCGCCCTGCCATACTCTTAATATTACCAATATCGTAGGCCACACAGACGGTGTATTATAAAACTCTATCGTTTTTCCGCCGACCATATCTATTAACTGGTTTACCATGCCGTTTGCACTCAAGAGTGCAACAGAAAGCATTGAAACGATTGTCCATGACATAAAATGCGGCAGGATTACGATTGACTGTGTTATTTTCTTAACCCATTTATTGGTAATTTCCGACAACATAATTGCTATTGCTACAGACATTATCGTTGTAAAGAAAATAAACAGCGCATTTAAGAACAATGTATTTGTCGTTACGGTAATCCATGTATCGGTTGCAAAGAATGCTTTGAAGTTGTCAAATCCGACAAATGCACTTTTCCAAATTCCCGAAAGCGGTCTGTAATCTACAAATGCAATGTAGAGTCCTGCCATTGGGATATACGCAAATAGTACAAAAAATATGATTGCCGGCAGACATAAAAGATATAACCATGGGTTTCTTCTTATGTCCTGCATAAGTGTAGGTCTGATCTTCTTGTCAGCCGCTTTTATCTTCTTTTGCTCGGCTTTTCGTTGTGCTGTTGATAAGTTACTCACAGCAAAATCACCTCCGTATGTATTTTTAGTCTATATTAACTATACCTTAGTTACACCGTCTTTTCAACTTTGTAAAATTCCTATTTTGTTTGATTTTTTACAAATTCGTTTTATTTAGCGCCACTGTGCGGTTTTTAGTTAAATAACAAATACGGATTTTGTTAAATTTTGGTTTATATGCGTAAATGGGTATCACAATTTGTAGGGGAGGGTTTCCATGCCCTCCCGTTCCCAGTATGCATTATCGGGGATACGGGCAGGCACGGAGACCTGCCCCTACGACCATACCAATTTGCCGTAA
>JAFSXU010000005.1 GCA_017443895.1 Clostridia bacterium
GCCGTTTAAGCCGTAGGTATCAGCTTTCCAATCTGTACTACCAAGGGTTGTTGCAAGAGTTGACCATGACGGTGTAGTGGAATCAGAAACAACTGTAACATCTATCTCACCATCTTTTTTAGCTTTATCGCAATATACTGTGTAACCTTCAGGAGGGACTGCACTACTCGAATTTCCGAATCGTGCAAATGTGTACATCTTGTTATAGTTTTCCACTGTTACATTTTTTGCATAAGAATTGCTTATGTTCGTTTTTTTTGTGCTGGAGCTTATATAACCGACAAATCCTGAAGATGCGACGCCACTACTACCTGTTATTTTTGATAATGCAGTGACTGTAGAATCTATTACATAGCAATTACTAACGCTTGCATCTGCGCCCAAACAAGCAGCAATCGGACCTGCTGCCTGAACATAGCCTGTTCCAATAACCGTTAATGTTGAGTTTTTTACATAACAGTTTTCAATGCTCGTTGTACCCTCTGCCCAGCAAGCAAGTATTCCAAGTCTCACACCTGCTTTACCGCTACTCTGAGTTACAGTAATGTTTGCACCTTCTATTCCAAGATTTTTTATTGTAGCACCATTAAGCTGAGCAAACATAGCAAATCCGGCATTGTTTGTATCGCCACTGTATGTTTTGGTGATTGTAAGATTTTTAATAACATGATTGTTTCCGTCAAATGTGCCGGTATAGTTTTTTCTGTTAGCAGCAGCGGTTGCATGAGTACCGATTGGGTCAACCGTCTGACCGTCAAGGTCAATGTCGGCAATAAGCTTACCATTGATTGTAAGGTTGGAATTTGCCATTGTAACAAATTCAGCATAATCCTCGGCAGTAGCTATCTCGTAATAGGTTTTGCCGCCAATTTCGATTGTGTTAAGCTCCGCCGATGCGGGCAATGCCGTAAACAGGCTAAACAGCATTGCCAATGCCACTACGATTGATAATCTTTTTTTCATAACTTTTACCTCTCCTTTTTATCATATTTTTAAATTAAACTTTTTCTATTCCGCCGACAAAAGCTTGCGCAAGGAATGGATTATCCTTGCCGCCTCTGCTCTTGTTGCTGTTCCGAGCGGCTCAAATTCATTTTCGCCTCTGCCGTTTACTATACCGCTTTCCTTTAAGCTGTAAACAGCAGTTTTGGCGTAGTCGGAAATTTTATAATCGTCTGAAAAGCGTTTTTCCTTTGTACCGTCTTGGAGCAGGTCTTTCATTGCGTTATGCACAATTACGCACATATCCTGTCTGGAAATATTTTTGGAAACTCCGAACTTATCGTCCGAAACTCCGTTTACTATATTATTTTCAAATGCTGTTATTACATAAGGCGCAAACCAGTCATCATCGGAAACATCGGTGAATACTCCGTTATCAGTTACAAGCTCGATACCAAGCGCTCTTACGAGCATTGTAATTAACGCTTCTCTTGTAACTGCCTTTTCAGGTGCGAAGGTTCCGTCACCGTTACCCTTTACAATACCTTCTGCATACATCTGTTCAATGTAATCCTTTGCCCAGTTACCCGAAATATCTCTGAATATTTCAGAGGCTGAGAAATCTTTTTCCCATGCAAGTCGGGGAGCTCCGCTGTTCAGACCGTATGTATCACTTTTCCAGTAAGTTTCGCCGCCAAGTTTAGCAGGCGTAAGCTCCGAAATATCCGAAATCACGGTTGCTGTGTCATACGCACTGTACTTGTCGAGAATGTCCGTATAGCAGTTGATAAATGTAACAGTTTCAGTACCTTGATAACGGTATCTTGCAAAGTTTGTTCGTCTTTCTCCGTCTGCCCGAATTACATTATTTACAGCATAACAGTTTTGAATAGATTCTTCGGTAGCAGTATCACCCGTATAGCCTACAATAGTGCCCACCTGCAGGCCACCGCCACCCGGATAGATTGTACCAATCGCATAACCGACGGTACAACCGATTACATAACAGTTCCTGATAGATGCCTTACTTGAAATCATTGGAGCAATTGCTCCCACAGCCTGAGCCCAATGCTCAGTATCTTTTTCAATTATACTGTTTTTTACATAACATCCTTCAATGGTTGTTGTACCCGATACCTTGCCCGCAATACCGCCCAGCCATGCACCGCCTTTCGCTGATTGGGTAACTATTACAGAAGCGTTTTCAAGACCGAGATTCTTTATCGTCGCATCTTTAGCGACTCCAATCAATCCAACATACACTGAGGACTTATTTTCGTAAGGTTCATTATAGGTGAAGTTCCTGATGATATGACCGTTGCCGTCAAATGTTCCGGAATACGGCACTTCCTCCACTGCTCCTATTCTGCCCGGCTTTTTACCTGCCAGGTCAATGTCCGCTGTGAGTTTACAATTGATTGTTCCGTCTATGTTTGAAAGTTCTACAAATTCTACATACTCATCAGCCGTTCCAATCAAGTAAAAGCCGTCTGCATCCTGAGTGATGGTTGTTTCTGCATATGCCGGAATGTCTGCAAATGTACAAGTCATCGCAAACATCAGCAGGATATTGATAATTCTTCTCATTTTTCAACCTCCTTTCTATTTGCTCTGTGCCAAGTCAACGAACGGCATATATACAAAATCATTAGCATTTTTCGCTGAACCGATACCTCCGGCATATTCTATCCAGCCGCGTCTGCCATTTCCATCATTATCATTGATAAGTGCCGAAAAACCAAGAACGCTACCTACCTTCGGAACATAGTCATATCCGAACAGTTCTGACCACTTAACCTTTAGTTCATATGTAAGTGTTTCTATTCCCTTTACACATTCCATAGCAAAGTTTTCGTTCTGATGAATTTCACCTATTGTTGTAAGACCGTTCTGGCTCATATATCTGAACGCACGGGGAACTCCGTCCATATATGCAAGACCGATTTCTTCAAACTTTGCGCTATCGTTTATCAACTGATTTTCCGCATCATTGAAGAAACCTAACAGAACACTGTCGCCAAGCCAAAGAGTTGAAACCTCAAAATCAGGCATAAAATCTTCATCCCGTACAACCGCGTACATATAAAGATATTCGTCATCCCATAAAATCGAGAAATCTCCCGAAAGGTCTCTATCACCTTTCCAGCCCTCAATATTGACTATTTGTGAAGCGTCGTCACAAGTCATAACATATCCGTTTTTCCACGCCGCCTCATCAACTACACCGTCAATCTTAATTTCCTCATCCGTGAGTTCGCTATACGCAAGACCTTTAAACTCTGATGATTTGATATGATATACGCTTCCGTCATCTGAAATAATATCGTATTCAAACACAAGTCCTTCTTGACGCCAGTCAAAATTCGGGCATTCGATTTCATAAGACTTTGAACTTAATGAGCCAACCTCTATACTAATTTCGTCAATAGCCGTAAATTCTTTCGGTGCTGTGAATTTTATTTTACCGTTGAAGCTACCACTTGGCAAAAATGATGTCACAGTAATTTGCCCGTTCCATTTGTTTATATCCGATGTGTCAACATAGACACGCATATCTGATTTGATGGGATATATATATGTATTTGTCTCGTATTCAACTTTATTTTCCGCTATATCAAGAAGAAGCTGCGGTACATAGAAACGATCCTTTGCCATTACAGTTATCTGTCCGTCAAGGTCTACCACCTCACCGTTAACATAGGCATAGGATACATTAGGAATTGCATACATATCATAATCATTAAACACAAACATTCCCATGTCCTTGTCATATGTACACTTATCTGTAACATCAACAAAAAGCTTATTTGAAACATCATCAAGATCAACATTTATCATCTCAGCAAGATATGGTGCTATAACCGTATTATCAATTACATTATTTTCATAAGCCGTATGAGTTCCGACGCCTTTTCCTGATATACCCTCGGGATATTTTTCACCCTCGGGAATATACATAAATAAACCGACATTTCTTGCTGTATGATTGGTTGATTCCCATGCTATATCCTCCGGTTTTGTTCCGTTCTGAATATTTTTCACTGCATTTTCAAGATTGTCAGGAAGAATCATACCGCCGGTATCGTGGTCAGCAACAATCACAACAACAGTATCTTCTCTGTTTTTCGCATATTCAAACGCAACACCGCAAGCTTCATCAAACGCAATAAACTCACTCGCCATTCCCACTGCATCGTTTCCGTGTCCGGCTCCGTCTACCTTACTGCCCTCTACCATAAGGAAAAACCCTTTCTCACCGCCGTCGTCAAGTGCTGTTATTGCCGCTTTTGTCATCTCGGCAAGGTTCGGTGTGCCTTCATTGTATGCTATGTCATAAGGAAAAGCAGAATCTGAAAGGTTTCCCCATATTCTGTCACCGGGCTTGACTGCTTCAAGCTCTTCCTGTGTATCTATTATGTCATAGCCACGAATTTCTGCCTCCGAAATATCTCCCCACTTAGCGGCACCAAAGCCAACGCCAAGTACCACATCAATGTTCTGGTTTACTATCTGCTCTGACATAGGTGTATAATTTCCTCTGTCCTTTTCATGTGCAGAAAAAGCTGCCGGTGTTGCATTGGTCCATTCATATGTAGTAACCATACCTGTTTTCATGCCCACATACTGAGCCGCCTCCAAAATAGTGGCCTTCGGTATTTCTTCCGCCGTCATTCCTACATGGTGGTTATTCGTTTTGTAACCCGATGAAAGAGCCGTACCTGCCGCTGCTGAATCAGTTATATCAGCATTCGCACTATATGTTGTGACCGCACCGACAAGATATTGTTTTGCACACATTTCTCCCGTTTGTACATCGGTCGAGTTAGGATATACATTTCTGTTAAATCCACCTGCCTGTTTCAGAGCATCACTAAGATAGAAAGGCTCCATACCTCCTCCATCAGGTATCATATAGATTATATTTTTAATTTTTGATTCTTCTTTTTTGCCTGTTGCCGATACTGATACAACATTAAGGAAACATACCGTCAGTATCAGTAATAATGAAATTATTTTTTTCATCGTCAAACCTCTCCTCAGAGCACGATTTACTTCCCCCCCCCGGGCTTGTTTTACAAACCCGGAGAGGGTGCATCGTGTATTTAGCTGTCATTATTTAACAATAGCTTCCATAATTGAGCAAATTATCCTTGCCGCCTCTGCTCTTGTTGCTGTTCCGAGCGGCTCAAATTCATTTTCGCCCCTGCCGCTTACTATACCGCTTTCCTTTAAGCTGTAAACAGCAGTTTTGGCGTAGTCGGAAATTTTATAATCGTCTGAAAAGCGTTTTTCCTTTGTACCGTCTTGGAGCAGGTCTTTCATTGCGTTATGCACAATTACACACATATCCTGTCTTGAAACATCTTCAAAAACTCCAAATTTATCAGTCGAAATTCCGTTCACTATATTATTTTCAAATGCTGTTATTACATAAGGTGCAAACCAGTCATTATCGGAAACATCGGTGAATTTACTCCTTGACGGAACAAGCTCGAAACCTAATGCTTTTACAAATACGGTTATAAACTCTTCACGGGTTATATTTTCATCGGGAGAAAACTCAGACTCCGTTTTACCCGAAATTATACCGTCATTATAAAGCTCCTCGATATACTCCCTCGCCCAGTGACCTTGTATATCCGAAAATACTGCTTTTTTGTCTCCGGCCTGTGGTGGCGTATCGTTTATCTTAGGCATAGTTATTCCGCTTCCCGTTACAACGGCTGACATTCCGCCGCTGCCGCCTGAGCTGCCGCCACCGCCGCCTGACGATGACACGGCTGTTTCCTGTTTAATGATGAAATCTACCTTGCGTTCTTCTGTAAAGGTTACCTCCTTTCCCTCAATTTCTGCTTTTCTCTCAACCGAAACAGTTAAGGTAACTTTTCCGTCACTGCCCTTCGGACGGTAAATAACGCCCGTATTTGTCATAAGCTTTTCATTTGATGATTTATAGGTTATTGTGCTTTTATATGACGGGTCGGTCAAAAGCTTAACATCCTTTGTTATATAGCTGACTGTGCAGTTATCGGTTATATACTTTAGTGCCTCATCGGCGTCCGACTTAACATATGACCTGTTATATAGTTCTGCCTGAGTTATAAATTTTACCTCTACCGATACATCGCTTTGCGGCATTGTAAATGAATACGGTGATTTTATCTCATTGCCTCCGACCTTTACCCATTCAACCGCATAGCCTCTATCGGGAGAAGGGCTTATTTGTACCGTTTCGCCTCTGAACGCTTTTTCCGGTACAGTTACACTACCGCCGTTGCTATTCGTTTTTGTTATGGTATACGGGGGCATAAACTTTGCCTCTACCGATACATCGGAGTCGGGCATTGTAAAGCTGTACGGTGCTGATATTTCACTGCCGTTTACACGCACCCAATCAATTTTATACCCATCATCAGCCGTTACGGTAAGCTCTACCGTTTCGCCTTTAAGCGAAAGCGCCTTTGATGCCGTTACGGTGCCGTTTTCGGGCGGTGTTATTGCTATTGAATAAGCCGGTACAAGCTGTACCTCTAATTCTATATCGGTATTGGGCATTGTAAATCTGTATACCCCGTCCGTTTCATCAGGTGATATTTCCTCACCGTTTAATAATACCTTATCAAGTACATATTTATCATCAGGGATAATATCTATCTTGACCGTATCGCCCCTGAACGCTTTTTCGGGTACAGTTACGCTTCCATGCTCTGTATTTATAACGCTTATATTATGCGGGGACATAAACGCCGCCGTTACGATTACATCACTTGACGGCATTATGAATTTGGTGTACGGTGCGGATATTTCCTCTCCGTTTACCTTTACCCAGTCAATTTTATAGCCCTCGTCGGGTACTATACTAAGCGCTACAGTTGCGCCTTCAGCCGCCGTCATCGCTGAAGCTACCGTTCCGCCTGTAATGGAGCTATCAACCGTTATTGAATATATGACAGGCTCTTTTTCCCATTTAAGTGTCGGCACGCCTCCGTTTACCGCATAGGTATCTGCCTTAAATGCACTATCGCCGTTTATTCCGGCTAAAACTGTGCCATCCGACCATTCGGGGGCATCGGTTTCGTAATAATTCATTGAAGTTCCTGCGTCAAAGCCCGTTTTTTTGTCCGTATACGAATTTAACCATGCAGTCGTTGTATTTCCGCTATAACCCAACCTTGCAAAGCCTACTGATTTTTGTCCCGATGGAACATTCAACAGTGTATTGTTATGTGCATAAGAGCGTACTATATTTTCCGCACTGCCACCCGTCGAAGAAACACATCCGACAAAGCACGATATCGAAGCTCCGCCGCTTGCAGTTCCGCCCGAGGTGCTGAAGCCTACGGTGTTGCCGGTTGAATAGCAGTTTATAACCTTAGATTCGCCATTCAAAAATCCGCCTATAGGTGCCGCATAATTGATATAATTTTTAGGCTGTGTTGACAAAACACTGCTGTTCTTTACATAACAGTTTTCAATCGTTGTTGCATATGCTGCACCTACGATTACTGCCATAACAACGCCGTCTTTTGCGCCTTTGTTCTCAATTTTTGCATTTTCCAAGCCAAGATTTTTTATTACTGCGCCGTCTGTTGCAGAAAACATTGCAAAGCCGTTATCCGCTACCGCCGAAAATGTTCTTGAAATTGACAGATTTTTTATTACATGACCATTACCGTCAAATGTACCGCTATAGCGTAACGAGTCAGCTCTTGCATTGGCATATTTGCCTATTTGAACGCCCGTCCAGCCATCAAGGTCAATGTCAGCCATGAGTATAGCATTTATAGTTAAGTCTGTATTTGCAAGCTCCACAAATTTCTTGTAATTGTCCGCAGTATAAATCCGGTAATAGGTTTTTTGGTCAATCACTGTCGTAACAAGCTCACCCTCAGGGATTTCCTTAAACTGTGCCGTTACAGTGACATTTTTATCGGGCATTGTAAATGTATACGGTTCTTCTACCGCCTCACCGTCTATACGAACCCATTCGGTAACATATCCTGTATCGGGGGTTACGGTCAGGCTTACCTCCTCGCCTCTGAATGCCTTTTCAGGTGCCGTTACCGTTCCGTTATCGGACTCAGTTACCGTTACGGTATACGGCAGCATAAACTGTGCCGTTACCGTAGCATTGCCCGACGGCATGGTAAAGCTATAAGGTGCTTTTATCTCATTGCCGTTTACACGCACCCAGTCAATCTGATAACCTGTATCGGGGGTTACGATTAAGCTTACACTTGCACCGTTTGCCGCCTCTGCCGGCGCCGTCACGCTACCGCCTGTGATTGAGCCGTCTACAGTTATTGTATATATCCCCGGCTCACTCTCCCACGAAAGTCTCGGCGCACCGCCGTTTACAGACTGCGTATCAGCCTTGAACGCTTCTCCTAAAGTTCCGGCAAGCGTCGCCCACTCTGTGCTATCTGTTTCATAAAAGCCCATTTTACTTGTGCTGTCAAAGCCTGCAAGTAAATCGGTATATGAATTTGTCCATACAATGGTTGTGTTTCCGCTTGTGCCTTTTCTCGCAAAGCCCGTTCTTTTCTGATTGTCGGGTAAATTCGATAATGTATTACCTCTTGCATAAGAGTTTACAATATTCGCCGCAGTGCCTGCTGTTGCTACACAGCCTACAAATGACGATACCGATGTTCCGCCGTTTGCAGTTCCGCCTGCGGTACTAAAGCCTGCGGTATTACCCGTCGAATAACAGTTTGTTACCGTTGACTTTGCATCCATATAGCCTAACAGCGGTGCCGCATAGGTAATATAATTATTAGCCTGAGTTGATAAAACGGTACTGTTCTTTATATAACAGCCCTCTACTGCCGTTCCGTATGCCGCCGCTATAAGACCGCCCATTACAACTCCGTCTTTTGCGCCTGTGTTTTCAATCTTTGCATTTTCCAGTCCCAAATTCTTTATCACAGCACCGTTTGTTGAAGAAAACATCGCAAAGCCGTTATCCGCAACCGCTGAAAATTCCTTTGAAACTGACAAGTTTGTTATTACATGCCCATTACCGTCAAAGGTACCGCTATACCTTAATGAACCTGCGCCACTACCCTTGTATGTACCTATCGGAACAATCTCTTTACCGCTTAAATCAATGTCTGCGGTAAGAATGGCGTTTATTGTAAGGTCGGCATTTGCCAAAGCCACAAATTCAAGATAATCCTCAGCAGTGCCTATTTTATAATAGGTTTTACTGTCAATTTCAGTTGTGGCAAGCTCCGCAGACACAGGTATTGCCGTAAGCATTGTGAAAAGCATCGCCAAACACAGAGCCAATGAAAGTATTTTTTTCATATTTCTCATCTCCTTTGTCTATCCGCTTTTCAACAGCCTATTCTTCATCATCGGGGAAAAAGTCTCGCAGGGAATATATAATTTTTGCAGCTTCAGCTCTGGTAGCCGTTCCCTGTGATACAAATTCGTTCCTGCCCCGTCCGCTTATTATTCCGCTTTCCTTTAAGCTGTAAACCGCAGCCTTGGCGTACTCGGAAATCTTTTCATCGTCTGTAAATTTATCACCCAAAATGCCATCTTCAAGCAGTCCCTTCATTGCGTTGTAGACCATTACGCACATATCCTGCCTTGTAATGCTTCTGGATATACCGAATTTGTCCGCCGATATACCGTTTACAAGCTTATTTTCAAACGCCGTTATTACATACGGTGCAAACCAGTCATCGTCCTTGACATCTGCAAACTTATTGCGTCTTTGTACAAGCTCTATTCCCATCGCTTTTACAAGCAGTGTTATAAACTCCTCACGGGTGATGTTTTCATCAGGTCCGAAATTTCCGTCCTTTTTACCCGATACTACGCCCTCTTTATAGAGAGTTTCTATGTATTCCCTCGCCCAGTGATTGGTTATATCGGGGAATACCGATTTTGTAACCGCTGCGCCGTCTGAATTATCCGAAGGTGTTACCGTAATACCCGAGCCTACAACGACCCGTGATACTCCGCCGCCACCGCCGCCTGAGCTTGTTACCTTGCTCTCGTTAGTCTTTTGCGCCTTTAAAACAGTAAACGCTATCTCACGCTTTTCCACAGCTTCATTTCTCGTCGCCGTAACGGTAAGTATTACCTCTTTATCCGTATCTGACGGTCTTGTTACCTTGCCGTCGTCCGTTATATACCTTGCGTCCGATGACGAATATGTAAGCACGCTCCCGCGAGCACCGCTTTCTATAAGCTTTAAATCACTTGTTATGCGATTTGCCGTATGGTTTTGGTATATGTACTCAGCCACCTCGTTTACATCCTCCATGGCGTATATCAAATCACGCTCTTGGTCCGTCATTCCGTCATCTGAGCCGTTTGCCTTTAAAACAAGATCAAATACCTTTGTCCTGAAGCTGCCGTAATCGTTTTTGAATATTGCGCTGAACGCTATATTCTTATCCTCATCCGTCGGCACAGTTACCTTGCCGTCATCCGTTACATAATCGGTGTCCGAGCTTACGGTTTCTACCGAGGTTTCTATAAGAGAAATTTCGGGTATGAACAAGTCGCCCCTAATAGCTTTTATATCCTGAGCGGCAAGGAATTTCGATTCAAACAGCTCCGCTGCCTCTGACAGTGATGCTTTAGGCGAAATTTTCTTGATAAATTTCATATCATCTATGTAAACAATGTGTTCACCGACCGCCGAATTATACACAAAATCAAAATAAAATCTTGCAAAGTTGGCTTTTGACGCCGCTTTTGTTACCTTGTATGAAAAGTCGTATTCTTTTATAAATTCGCCGTTCACAAAAACCCTATACACCTTCTCATAGGTATTAAATTCGATTTTTATATCCGCCCACTCATTATATGGTATTAACACGCCTGCTACCGTTACTCCGTCATCTTTTCTTACCACATTGACTTTTATCTCTTCACCTGTGCCAAATACCCCGAAAATACAGAAGTTCCTATCAGCAAGCTTTTCTACCAGCATACGCAATGAAACCTCAAATAAACCCGTTTTCTCGCCTATAGTCGCTATCTGTGTGCCTTTCTGGCTCATCGGCTGATAGGTTGAATCCTTATAAAGTCGCATTACCTTATTTTCGGCGTTTTTTGGATCCTCTACGATAGATGTCCCCACATATGCCTTGTTCAAGGTTATGTTATCCCTTTTTGTTAGTTCGCCTATCTCGTATTTTTCCATGTCAAGGAAAAATATCTCTTTCTCGGCATCAGGCTCTGCCAATGTAACAAGAAATTCCTTTGTCTTTGTAAGCTCTCCGAGCGAAATTTTGGCTGACAACTTGACGGATTTGTTCTCCGTTCCGAATTCGGGAGTATGTATATACCCCTTTGCATCCTCAGCAGATACCGTTATTACAGTTTCATCACTTGATGACCACTCTATGCTTGTACCGTACCTCCAGTCTGTCGGCAGGCTAATATCCTCCTCAACACAGTCTACAGGTGATGATGAAAGCTCTGAAAATACAAGCTCCTGTGCAGCTTTTTTTATTGCCTCCTCATCCGATAAGAATGCCTTTACGGTTAGGTTAAATTCCTTTATCCTGCTTACATTATTCTTTGAAATATCAGCGCTTAGTCTGACATTCTTGTCACCATCTGAGGGCATGGGTCTTAAAACTACGCCGTCCTCTGTAATTACATCGACAGGATCACTTGACCACGATACATTTACACCGCTGTCATATTCCTTTCTTAACGGCAGGTTTTCTGTTACGGAGTTTATGTCCTCCGCCGAAAGGCTTTCCCATGTAATACTGTCATATACACGGTTTACAAGTACTGTATCACTCTCTGACTTTACAACCGTGACGGTATATTCCCTTTCAAGCTTTGTTTCTCCGTATACGGCAGTTGCCGTCAAAACCACATCCTGACTGTTCTCGTTATTTGCAGGTCTTATAACCTTTGCTATGCCGTTCTCTATCTCTATACATGCGTTATCCGATACCCAACTAATCAGAGAAGAATGGATTGCACCCTTTAAAGGCAGGGTAAAGCTTTCCGTTGCCTCAGCAGGTATGCCTACCACATCCATATCCTCTTTTATGCAGTCTGCCTCGGACATAAGTACATTAAAGAAATAGGTTTTTGTCTTAACTGCAGAGTTAATTTCAAAGGTTGCGGTAAGCTCTACAAATGTGTCCTTATTACCTCTGGTTACCGTGCCGTCGTCTGAAATTACGGATTTATTGTTTGAGTCCCATGTGATTGTGGAATTATACATTCCCTGCTTTGGTAATGTTATGTTCTTCGTTATTGAATTTATATCCTCAACTGTTATTCTGTTATAACCCAAGCCGTCCATGGCTCTTATAAGCTTTGTTTCGTCCGACAACGGCGCAAGCACTGTAAGATTAAAGCTAACCTCCTTGGAAGCATCGTTAAGGCTCACCGTTGCGGTAAATGGTACCGCCTCGTCAAGATTATCAGTTTCGGGAAGTGTTACCGTTCCGTCATCTGAAATTACATCAGGCTTGCCTGATGACCAGCTTATGGAAACTCCCTCATATTCAGACGGTAACGGTTTTAAATTGCCTGTAACAGCGTTCAATTCTTCGTCTGTAAGAATATCATCGGTAAGATAGTAATCAATAACATCGTGTACCTTTTCTTCGTCCGTTACCTCGTTATTGGCTGCAACCATGACATCAAATGTAACCGTTGCCGTCGGCTTTACTACTCCAGCCGTTGAAATACCGTCATAGCATACGGTCAATGTTACAGGAATACTGATAGCACGCCTTATTACCTCGCCGTTTTCTCTGATTACCTTATCATTTGAGGTTTCCCACTTGAGCTTATATCCATTAAAGCCCGCAAAAAGGTTTATATCTTGGGTAATATTGCTTAGATCATTCTCTTCCATAAATATCTTCATAAGGTCGTCTGCAACCTTTGTAAGTGTCTCTTCATAGTCCTTATTTACGAAAATATTATCAATTTTACAGGTCATTGTGTCTTTTTGTGTAAAGACGATTTCGCTATGTCCTGCCTCTGCCAATAAGTTTTCCTGCTTTATCGGCTTGTTATCAACACTTACGGTATATTTCCCGTTGTTTACATCTATCGCTACGCTATGCCAGCCTTCACCAAAGCTGTTTGATACTGTTTCATCAACACAGGTATCACCGTCTACATTTATAAGCTTAATCCCTACCTCATCGGAGGTGTCAAAATTTATATCGAATTTCACCGTAACTTCATCGGGTATATTTGACGACTCCTTTTTATGGTAAGGATAGCCATGGTTTACAAGTGTACTTACATCTTCAATGAAGCCATCACCCAAATCGGTGGCAAGCTTGCCAAGCTTCTCCGATGTTACAGCCGCATACTTTGGCTCTACCTGCGTCATATTTGTTTTATATGTTTCCACACCGTGAGCACAATAGTTATTACCGCTCTTTATATTGGCAGTGCGCTCTACCGCGCTTAATGCCCAGTAATTAAGCAATTTTGAATCGGGAACAAACTTTCCTGCCACATAACAATTATATACGGATATTATATCGTCACTGCTCCTTAAATATCCGCCAAGACAGCCTATCTTATCAGAAGATGTGACAAATTCTGCTTGATATGTAAAATCAACCACATACGAATTTTGTATGGTAGAACCCGAAAGTACGGTACCTGCAAGACCGCCCGTTGTATCAATGCTTTTGCTTTCTGAGGTATTGCCTATTTTTACATTTCTTGCATAGCAGTTATCAATCGTACCCTTGAAGTTTCCGACAAGTCCGCCTGCACTGCTTACGGCGTTTGATGCGCTGTTTTCAATAATGTACTCAACATTTTCCACACCAAAATTACTAATGTTTCCGGTTACTTTTCCGAAAAAACCGATAAATTTATTAGTACTGTAAAGCTCATGCCTTGAAATATTTATTACTTTATTATAATTACCGTCAAAGCTACCGCTAAACGGGTAAGTGCCGTTTCCTATAGGTTCCCATTCATGGTTTGACAAGTCAATATTATTCAAAAGCTTGAAATATTTGCCTTGATAAGAGTTTCCGCCGTTTACACTCTCTTGCAAAAGCTTCAAATCGGCTCCGCTCTTGATAAGGAACGGATTTTCCTCACTGCCATCACCGGAAAATTCTGTAGATACGCTTGTTCCGTCCCACAATACGGTATTACCCGGAATTGCATACCTGACCTCGCCTTCGCCGGAAATCGCAAGAACCCGAACATTATCTGAATCATCTATGACAATTTCAGCTTTAGCGTTGCCTGCTGTGTCGGGCAGGGTATCACCGTCAAAATTGTCCACATAGTATGTAGCATTCTGAATGTCAACAGTATAGGCATTATCCTCTGCGTATACACTGTTTGGCAGTGCATACGACAAAAGGATCGTAAGGCAAAGTGCAAAAGCCGTTATTCTGTTCGCTTTCATAACTGCCCTCCTATTCTAATATGAATACATCCCTGGTATTGTTATACCTCTGTCTTACAACCACGCTGCTCCCCACCGAGATGTCTTCGATATCTGCTTCTTCAAGACTTCTTGCGTCATGCTTATATCTCATTATCGTTGTTCCACCGTGTACCGACGCAACATACACATCACCGTCAATGGTTACATAGAAATTATCGTTGTCGATATAGTCAACCGTTCCCTTATATACCTTTATTCTTGCGTTATTATCCGTCAATGAGGCATAATCCCACATGATAAAGTCATCGCCTAAATTATCAAAATCACATATGGAATTAAACAGTATCATTTCCTCCGATTTATCAGTGTTTATGGCAAATGAACGCATTTCGGAATTCATTAAATACTGTATAAGCATCCCTTTCCTGAGATTGCTGATATTATCGGAATTGTTTTCAAGTGTGTCTGAAACGGCAACCTCTACATATTTGCCACCTTGCCAGCCTGATACGACCTTTACCTTTTTGTCCTCCTGCTCGTCATATTTTTGTGAAACCTCATCAACGAGCATAACGGGCGAATTTACATAATCGAGTATATATTTATACCTTGTTGTCGCCAGTGCCGGAGTGTATAGTACAATACCTACATTACCGTCTGTTATATCATATAGTGATACTCTGTACGAGCTTCCGCTCTTTAGCATAGTTACCGCTTTTGACGCTTTCCACGCATCCTCATCACTGGTGGTAGGAATGTAGAAGCAGGCTGTTGTTGAGTCTACCACATAGTGCTGTTCAAGCTGGAAATTTGCAAATTCACGGGTTTTAACACTTTCTGCCGCCCCCCACACGCTTGTATTTGCGCCATTTTGGGAAAGGCAAAGCTCTGTCAATTTTCCATCCTTGTCCAAAATGTATTTTACAAGCTGTGGCGTTACATCCGCATACTCCTGTGCAATCTTTACAACCTCTTTTTTCCGTACCGAATACGATCCTCCCTCATATGCGCCAAACCTTAGCTTACCGCTTACCTTAAATTTTTCAAACACATTATCCTGCGTCAGAATTTTTACACTTAACAGTTCATCGGATTCTCTTATGGTAATGCTCTTTAAGTACCCATATTTATATGCGGTATTTCTTTTTTCGCCGCCTGTTACCTCTTCAGTATCGGTATCAAGCTCTGCTCCCACAATGAATGCTGCAATTTCACCCCTTGCGTTTAGGTATATTACACCTGTATCGCCAATCTCCGGCTTTGTGAAATAGCTATGGTCATCGGTGTACTCCGCATTATAGGCATATGAGAATATGTATTCTTTCTGAGTACCGTCTACATTGATATTGAAATACTTTTCGTTTTTATTGTTCGGGTTACGCTCCCCCTCACTTGTTATCTCGCCGTATTTTTTATCCCTTGTTATTTCAATGCGTATTCTCGTCTCGTCACTGTTTTTAGCAACGGCAATAACATCGCCTCTTTTTATACTGTCAAGGGAAACGACTTTTCCGCCATATAATACCGTCAGCTCAATATCATCGCCCAAATCCGAAAGGTCTAAAACTTTATTGTATTCGCAGTATATTTTCCCACTTGCTATACGGTCAACAACATATTCCTCCCAGCTCCATATAAGTGCAAGGTCATAGGTGTTATCTCCGTCAATATCCTTAAATTCAACTCTGCCATTCTCAAGGTCAAACATCGTCGGCGCTATCTGTGAAGATGTCATCATATCACCGTTCTTTAAAACAACGAGCGAAGAATTTATGCGTATAGTGCGCTCTTTATTATCAACCGTGTATTTTATATTTTTGTCTAAATTTACCTCGTCTATGTCGTTAACATCAACAGAAAACTCTTGACTTTTCTTATTTGTTTTAAGGTATCTAATCTCCTCATCATCACCATCGGCGTCATAAACATATGCATCTACTGCCATTCCCAAATACTTTATACCGTCAGCAAAGCTTGTTTTGTATCTTCGGTCATTTAAGAATATGTAGTATTTATTTGCGACCCTTTCTCCGCCTAAGCTTCCGCCCCATGCTGAGGTTACTGTTCCTTTATATACGGTATAGCCTATACACTTTAAAAGTGTGTCACCCTTTTCATATGATACTCCGTTTTTGGTATATGCCATTTCCACAGTCTCGGCGTCTAAGGCATTGCTTAAAATTTTTGTTACCTCGCCTCTTGTCAGCGGCGCGTCATATGCAGCCGTTATACCCTTTGAAAGTCCTATCTCTGTTCCTACCGCAATATACCCATCGGGGTATCCGCCGCGCTTTTGGGCAATCTCATCATAGCCCATGGCGTTTGCCAAGAATGTTATCGCCTGGCGGTGGGAAACCTGTGCATTGGGATCAAAGGTTCCGTCACCGTTACCGTTTGCAACCTTTATTGCATTTGCCTGGTTTACATACGGATTTGCCCAGTGCCCGTCCATATCGGAAAATATCTTTTCACTTCCGAAAGAGCTTTCGCCGTCCCAGCCAAGAGTTCGCATCAGCAGTGTTACAAACTCCGCCCTTGTTATTTGATTATCGGGTCTGAAAGTCCCATCTTCATAACCGCTCATTATTCCCATACCGATAATGAGCCTTGCATCCTGCTCATACTTATATCCGTCTATATCGTCGGCATATACGGCGGTTTTACATAAAACGCATAAAACGCTTAACATAATGAATATTTTAGTTATCCTCTTCATCCCGAACCTCCTCTGTTACTATTACCTTAACATTTTTAATAATATTAAACTCGTTTGAACAAACGATAAGGTTTGCCGTTCCTTCCCTGACACCAATAAGACTCACGGTATCCTTGTTTACACGCACAACTTTTTTGTCCTCGCTTTCACAGACAATGGACTTATTTGTAACATCATCAGGCAGTAATTGGTATTCAAGCTTTTTAGTTTCACCCGGCTTTAGATATATAACATCATCAATTATCAAATCCTCTGCCTCTACCGGATTATATTTATCCTTATCCGTAGTTTGGTCTATATAAGTCCTCTGTATCTTATGGTCATAGTTGTACTCAAAAAACCCTTCTACATAACCACTGAACGGATAGTATTCGGGGATCAAATCCTTATCCCCTCTTATAGCCGCTTCAAGATAGCAAAGAGAATAGTATTTATCCGCATTCTGTGCGCCTGTCTTTACTATATAGTACTGTGACGGCAATATACCCGTATTTGACTGTGCCACGAAAATTCCATACTTGTAATATGTAGAAATCATATTTTCGGCAATTCTTCTTGCAAGGGTTAAAAATTCGGTATTTTCCGTGGAGTAATAAAGATCTGTAACCGCCATAAGCAACAGTGGCGATGATGCTGTAGTTGCATAATTTAGCTCCATACCCCGGTCACCTATATCATTTTCGCCAAGCTTTCCCAGTCCGTAGTATTTGGAGAAAAACTGGAGATATTTCCAGAGTATACCCGCCTGCTCCGAAAGTGCCTTGTCATGCTTTGCTATATCATAGCAGGCACACGCAGACGGGAAAACATCAATGTTTATTGAGGTATATCCCATTGTTCCGCCATTGTCGTAATAGTTACCGAAAAATCCGTTTCTCTTTGGCTTAAATCCGACAAGGCTTGTTCCGTCAGCCATTATCGGTCTTACCTTGTTGGTATTCTTTACCCATGCGTATTTAATGTACGCAGCAAGATTTATTGTCTGAAGTCTTTTTATTTCCTGTGCTTCATAGGAATCCTCGCCCAAAGCCTTTGCTATCTGTAAATCGTGTATTATCGGTGTTCCGAACTGGTCGGAATTATTAAAGTAATTGCCCTCGGTAAGCCTTGTATCATTTTCTGCGAGTACCGAAGAATCGTAAAATCCCTGTTTAACCAGATCGGTTGCAAACTGATTGAAAAATCTGTCACCATACTTTATCGCTGAGATAGTGTCGCCACTAAAGTGAGTCTTTTTCCACCAGTCCGGATCCTCCGCATCGGGATTGAGGCCACCCTTTGCATTTCTGCCCGTTGCATACATACTGGGAATTATACCCGTATTGGGATTACGCCGCTTATAGTAGCAGTTAAGTATTCTGTACGCCCATGTTCTTGCCAATTCATCACCCGTTTCCTTATATGCTATTGCAGCAACAGTTGATAAATCATCGCCTATACCCCTGAACGGCTGTTCCGTGCTGTCTCTTACCCAATCCGTGTTTGAATCGTCAAAAATATCGGGAATATCCCAGAATGCCGTGCTTTTGGCAATCTGCGGACCTCTTGTATTATCCACAAATGCGTGTCTGTTGGCTATAAGGTCCTTCCACCGTGCCTCCGAGCCTATATGACCGCCCCAGATGGTTTTTACCAGCGAGTATGCTCTGTCGGGATCAAGTCTGAAAAACGGATCCATATAAAATGCCGTATTTTTAAGCTCATGGGTATTGTCGTTGCCCTCACAGCCGAATCTGTCGGAGGTAAGCAGGTTTATATACGAGTGTCCGCCCCATTTGCCCATATTGTACTCATCTATACCGTAGTCAAGATACCACTGATATATCTCGTCCACCTTATCCGAAAAATCAGTCCTGCCCGTCAGCGCCGCCGCTGCATCAAACGCTCTGTATAAAACAGAATCCTGCGTCAGATTTGACATAACGGATTTTATGCCCTTTGTCATACTTACATAAACAGGCGACTGTCCCGTATGCAGATCGATGTTAGATGCAAGAAGCGGAGTACCGCCGTAAATATCCTTTGCATAGTCCATAACATTCTCTATCGCATCGCACAGAATATTCATTCTTGCCTGATCGTTTTTATATGTTTCAAGATCCATAAGAGTGAGCTTCTTTTCCGCCTTTACACTCTTATCCTCCGCATAATAAACAACCAGAGTTATATGCTTTTCACCTTTTATAGGTGATAAAACAGTTAATTCTCCACTTTCATCAAGGCTCACCTCAGGACAAAGCTCTTTTATCCTCATTATCACAGGCTCCTTGCGTTGCAATAAGCCGTATTGATCATACATACTGTACTTGTATTTGAAGGTGTTTCTGTCATTCAGTCCATACGCAAGCTTTGTCTCACCGATTATCTCGATTTTTGAAATAATTGAATCAACGAGCATAATATCCGCAGTTTTCTTTACTGTGGGATTTTCGGCAAGTGTTGCACTAAGCTTTAAAATACCGTTATATGCCGTATCCTCCGAGACAGATATTTTTGCCGAATTTCCATCACTTGTAAAAGTGATTCCGCTTACTCCGGCAGGACTTAAATCCCATACTATCTCATCATCGCTCTGTGCTCCGTAATCGTCAAAAATCGTTGCGGTGTACTCATAAATATTTTCCCCGCTTATAGGAACGGTTGCCTTATTACTTCCGTCTATTACAATTTTGTCAGGCTTATTGAGCGTTCTTATCTCGATATTATCCACTGCAAATCCCGGCGAGCTCCTTGTGTAAAAGCATATTGCATCACAGTAGCTCGACGCACTTGTAAACGACTTGTCTATCATAACGGTTTTATTATCAGCTTTCACTGTAACAGTACCCTTTGCAAGATCCGCATTTACAGTAAACGAATACCACCTGTTCGCCTGATATTCGCTGACAAGTACCTCATGTGTACCGTCGCTGTTCTTATAGCTGATATTTCCGGCATTTGTTTCAATTTTCACTATTTCATCGCTTCCGCTAAGCAAAGCAAACACCGTTGTTCCGTTACTCTTTACCGACTGCTGTGAAAAATCAAATATAAATTCCGCCCCAACATCGCTTATTCTTGAAAAAGACCTTTTAACCGTACTCATTGCGCCGTCATTATCCTTTGAAACCGCAATGCACTTACTGCCAAGGTAGCTTTCAACCGAAACCGTACCGTCTGTAAAATTAGCATGATACTGAGACGGCAGTGTCCCGACTGTAACATCTTCAAAGGTCTCGTTAATTTCGGCAAACTGAGCATTTGACGAAACAGGCACTGCAATGTCAAGCGCTGCTGTCATACACAGGCTCAATACTCCTGCTACGGCTTTTTTTATTTTTCTACGCATTTTTACCATTCCTCCTATTCCTCATACTCTCCGCACATTATCGCAAAAGCACCGCTTCCATGCAGGTCATTTGTGCACACATCACGGCTTATATAATGCTCATAAGTACCCTCGTCGATACAGGTACCCACGCATATATCGCCCAGCAATAACACGCCCTCATTATCGTATTTCAATGAATTTATTATGCCTCTGTAGCCTTTCTTTGCAGTTTCTTTAAAGCTTTTATCAATATATCCCTTTCTTACCGCCTTTGAAATGGCATATACAAAAAGGCAGGATGAGGAATTTTCAAGCCAATTCCCCTTTTCTTTTGGCTTATCCGTAACCTCGTACCAGCGCCCGTCATCATCGCTCTGATATTTTGAAATTGCCAAAAGCGTATCGGCTAAAATATGTATGAGTCTTGCCCTGCCCGTATGCTCTTTTGGTAGATAGTCAAGGATATCAACTATCGCCGTCACATACCAGCCCATGGCTCTTCCCCAAACCTCTTGGGACTTACCCGTTTTCTTATCTGCCCACTTTGCCTTCTTTGATTCGTCCCAGCCATGCACCAAAAGACCTGTTTTTTGATCAACCATATTTTCGTACATAACCGTTACCTGCCTTACGGCAAGGTCAAAAAATTCGGGCCTATTCATTTTTTGGGCATACATCGCCATAAGCGGTCCCACCATATAAAGACCGTCAAGCCACATCTGATTTTCCTCATATTTCATATGCCATAATCCGCCCTTTGAATTTGTAGGATAATCCTTCAAGCTCTCAACCAGATAGCGGACATTGTTCAAATATTTCTCATCGTGAGTTTTCTCATACAGTGGAAAAAACAGCACTCCTGCCTGACGGAAATCAAGTGTCTCAAGCGATACCCAGCCTGTACCCAGATCATTTACCGTACCATCTGCTTTTAAGGTGGAATCCACCCATAACTTTATATAGTCAAACAATTCCTCATTGCCTGTTTTTTTATAAATCCCGTACATTCCCGAAAGGAACACACCCTGATGATAAGTAAACAGGGATATTTTATGATACGGAGGTAATTTTTTTGCCTCATACCGTTTCATTATGGCATACAGTGCCTGCATACCATAATCCACCGGCTTTAACTTTTCCATATCATTCTTCCTCCTCTTTATGATTTTGGACATATTCCCTGTACTCTGTAGGTGTCATACCTGTAATGCTCTGGAATAACCTGTTGAATGTTCTTACACTTACAATGCCTACCTGCTCCGATGCCTCCCTTATCTTTTTACCCTCGACTATGAGCTCCTTCGCCCGCTCAATTCGGTACTGGTTAAGATAGGAAATAACTGTTTTATTATATTTTTTCCTGAAGGTATTGTTTAAATGTACCACAGAATAATTAAGTTTATCACTTATTGTTTTCATACTTAATTGCGGATTGGTATAGTTATCTTGAATATACTCTTTTATCTCTTCTGCAAAATCTTCTTTTTCGCTTGTTTTTATTACATCATTACACATTTTATCTACGAAACGGATCAAGGTCTCCCTGAGAATCCGTATGTTATTTCTACTCCTTAATAGTATTGAAATATCGTTTGTATCATAATTTTCACCGAAAACAGAATCCGCTATCCGCATCAGCGATGAAATCAGTCCGACCGAAACATTTGTATAAGTAAATGTATTTTCGGCATCAATTCTGCCTGTTGCATCGGCTATTATTTGGGCAGCGTCCTCTTTGTTTCCGCCCCGTATCGCCTTTGCAAGCCTCATTTCATCATTTAAATTAAATCTGAATCGGTTATTCTTATAGGTTAAATCCCTGTAAAATACAACCTTGGATTTATCGAACAAATCAACCTTGTTCATAACCTCCAATGCCTCTGAATATGCCATAGGTATCTGCCAGTAACCCTCATGGACATCAGAAATGGCTATAGATGCAACAAACTCAAAATCTATTTCCAAAATTTTTGTAAGATATGCAAATTTCAATCCAAGATTTTTTAGGTCCACATCAGACCCGGTATTATAAATGCACACCAAATACTGCCTCTTAGATACTAAATACGGTACTCCTCCGTCATCGCTCACCATTTCTGTAATTGAATCTTCAAAGGTCTTTACAAGCTCTGAGTTTTCCTGCTCTGTAAGCTCATTATCTCTGTAAATATTTATAAGAATTACAACAAAGCTGTTAAACTTGAATTGTAATCCGTAAATTTCTGTCTCTAAAATGTCCTTATTTATGTCACCTTTGAGGAGACCGTCAATAACTATCGTTCTTAACTTCGTATCCTTGTCCGCCAACATATTGTTAAGGATATTATTCTTATCTACAATGCTTTTTATGGGTTTTTCAAGTATTCTGTAATCAATTTTGTCAATATTTATCTGTAAAAGTTCCGATATTGCCTCTATGGGCTTTAACCTCGTTGTATACAGGTTATAGAGCAAAAACGCAACTGTCAGAATCATTAAAATCATCATTGTATTTAAGACAAGCTGTGTGCTCTTTACCATATCCATATCAACATCTTTTTCAAAAATTACATTTATGTTGTATGGCATACCGTATACGGTAACATCATACGAGCTTACCTCGTATTTATCCTTCAGAGTGTATAATTCCGAATATGTCGGCTGAGTTGACATCCCTTCAAGCTTTATATTTTCATCGTAAAGATTGGGTCTGCCATTGTGGCTGTACACATATATGTTGCATTTGTTTACCCACGGAACATACGGGGTTTTCGGAAAAATCGAATTTCTGTTGGTAAAACCACCCAAAATGACACGGCTTTCTTCTCTTTTACCAAAATTATCATTTACCGCCAATGCAAAGGAAATCCTGTCGTCTTTTACAATAAAATCTCTGCCTCTGTTCTCATCCAATAGTATGTTTTTCCAATCCTCATATGATTCAAAATACTTTTTCTCTGCTATCTGATAGAACACTTCAGGCTCCAATATGCCGGATTTGCACAAAATAATGTCCGACTGCTCAAGATAAACATATGTCTGTTCTATCATCAAAGATGAACGGGCAACAGATCCCATTTTCTTTGCAATATCTATTGCCGTTCGGGATCTGTAAACCTGTTGTTTGTCGGAAAGACTTTGAAGCACGGTAAATTCTTCCTCAGTTATTGTTCCTACCGCAAAAGAATCTACCTGTGCATAGAAATCAGAAATTCTTTCTATTGCCTGCTCTTTTACATAACTGTTTATCTCCACTATCTGACTCTTGAAGATTTTATAAAACCATATGTTTACCAAAATCATCAAAAGTACAACAAAAAGAATCACTGCAATATATTTTCTTATTTTGAGCTTCTGAATTCTTTTCATAACAAAGTCTCTCCGAAATTTATTTTAGTTTATTTTTTATCTCTTGTTGTATCTGTCTAAAGCTGCTTCCTGAATTTCAATTGCACGGTCAATATTCAATGACTTTATTTTTGCCACAAAGCTGTCATATTCACTCAACGGTGTTGTGCCGATTATGAAGTTTGTGAACATCTTTGACTCGTATTTGCTTATTTCCGCCATTATGCCGCTGTATTCCTTTGCTTCTTCATCAGTCCTTGATATGTTCGGTATGTTATTCTTACTTACCTCATCATAGCCCAACAACCATGCATCAAGTGCCTGCTGTTGCTGAGGTCTGAAATAGAACTGGTCTATATAGCCTTTTGACTGTACAAACGGGCCTTTAAGCGAGCTTCTGAAATAATTTGCCATTGCCTGCTGCATTGTCAAACCATTGGGGTTATTATAAATCATATCCGTGTAGACATACTCTCCGTCCTTCTCTTCAAAGCTTACACCCTCTACACCGAAATTATACAGAATGTGCCCTTCGTCGCTATAGGCATAATCAAGCCAACGCGCTGCAAGCTCCGGATTTTTACATGCCGTGGTTATTGCAACAGAACCATATTTTGGATATTCCGTTTCAACCTTGTAGAAGCTTATTGGCTTATCCTCCGATATTCTTGTAAACGGTATGCCTGTCATATCAAAGTCCTTATCTTTCATAGTGTCAAGCCAGCCACCTAAGTTTCCTCCGCCTGTTCCGACAGTTATACCCGTTTTTCCGTTTAAGACATTCGCCGATAAGACGGTATCGTCAACCGATACAAAGTTGGGATCGAGCAAGCCTTCGTCATACCAACGCTTCAAGGTCTCAACCGCAGTTTTGTAATTTTCGGTGAGCGGTCCGTAAACAACCTTTCCGTCCTCAAGATAACAACCGGTAGATGTACCGAAATTACCTAAGAAAGTATCACGCTTACCCGGGACATAGCTTAACGGTGCTGTTGCGCCCTTTTTCTCCTTAAATGCCCTTAAAATGTTCTCCGTATCCGCAACAGTTTTAGGTTCTTCAAGTCCAAGCTCTTTGAGCCAGTCGCTCCGTATCAGTGTACCAACAGAAATCAAAAGTCGCTTGTCTCCTCTGATAAACGGGAATGCATAATAATTGCCCTCATCTGTTTTTACCATTTTGTCGATTTCGGGATGCTCCTGCAAATATTTTTTAAGGTTAGGCGCATTTTTGTCAATTATATCGTTCAACTGATAGATAATGCCCTCGCTTATGCTCTTTTCAGCACCACCGTTAAAATCCGCCCAAGAGGTCTCAATAAGGTCCGGTAGTTGATCCGATGCTATCATAAGATTTAATGCTGTTGATTCCTGACCTGTAGCCGGATGGATATACTCAACCTGCACTCCCGTTCTCTTCTCAAGCTCTTTTGCAAAATCTGTCTTGCCTGCATTGTCTACTACAGATGAGATGGATGTATTCATGTCCATCCAGTATGTAAGCTTTTGATCCGTTTCCATCGGATACTTTTTGAATTTGAAGTCCGAATTTGAAACCGTTCCGCCCTTTTGGCATCCACTAAGAAGCAGAGCCGCCACACACCCAAGTGCCATAATTTTTTTGATCATTTTTATTCATCTTCCTTTCTTTTCCCTGCGATACAGCTTGTTTTATCATCAATTAAGATTTAACAACACAGCTTTTTCACTCGCCATATGGGATTATTTTTGCTATTTATAGCATAACATTCCCCACATTCCTTTTCAACAGACAAAAAAGAAACAAGCGGACAAATATTAAAATGATTTTTGCCCGCATTTGCCCCTGTAAAGCCATTTCCCTCTATTTTTTCAATCTGTCTAACATTATACTTTAAACCTTATTATGGATAATAATTTACCAAAAACATTTTAGTCTGATTAGAACGAATATTTCGCTTTCAAAGTTTCCGTTGCTTTGTAACAGAATTCCTTGTGTATTTTTTGCAGCAATATAATTCTTCAGTAAAAGTTTGGTCTGCGAAAGACTGTAAATCCAACGCTTGAAGCAGTCGCCAAAACAACATTATTTGCACTGCTTGAGCAATGGATAACAAGGATATTACCGCCTGTATCCTTGCCTACGACGATACACACATGACTATAGCTTGGCAAAAATGCAAGATCTCCCGCCTGCACCTTAGCTCTCTAACCTCATTTGTTTTTCTGAACACATTCCCTTTCTGTACCGTCACGGAATGTAAATACAAGCCTGTTGTTATACACTGTTATTTTCGAACTGAAAATTTCCTCGTCAAAATTGCATATTTCTTTCTGTGTTATAAGGCAATTTAAATATATTTCGATTTCACGCTTATTGTCAAGTCTGCGTTTCAACTCCTGTTTTAGTTTTTCAAGCTGTGAATTTTCTCTGTCACATATAGCAGCAAGCTTATTAAACTGTTTTTCATATTGCTCCTGATCTATGACTTTACAGGTATTTAAATAAATATAGTCTTCTACATTTTTAGCTACAGCTCTACATTTTTGTTCTTGCTCCGATATTTGCTTATCAATTATTATTGTATCCATAAGATTTTCTATGGTTGTTTTTATAAACATAACAACCTCATCCTTGTTATTTATCATCTCGTTAAAAACAGTTACAAATGCTGATTTTAACATATCCTCAGTAAAATGTTGGGTACTGCACTTATTCTTGAACTTGCTGTTACACTGCCATACCGTCCTTCGGTATTTTGTATTGCTGTGCCATACCTTTGAGCCGAAAATATCGCCACACTCACCGCAAAACACTTTACCTGAAAAACAGCTTGCAGTCGGCTTATAATTTTTACTTCGTTCTCGTTTCTCAAACTCTATCTGCGCCAGTTCATATACCTCTTTTGAAACTATTGCCGGATGGCTGTCCTCTACATAATATTGAGGTACCTCACCCTCGTTTAGTTTCTTTTTCTTTGTAAGAAAATCTGTTGTAAAGGTCTTTTTAAGTAAGGCAGAGCCTTTATATTTTTCATTTTTTAAAATTGATGTTACTGTGGAAATGCTCCACTTACTACATTTTCTCGGTGTTGGAATACCCATATCGGTAAGCTGCCGTGCTATATACGACGGTGTTTTTCCTTCAAGGAACTGCTTGTATATAAACCTCACCACCCTTGCCTCTTTTTCAACTATTCTCGGCTGACCGTCATCGTCACGCTCATAGCCTAAAAAACTTGAGAACGGCATAATCATTTTGCCGTCTGCAAACCGTTTACGCTGTCCCCATGTTACATTCTCAGATATGCTCCGGCTCTCCTCTTGTGCCAACGATGACATTATTGTTATAAGTAACTCCCCCTTACCGTCCATGGTATATATGTTTTCTTTTTCAAATACACCTCTACATTGTGCGCCTTAAGTTCTCGTACTGTCGTAAGACTATCAACGGTGTTCCTTGCAAATCTACTAACACTCTTTGTTATTATCAAATTTATCTTACCTGCAAGAGCATCATTTATCATTTCATGGAATTGCCGGAACCACCGTTAGCATTTGACGAAAGGCTATGGAGCGTTTCAATAGACCACGCCACCGTTTACAATGACGGAAAGATAACCTTTCTATTTAAAGACGGAACGGAAGTCAGCATATAAATCATACCTTAATGCCTCACAGCCGTGAGGCTTTTTTCTTTTGTCCCATTGAAAGGTGTCACGGGTTCGGAGTTTTGTGTCACGGGTTCGGAGTTTTGTGTCAAGGGTATAGCCGATTTTTGCTGTTTTAGGACTGAAATTTCAGATTTTCAGTTGAACCTTCGACACCGATAACACCAACAAAGCACACTGTTAAGCCTTTCTTGGCACAAAAAAAGAACAATAGGAATGGTATCAATCCTATCGTTCTTATGTGGCATTGGACTTAATCTTTGATACAAGGCAGTTCATTTTTCATTCAGGGGTATTTTAATACTCCTCTTGCAATAACATTTCAACCATAAACCTACCGCCGAGCCGAAAGGCATATATGAACAAATCCCGCTCTATTATACTATTCAGCTCCCCGATGCTTTCATCGTATTTTTTTAATAGTTCTTTCTGCTCTTCTGTTAGCGTATCAGAAAGCTTTGTTAGATTTTTGTCGGCAAGCCGTAATAGCTCATCAACCTCTGGGTGATGGTTGGTATATTGCTCCTGTGGCGTAACATTGCCGTACCAAAGCTCATCAAGCAATTCTCTCATTTCGCATCCCTCCCATATAACAAAACGACCGCAACACCGAGAATATCATCGGTAGTACGGTCGTCTTCGTATGATTATTAAAATTTCGCCTTATTCGTTGCATAGTGTTGTACCTCCTCGCAGCATGACACTATACCATACAATTTCAGAGATAGCAAGCTAATTATTCTCGCCGGTCTGCCCATTTTCATCACCCTGAATATATGAAAAATTTTTTTCAATGTGTCAATAGCAAATGTGACAAAAATGGCATGTCCCCACGTCACTCGTTTATTGTCCTTTTATAACGCTATCTATAAATTTTACTACATTTTCTACATTCTAATCACGTGTTTCTCTCTGAAAGTCTGGTTTTCTGATTACACTCGTCAAAAAACCACCTTGTAAATCATTGATGCTAATCGCTGCTTGTATATTTGCCATAACGCCGACATCCTCTGCAGCAAAATCTTCTCTAGTAATCATAGCATCCAAATTATCTGTTTTTGCCATTTTATAATTCCCCATTTCTTGACATGCTTTATAAATTATTTATTTATACCATACTTCTTAGCAAAATGGCAACAAATTACGTAATCTATTTTCGTTATAGTTTCCTTTTGAATCAAACACACTCAAATGCAAATTCCTATTAATCTTTCTATTTTGTTGCGCTTCAAGGCTATTTATAGAATTTGCTATAGACACTTCATCAAACAATCCCCATCGAGATGCTATTTCTATGTATTTGTTCGTGTCGCTATACAAATGACTCGGCGTATTTATAAACACATACTTTTCCATAAAATCCGCGGTTGCTATACTGCGTATCAAATCGAGTAGTTCTTGCATCGTTCCTTCTTCTCCAGATAAATACGACCATAGTTCTTCCGCAACAAGAATTTCGTTTTCATCGCAAAATTTCGGAAACTCTATCATATTATTCATAAACCGTTCTTTGTCGTATCCTGTGTCAGTATCGGATGTAGGGTCAAATGGGAATCCAAAATAATATTTAACATCCTTAGTTGGATACATAATTCTCAATGCAGCTTTTGCCTTGAGAATTTTCTGTTTTTCACCACGTGTCTCACCTGAATTTGGACGAACAGATTTGAGTTCAATTGCAACGATAGAACTTTCATCTTCAAAATAGCAATCTGCAGTAAAATTTGTACCTGTAACAAGTTCTCCTGTGGCTGCTTCTGCGATTTTGCAATCTTCCTGTGTAATATTGGGAACACTATCCCCGTTTTTTAAATTCGTCATAATTTCTGCGATAGTGCGTTCTTGCTCAGAATAGATTTTATACTTACTTCCATTAAATCCACGCTTATCGCCATCGCACAAAATATGTGCAACTCCTTCGAAAAATGTCTGTCCCAAAGTAGTATTTAATCCATGCATCCAAGAGCTCATGCTAATCACTGCATCTATATTTGTTCCTGCTGCATCTATTTTTTCTGAAAAAGCCTGTAAAAAAGCCTTATGAAACGGAGCATTTCTTGGTTGGTTGTAATCCTCTGGAAAAGAATCAAAACGCGATTTTAAGACTTTTATTATAATTTTTGCAATTTCCTGTTTGGTTATGTGATTCATTGGTCATCCCCCTTTGTTACAAACTATTTTGTACATTTAAATTTTGAAAAATAATCATCTATTTCTTGCCTCATATTTACCCCTACATTTTCAAAGCAATCTAATATATCGGCATAGGCTCCTTCTCCACCAAGAAAATCCCAAAACTCTTCCGCCACATACAATTCTTTTTTCAAATCAAGCATTCCAGCCATTGTCCATCTCGAATAAGGGCGAGGTTCATATGGATTATACGGGATTGCGATTGCTGTTATAATTTTCTGCTCCGGATTTTCATATAACGCAGCCGCAACCCATTCAAGTAAAGTTCTTTTAAACTCCTGAAACCCACCTTTATTAGGTTTTGCAGTTTTTATGTCATAGTAAAATAATTCACCGCTATGACTTTCTAATTTCAAGTCGATTTTAGTCAATTTGACATTCTGTGGAATTCCGCTGCGACAAACTTTTCTGATTCTTTCTATTTCAGATTCTTTATCCGGGGAGGATGTTGCTGCTCGCAAATCATCAACGATACTTTGTATTTCTATCAAAGCATCCAAACTGATAATTTTCTCAGGCGTCGCCTGATTTTCTGCTGATTTAAATTTATTTAATGCCAGTGCTTTTGCAACCGGTTCGAAGATTGTCGTTCCAAAATTCGTGTTCATTGAATGTATAAACGAAAACAGCGCCATACGATCTTTTCCAAGTAATCTTGTGTGAAACGGCATTGCGCTTGTTTCGGGCTCATAATTTTGAAATTTGTTGCGTAACACATCGGTTAACAACCTTTCTATTGCGTCGCTTTGAGTTTTCGACAAGCATATATTTGACATTTTATTTTTTCTCCTTCATTCTAAAAATTGTTTCCGAATATGCGTTTTTATCTTTCTCTGTTCTGTTAAGGACAGGACGCTTAAATTGTTCTACAACTGTCATGCCAGCTTTTTCAGCAATTTCTTGATACAGTCCAAACTTATCATTAGCCACAATAAACACCTCATAGTCTTCTGTTAAATACTTTTTGCAGTTCAGCAATACGGATGATACGCCTTCAACATATGCCTGCTGTGCTAATTTTGTACTGCCTTTTTGCATAGAACCAATTTCTAAATCATCACGCCTATCAAGACCGTACAATTCATATGCATATGCATGCTGCTCATGGTAATCAATTAACCCTACATATGGAGGACTACAGAAAATTCCTTTAATCTTTTTTTCTCTATACGTGCTCGCTATAACTCCTCCCATGCCTAATATGCATCGTTCAATATCAACGGTGGCTGAATTTTCAGCAAAACATTTTTGCATAGTATTGGTATTTATTTTCGCAAATTGCTCAATTCTCTTAACTGTATCTTTTGAATAAGTCTTCCACCATTTCAAGATGCTGAATAATGGTTTGCAAATTTTCTTATGCTTTGTACAATAATAGGTGGTGTAAACTGGTTCGATAAGAGTAGCTAAATCGGAATGAGTGGTAGCCCTACAAGAACGCATTGTTCTTGATAATATAACCTGGAGCAATTCTTTCAACTCACTATTTTCAACTTTCTCTATAAGAGAATTTACATAGTATATTTCTTTACGTGCTGTTTCAAAATACCATCTTTCTAAAAAAGACTCACTTGTAACATCCAGCGATATCTGATGTTTTTTTGCTAATCTTATAAAGTTCGGAAGAAACTCCTTTTCCTTTTCTCTTCCATACTCTTTCTCGATAATTTGTTTTGTGTATACTTTCTTCTTAAAATCTGGTGATGGAAAATACTTTGTATTAAACTTATACAATTCAGCAAGAAGCTCCTGCTCAAATGCGGAAACATTAAGCTCAGCTTCGAATTTCTGGAGTCTTATCGTAATCCCATCAACATATTTTTTCAGCATTGCAATATCGTATCTACGAATTTTTGCATTAGAAATTTGTGCATTATATGCAGAAATTTCAAATCCGACCGCATGCATCCCCAACTCATTAGCCTGCACTAATGTTGTTCCGCTTCCACAAAAAGGGTCTATTACTATATCCCCCGGATGAAAATAAATTTCTTTCTTAAATGAATCCGTATGCTCATCTAAAAAATATTCTACAAGTTGAGGGATGTATTTTCCCTTATAAGGATGCAATCTATGAACATGTTTGGTTGTTTCAGATTCCTTGTATCCATCAAATGAAAGCTCCCAATTTATGTCATTGCCAAGTTTATTTTTCCATTCAATTTCTTTTTTTCCTCTAAAAGATTCATAATAAGAAACCAGCTGTCCTTGCTGAACACATATGACACCATCATTTACAAATTTATCTATTCTACCATACTGAATCAAATATGAAATATTTGATTCAGTTACTAATTTACCTATAAGCTGAGATGCAAAAGCACTGGCCTCTGCTATGGTTAAAAGATTATTCATTTTTATGACTCCTTTGACAATTTCCCAATATAATTCCATCACATAGCACTGTCCGTTTTTCAGGACACACATATTACTCAGAAGCCTTACCACTTCTAACCCATTCGTCAACTTCACTAACTTTAAATTTCCAGTTGCGGCCAACCTTGTGCGCAGGCAGTTCTTTTTCATTTATCCATGAAAGCAAAGAATCGCGGCCAACGCCAAGATGCTCGCAAATCTCCTTTGTAGATAACCAGCGTTCTGCTTCGCTTTTTACAATATCATTCATTTCAACTTCTCCTCTTTCTAAAGAAAATTGCAATAACACATTATAATTATAACATATATATTTGAATATTTCAAGGTTTTACAACGATTTTTATATTTTATTGCCGATTTATGCCGATTTAAATTTGTAGCTCATCGGTCATTTCAACCATAATTATGATATAAAAAATATTGAAATTCGTTTAGGAGAGGACTCGAACCTTTAACAGTATTTATTCAGGTAAAGGGTCGAGTCCCCGAGGGCGAGCTGTCAA
>JAFSXU010000006.1 GCA_017443895.1 Clostridia bacterium
CCGTATTGGATATGGCGAAATGCCGTACCTATTGCATTTGAGCCTGATGCGCAAGCTGTTACAACATTCTCGTTAACGCCCTGCATACCGTGCTTTATGGCAATCTGAGCAGGTGCCATATTCCCTATCATCATAGGAATAAAGAACGGACTTATTCTGCCCGGGCCTCTTTCCATTAAAACAGTGTGCTGGTCCTCAAATGTAGTTATACCGCCAATGCCTGAGCCTGTTATAACTCCGACACGCCAAGGGTCCTCCTTTTCCATATCAAGACCTGAATTTTTGATAGCCTCATCAGCCGCAATCATCGCAAACTGAGTAAATCTATCCATCTTTCTTGCGTCCTTCTTCTCAAAGTAATCGGTAGGCTCAAAATTTTTGACCTCGCCTGCAATCTGTGTCTTTAAATCCGACGCATCAAACAATGTTACCTTATCAATTCCGCATACGCCGTTCTTTATGCTCCTCCAGAAGGTTTCCATATCGTTACCGATAGGAGTTATCGCTCCTAAGCCCGTAACTACTACTCTTCTCATTCTTCTCCCTCCAAATTGTGTATATATAAATTAAAAATTATCAAACCAATTAACCATATAAAGCTGTGAGTTTGGGGACAGATAAACTGTCCCCTACACAAAACATAATAACTTTGATTTTATGCTTACGCATTTTCCTTTATATAGTTTACAGCATCACCGACTGTCTTAATATTCTCTGCCTGTGTATCGGGGATCTCAAGATCAAACTCTGTTTCGAGTCCCATTACAAGCTCAACAATATCAAGTGAGTCTGCGCCTAAGTCATCTATAAATGATGCCTCCATTGTTATATCGTCTTCATCAACACCAAGCTGATCAACGATTACTGACTTTACTCTTTCTAAAATTTCTTCCATCTACTGCACCTCCTTTCGATGTAGATATATATAAATCTATCAGAATTATATACCAATGTCAACCATTTATTATCACATATGCAAGCCGCCGTCAATATTTATAACCTGACCTGTCACATATGATGACATATCCGATGCCAAAAATGCAACAACATCTGCAACCTCATCAACTGTTCCGAACTTTGCAAGAGGAATAGCCTTAAAATATTCCTTCTTTATATCATCCGATAACTTGTCTGTCATAGCAGATGCTATAAAGCCGGGAGCTACGGCATTACAACGGATACCTCTTGATGCAAACTCCTTTGCGGTAGTTTTTGTAAGAGCAATCAAACCGCCCTTTGAGGCGCTGTAGTTTGCCTGACCTGCATTGCCCATAACTCCGACAACTGACGCAATGTTTACAATTGCACCGCTTCTTTGCTTCATCATCGGCTTTGCCACTGCCTTAATACAGTTAAACGCACCTTTCAGGTTTATATCCATTACAAGATCCCAGTCCTCCTCGCTCATTCTGAGCATTAAGCCGTCCCTTGTTACGCCTGCGTTATTTACAAATATATCAATTTTTCCGAATTTGTCAATAGCTGTTTTTATAAGCTCGTTTACATCGTCTGTGTTTCTTACATCGCCTCTTACAACGATTGCATCAACACCCATTGCCTTTAACTCGTTTACGGTATCGTCTGCATAGTCAGAGCCTGGAATATCGTTTACAACGATATTTGCGCCGTATGATGCAAGCTTTAGGGCAATCGCCTTACCTATGCCCCTGCCTGAGCCTGTTATTATGGCTGTTTTTCCTTTTAACATATCAATCTCTCCTTATATCTCCAAGCCTGCAAGCGTCTTTTCAAGTGATGCCATATCCTCAACATTATAGCTTGCCTTTGTCTTATCTATTCTTCTTAAAAATCCGCTTAATGTCTTTCCCGGGCCAATCTCAATAAATGTATCAACGCCGTCTGCAATCATTTTCCGTATTGAGTCCTCCCATCTTACAGATGATGACACCTGACGAACCAAAAGAGGTTTTATATCGTCTTTTGATGGAACATAGTCGGCTGTTACATTTGTAATTACGGGTATATTCATATCAGATACCGTAACACTATCAAGCTCACGCTGTAATTTCTCGCCTGCGCCTATTAGCATAGAACAATGGAACGGTGCAGAAACAGGCATAATCAGCGCTCTTTTTGCGCCCTTTTCCTTTGCTATTTCACAGCATTTTTCAACTGCATTAACCTCGCCCGATACTACAATCTGACCCGGGCAGTTAAAGTTTGCAGGTGAGCAAATACCAAGCTTTGATGCCTCTTCACACGCCGATATTACATCTGCCGTTTCAAGTCCGATAATTGCCGCCATTGCGCCCTTACCGACAGGTACCTCCTCCTGCATATATTTACCGCGCTTTTTAACCAGCCTTACACCGTCTGAAAATTCAATTGAGCCCGATGCTATATGTGCTGTATACTCGCCAAGGCTGAGCCCTGCAACAACATCTGCATTTACGCCCTTTTCCTCCAATACCCTTAAAGCCGCCGTACTCATTGTAACAATTGTAGGCTGGGTATTTTCCGTGATTTTTAAGGTTTCATCATCGCCGTTAAAAATCATATCCTTTATATCAAAGCCCAAAGCCTCTGATGCCTCATCAAATACCTTTTTTGCACAGTCAAAGTTATCGTATAATTCCTTGCCCATGCCAACCGCCTGGGCACCCTGACCTGCAAATAAAAATGCTGTTTTACTCATATTTATAACCATTAACTCCTTTCACAAAGCCGTCTGGGAAAATGCTCTAAGCAGAGTGCTGTTATGAAGGACGCAGTCGTACTTGTGTACTTCAAGTCCTGAATAATAGTGCTATGCGACGAGCATTTTTTCAGACTTTATACCTCAATCAATCTTCAATTTATCCGATATACCGTTAAGGATTTCATCAATTCCCTCAAAATAGCTCTTTATAATATCCGCACACGGCTCAATTTTATTTACCATTGCCGCGCTCTGTCCTGCCATAAGCGAACCTGTCTGCGTATCGCCCTCCATAAATGCACGACGCAATCCGCCAACGCCCAACTGCTCAATTTCCTCGGCAGATGCACCGCTTGCCTCAAGCCTCTGATACTCCCTTGTAAGCTTATTCTTTAAAGCTCTTACAGGCGCGCCTGTTGACCTGCCTGTTACAACGGCATCTCTGTCCTTTGCCTTTATGACTGCCTGCTTATAGTTATCATGCGCAATACACTCATCGGAGCAGATAAATCTTGTGCCGACCTGGATACCCTCGGCACCCAAAGCCATAGCCGCAACCATACCACGCTTATCGGCAAATCCGCCTGCCGCAATTACAGGGATTTCCACCGCATCAACAACCTGCGGTACCAATACCATAGTCGTAAGCTCGCCTATATGTCCGCCTGCCTCTGTACCCTCGGCAATTACTGCGTCCGCACCGTCACGCTCCATTTTCTTTGCCATTGCAACCGATGCAATAACAGGGCATACCTTAATTCCTGCGTTCTTTAAATCCGCCATATACTTACCGGGATTTCCTGCACCCGTTGCAACAACTGCAGGCTTTTCCTCAATAATTACCTGCATAACCTCGTCTGCAAAAGGCGACATAAGCATTACATTTACGCCAAAAGGCTTGTCTGTAAGGGTACGGCATTTTTTAATCTGCTCTCTTACCACCTCGCCCGGCGCACCGCCTGCTGCAATAATTCCCAAGCCGCCGCCGTTTGACACTGCCGCCGCAAGCTCTGCGGTTGCAACCCATGCCATTCCGCCCTGGACTACGGGGTATTTAATGCCAAGCAATTCACATAATCTTGTACTCATTTCCTCTCCTCCTCGTTTTTCATAGACATCAAACTTAATCTTATATCTTCACAAATATTTGTTTCAACCGTTTTCTTAGCCTGGATTATCGCCGAATATACAGCTTTTTCATCAGACGCGCCATGACCTTTTATAACAGGCTTCTTAACACCCAAAAGCGGTGCGCCCCCATATTCACGGTAATCCATTTTCCTGCGCAGCGCCTTTACGCCTTTTAGCGTAAGCAATGCGCCAAGCTTTGTCAGCATATTTGCCGTAAATATATCCTTTATTGCCGAGCCTATATAGCTTCCCATGCCCTCTATCGTCTTTAGCACAACATTTCCGACAAATCCGTCGCAGACTATAACATCAACATTTCCGTTCATGACATCCCTGCCCTCAACATTGCCGTAAAAATTTATCGGCGCTGTTTTTAGCATGGGATATGTGGCTTTTGTAAGCTCATCGCCCTTGCCCTCCTCCTCGCCGTTTGATAAAAGTCCGACGGAGGGGTTTTTAATGCCCAAAACATTTTTCATATAGATACTGCCCATAACTGCAAACTGGACAAGGTTTTTAGGTCTGCAATTTGTATTTGCGCCCATATCAAGAAGCATAACCGCTCCTTTTTTTGCAGGTATTACCGTACCTAAGGCAGGTCGCAAAATTCCCTTTATTCTGCCGACGATAAGCAATCCTGCTGTTAGCAATGCACCCGTGTTTCCCATAGAAAGCATCGCATCGCCCATATTGTCTCGTAACAGCTTTGCCGCAACCACAACAGATGCGTCTTTTTTCGCTCTTACCGCCTTTGCAGGCTCTTCATGGTTTGAAATTACCTCTGTTGCGTTTACTATCTCAAGTTTATCTTTTGGATAGTCATATTTTTTAAGTTCTTCCTTTATGACTTCCTCTTTACCTACCAAAACTATATCTATGTTAAGCTCCCTTGCCGCCCTTGCACCTGCGCATACAGGCGCCACAGGGGCATTGTCGCCACCCATTGCATCAATAATTATCTTCATTCAATATCCCCTTGTTCCTAAGGTTCTCCGATAGTATTATAAACTATTATTTTTTTCATTTCAATATCTATTTAATGCGGTAAAAAAAACATTGTAGGATTGCACAAAAAATATTGTGGTTTAATATTTAAAATATACAAAATATAGTATTTTTAGCAATTTATTACCGTATTTTTTTGGCGTGTATACTCGCAAATTGGCACTGTACAATTTACTCATTTTGGTATATAATATTTTTGAGGTGCAGGTTATGAAAACTGTTGCGATTATTGCAGAATATAACCCGTTTCACAACGGGCATAAATATCAGATTGACAAATTAAAAAATGACAATTCACGAGTTATTGCCATTATGAGCGGTAGCTTTGTTCAGCGCGGCGATATTGCGGTATTTGACAAGTGGACAAGGGCAAGGGCGGCAATAAAGGGCGGCTGTGATTTGGTTTTGGAGCTGCCTGTTTGCTGTTCCCTAAACAGCGCGAAAAATTTTGCATACGGTGCGGTATCAATACTCAACAAGCTAAATGTTATTGATACGCTCTGTTTCGGTGCAGAATGTGGCGATATACAAAAACTCTCGGATTTGGCAGATTTGATTTTAAATGAAAGCGTTGAAATAAAAAAGCGGATAAAGGAATACAACGCCTTGGGCTATAGCTTCCCACGGGCATTGTCAAAAGCGTATGACGGAGTTATTGACACATCGGTTTTAGAAAAGCCCAATAACATACTTGCAATTGAGTATATTATGGCATTAAAAAAATTAAATTCGGACATTTCGCCGTTTTTGATACAGAGAAAAGGCTCGGAGCACGACTCTTTTACAAACTCCGACGGAATTGCGTCGGCATCATATATACGAAAGCTAATCCAAAACAAGGCTGATTTTTCGGAATTTGTTCCGGCATCAGCGTATGAGGTATACAAAAATGCCGATATTTATAATATAAGCAGTCTTGACACGCTTATTTGTGGATATTTACGGCTTATCAAAGGCGATGACTTAGAGAGGATAAACGATGTATCGGAGGGGCTTCATAACAGGATAAAGCAATCTGCCGATACCCATACAAGTTTTTACGATATTGCAATGGGTGCAAAATCAAAGCGGTATACCCTGTCTAAAATACGGAGGGTTATCCTGTCCGCCCTTTTGGGGTTTAATAAGGCGCAGGTTATTAACTATATCAGGCCTCTTGCCATGAATACTACAGGTAAAGCGATTTTAAAGGAAATAAAGGAAAAGTCAAGTATCAGCATAATAACAAAGGCATCGGCATATAACCCCAAAGATTCAATGTTTTCGCTTGACATAAAGGCTACGGATATTTTTGCACTTGCAAACAATAAAAAATCAGGCTTGGATTTTTTAACCTCGCCTGTAATAGCTGATAAATAATGTCGGCATTGTGCCGACATTATTTATGTAATCTTCTTTTTATTTTTTCAATTATACTCGCTTCATATTCATCATCCGAAAACGGGTTTAATGTGTGCATAATTCTATACCCCACACCGCCCTCTTCAAATATTTTTGACTGTTCACGAACATACCAGAGCTTATCGTTAAAGTTGTCCGAATTTCTAACCGTTACGATTATATCAAACAATATAAGTATTGCAACAATTACAGCGCTTATATGTACCATATGGTCTGTAAGGCCTATAACGGCATTGAATGTTGCAGGAATTATATACTTAACGCCCAGCACCGACATTGTTCCAAACGCCACACCGCCGATTATACAAACTCTGCCGTTTATATTAAGCGGCCAATTACTGTAATCCCACCAGCGTTCATGGAATACCCTTTCCATTAAAGCCGAAACGATATATTCAAGCGTGCAGGTAATAATCATACCCGAAAAGAACAAATGCAGAGGGTTTTCTATCTTACCCAGCATCAAAGATAAAACCAGTCCGCCAATTCCGTAAATAGGGCATATACATCCGTTTAAAAAACCACTGCTTACAAGCCGACGCTGCATAATACTGTAATACACCGACTCATATGCCCAGCCGATAAACCCAAACAGTGCAAAGCACAGGAAATAACGACATATATCCATTTTGTAACCCCCAAATTTATCAGCCAACACTTACACGGTTAGCTTTGAGTATTTTTCTAAGCCGTATATACGGGTCCTTTGCAAACACCTCATATACAGAGCATATTTTATCCACCATGCATACAATCCACGCTTCTCTTACCGACGGCGGTATAACGGTAAGCGGGAACATATGCCTCTTTATTATATTCTTTTCCGTATCTGTAAGATTAAAATCCCTGTCCGCATTTATAAGCGCATAGTGCGGATGCGTAAACCCGTGAATTTTGCGTTTTGGCAGTCCGTCGTGCCAGTCATACAGGAAATAATCGTGCAGGAGCGCGCCTATTAAAAGCTCACGCCGTTTATAATGTATACGGATTTTTTGTGCGAAATAATCGCTGTAATATGCAACTGCTATAGTGTGCAACATACAGCTTGTGTTGCCGTGCTGAATAAAATCGGCAGTTTTTTCAAACTTACCCTCACGGCATACATAATCTATAGCATCTAACATTGATTTCATCAAAATGCCTCCAAACAGGTCATATTATACTACGACTCGTATTTTATGTCAACCGTTTAATTATTAAGCACCTCAATTGCCTTTTGGAGCTGTGTATCCTCATTCTCGGGAACTGTAGCGGCATAGTAATTTGCGTATTTTTCAGGCATTTTAACCGTAATATCAGGCTCAATGCCGATACCTTGTATACAAACGCCGTTTGGCGAATAGTATTTTGCAACGGTCAATGACATACCCGTTCCGTCGTAAAACGGCAGAACGCTTTGTACAATGCCCTTTCCGTAGCTCTTCTCGCCGATTATTGTCGCCTTCTTATAGTCCTTTATTGCGCCTGTAAGCACCTCGGAGGCGCTGGCGCTGTTTCCGTTTATAAGCACAACCATAGGCATATCAAGCTCGGACTTATCGGATGTGAATGTATCTTTTTTACCGTTCTTATATTCCATATATGTTATAGTGCCCTCAGGTAAAATCATATCGGCGATATTACACACAACCTGTAATTCACCGCCGGGGTTATCACGAAGGTCAAGGATCATTTTTGTCATACCCTCGTCCTGAAGACTTTTAACGGTATCACGAAACTCGGTATAAGTATCACGGTCGGAATTTTCTGTTGCCGTATTAAAGCCCGACAGACGGACAAGACCTATCCCGTTATCAAGCATCTGACCGTGAACGGATTTGGTTAAAATATCGCTTCTTACAACATCATAGCTTATTTCCTCTCCGTTTCTTAAAACGGTTACTTTAACGCTTGTGCCAACCTTACCGCCCCGAATGTAGGAAACCGCCATATCCATTGTTTCGGCGCTGTATTCCTTGTCGTCAAGTTTAATCAAAATATCGCCGGGCAAAATTCCTGACTTGTATGCAGGAGAGTCCTCATAGGTCGATATTACCTCAATTTTTTTGTCCTCCGTTGCGGTTATGACGATACCTATACCCATATACCCGTCCTCGACGCTTGATGTATACTGGGTAAATTCGTCCTTGGTATAATAATGGGTATACGGCTCGTCAAGTGCCTCTACATATTGCTTTATTGCCGACTCTGTAAGCGTGGTATTATCAAAATCGTAAAGGTATTGGCTGTCAAGAAAATACCTTATGGTGTTTAGCTTGTTATTCAAATTCTGCTCCTGTGTTTTTGCAGGCAAGAGCGCGGAATATTTTTGGTATAAGCCACCGACAATGTTTGCAGTTACAACACTGCTTACCACAACGGATATTATTGCAGTTATGGCAATTTTTGTTTTTGTACCCATATATAATTCCTTTCTGTGATATAAGTATAATGTAGCTTGCCGTATTGAATTTATAATCTGATAATATTACGGCAAACGGACAGTCGGAGACGCCTGTCCCTACGATCATACCAAATAACGATTTTGTAGGAACCGGCGTCCCCGACGGTCCGTATAATAAACAACCTACTGGGCTCAAAATAAACAGCCCTGATTATATTTTCATTGGGTTTGCCTCTAAGTATTTGTAAACCATCATTGCAACCTTAAACACGATTGCCTGGTCAAACTTTCTAAGGTCAAGACCTGTCAACTTATAAATCTTTTCAAGTCTGTAAACAAGGGTATTTCTGTGTACAAATAGCTGTCTTGATGTTTCGGAAACATTCAAGTCGTTTTCAAAAAACTTATTTATTGTAAGTATTGTTTCCTCGTCAAGGCTTTCTATACTGCCCTTTTTAAATACCTCCTGTAAGAACAGCTCGCAAAGGCGGATAGGAAGCTGATAGATAAGTCTGCCGATACCTAAGTTGTCATAGCTTAGGATTGTCTGCTCCTCGCTGAATACCCCTCCTACATCAATAGCAACCTGTGCCTCTTTGTATGATGTATTTATAGCGTCAATATCGGGCGCAACACGGCTAAGACCGATAAGTATCTGGCTCATTGTTTCTGCGTTTACGGTTGCAAGAATTGAGTTTGCAATTTCCTCAAGCTCTTTTTGAGAAATGTCGCTCTCAACCTCCTTAATAAGGACTATGTCAAGACCGTCAACATTTATGACAAAATCTCTGTCCTTATCGGGGAACATATTGCGGACAACCTCGTATATCGCATTTTCATGCGACTCCTCAAGAACCTTAATATAAAATACTGCCCTTGCAACTTCGGTATCCACATGAAGCTCACGGGCCTTTTGATGAAGGTCAAACGCAAGAAGGTTATCAAACAGGATATTCTGCATAAAATTATTCTTGTCGTACTTTTCATCATAGTAATGACGGACATTGTTTGCGGCAACAACAACGCTGTTACAGCAATACCTTGATACCTCGTCAATACCCTCTACATAGACATAATACTCCGCATACGGATTATTTGCCATAGCACGAACGGTATACCCGTCTCTTATAACCATTGACTCAGTACCGCTGACTGCGTCTACAAGAGTTTCAATAAGTGCACTCGAAATTTCAGGGCCGTTATTTGCAAGCACAAGCCCATGTGAATCAACAATACCGAACTTTTTCGGGAAAATTTCAGCCATCTGTTCTACGATGTTACCAAACGCCTTACTAATCATGTATTCTTCCTCCATCTGAATAATTAGACTTTATCACTTTTAATTATACATCAATAAAACTAAAATTTCAAGTAAAATATGTGAAATATATACAAAATTTAGTAATATTTTAATGTTGTACAGGTTTTATTTTTATGCTACAATTGTATTTGAGGTAAATTTATATGAAAAGATTGGAAAATTGTATGCTCTGCCCCAGAAATTGCGGTGTTGACAGAACGAAAAAAATCGGATTTTGCAGGGCGGGCAATGAGATAAAAATTGCAAGGGCTAAACCGCATATGTGGGAGGAGCCGTCAATTTCAGGCACAAACGGGTCGGGTACAGTGTTTTTTTCGCACTGTAACTTAAAATGCGTGTTTTGCCAAAACTATGACATAAGCACAAAAAATCACGGATATAAGGTAACAACCAAAGAGCTTGCGGATATATTCCTTGATTTTCAAAATAAGGCTGTGCATAATATAAACCTTGTCACCCCTACGCATTATATTCCGCAGATTATAGAGGCGATACAATGTGCAAAAGATATGGGTTTAAATTTACCGATTGTCTACAACTGCGGCGGATATGAGTCGGCGGAGGCTATTGATATGCTAAAAGGGTATATTGACATTTATATGCCCGATATGAAATATTACAGGGATAAGTCTGCAATACGGTATTCAATGGCGCCAAACTATTTTGAAATTTCAAAGAAGGCAATAGAGAAAATGTTTTTACAGGTCGGTAAAAATCAGTTTGATAAATTCGGTATTATGACAAAGGGCGTAATTGTAAGGCATATGATGTTACCGGGGTTGATGTATGAGTCAAAAAAGATTGTTGATTATCTGTATAATACATACGGCGATGATATTTATATAAGTATTATGAGCCAGTATACACCAACCAATAATTTGGCAGATTACCCCGAAATTGACAGAAAAATTGATAAGTCGCATTATGAAATGCTTGTTGAATATTGCGCTAATAAGGGTATGAGAAATGTGTATATTCAAGACGGCACAGCGGCATCGGAGTCATTTATCCCCGATTTTTACCCATATGATGAATAGGGAATTTAAGCGTTATAAAAGCAATCATATTCCCATTTTATTACATTTGTATCTATGTATTCCCATATTTTTATATAGTCTTTTTCACCTCTGATTATGTGGTCATGAAAAGACGATTGGAATAAGTACCTATCCTTTAGCCCTTGAGTATGACACAATCGTGTTACTATGGATTTTAATGTGCAGATAATATCAGATATTGTAGGGTTGGGGCTTGCTCCAACCGCTTGATTATCAATAGAAATCAATAAATGAATATGATTTGGCATAATTACATATTTATCTACTTTAACATTCTTGTAGCGGTTTTCTAATTCCTCTATCTGAATTTTTGCAATTTTTCCATACATGGTTAATTGATTATCTGCACACTTATTTTCATTGTTCGTAGCTATTTTTGACAGCAATTCTTTTCTGTCTTTTGTGCATATAGTTATAAAATATGCTCCGTTACTACTGTAATCATACCACTTTAACCTTGTCCGCTTTCTTTTGGGCATTTCCATAATATACACCTTGCAATATAACAAATTGATTTGAATATCTTACACAATGTAATTATAGCATATCTCCAAATAAAAATCTACATTATTATTCCAATAATACATATTATGTCATTCTGTAGGGTTGGGGCTTGCTCCAACCGCCATACACCGCATCGGGGATACGGCAGGAGCAAGCCCCTGCCCTACAAAAATAAATACGCAATTACATTTTTAATTTTAACAAGCAAAAAGGCGGGTTAGCTACACCCGCCTTTATTTATTGTACCTATCTTTTTAACACATGTGTTTAATTATTTTTTAATTAGTCTGTGAATGCTGTGTAAGCACTCTCGTCAATACTCTGAACTTCGCCTTCAACCTTGATACCGTTGCTTACAACATCATAGTTTAAGCCGTCGACTGTAATTGTGCTTGCGCATAAAATATCCTCTGCTACAAAAGCTGTAACTTCAATAGCAGGACTTACATAAAACTTTTTCATGATTATATTCCTCCTATTAAAATTATTCGTTCCATTCTGATGCAACTATAGTACCGAATATTGCTTCATCACCGATAACAATATATGGGATACCATAGAAATCTGACTTTATTGCACCCGTCTGCTGTTCAATAGCAGCGCCGAATGTGGTACCCTGTACAGCATTAGTTGTCCAAAGAGCCTGTAAGTCTTTGCTACCTACTGCATCGCTAAGGTTTACAAAGCCAAAACCAGCCTTTGTAACTGTTGTAAGATCATCAACATTTGCAATTACACCCTTGAATGTGATATATCCCTCATTTATAGCTGATGTAGCTGAAACTGATGCAGTTGCAGGAGTTTTAACTGAGTTCTGTGTTATAACAACATAGTCAAATACAGGTGAAAGTGTGTTAGTTGCAGCAAATGCAAATGTATGCTCACCAGCTGTAAGATCCTTGTCTATTGAGAATGAACCTGTACCGCCGTTTCCAGAAATTGTATCACTGAAATCAGCCACATCATCACCATTCGGAAGACCGTCAACAAAGATATCTACAGATCTATCTCTGTTATTGTTGTTATAAAGAGGTCCTGCAAATGTGTAATTTCCGTCAGCAGGAATGTTAACTGTTACTGTGAAATATGCATTAACACCTGACTTCTGCACGGTAACACCATGACCTGAAGAAAATCTTTCGCCGTCTGAGCTATTACGACCATATCCGCTACCACCTGAAGGATTTACTGCCGTAGCATCTTCACCTTCAACAAATGCGATAATTGTATCACTAGCAGGAGCATATGCTACCGTTGACTCCTGTGCATTAGCTGTAAGAGCAACTGTTTTACCATAGCTTGTTTCTGTTGTAGCATACCATGTACCGTCTACATTTATGTATTTAGGATAGTAATATGTAGCCGTATCGCCTACATACTTGCCTGCCACATCAACTGTAGGAACTGCAGCACCTACAATCTCATCAGCACCATTCATATACTTAACAGTAACTGCACCCGCAGGGGCTTTTGCTGTCATGCTAACAGGAACAGTAACATCTGCATCTACAACTGTAAATGTATCTGTCTTGTCCTCATAACCTACAGCAGTTGCCGTGTATGTATATGTTCCCGCAACCAGTCCTATGCCGTTTGTAGCATCTACTCCATTTACAGTAACGGTCGAACCGCTTGGTAATCCTGAGAATGCTACACTATAAACTGTTTCAGAGCTGTACACAATTGTAAGCTTTGGCTCATTTTCTGTGCCCATTCCTGCAATTGATGTGTCTGCAGCAAAATCTGATATTGATATTCCCAAATAAACATCAGTTGTACCCTCACTGATAGACTTAATATATGAAGTTAAATCTACATCATTATATTGCCCTGTTTTCATATATGTATTATTCAATGCGCTATGTGTAACCGTTGCTACAGCAGTTCCGCTATATGTATATCTTTTGGTATTTGCTCCTCCTTGAGAAAATACAGCCTTAGGATAATCCTCAATTAATGTGCTGGAGGTTATACTTGACGCTGTAGGCATTGCGGATAAACCATAAAAGTTTATATCACCAGTTCTGCCTTTATTCGCTTGCTTACTTACATACAGGCTTAAAGTTGCACTCTCAACAAGAGCCGGGTTAAAACTGCTATCTAACTCAAATCCTAATGCTGCAGCTCCACCATTACCGGCGTATGAGTTTACATAAATGTCATCAACACCATGCGAATTTACAACATTAGTACCAAGAATAGCAGCTTGGCTTGTTAAAGTCTGCTCTACAGATGTGCTTTCAGCACTTGCTGTAACGGCAAGACCTGCGAATGCAGAAACTGAAATTGCCAATGCAGAAACTGCACTAACTATTTTCTTAAAATTCATTTCTTTTCGTTCCTCTCTTTCTTTATGAATTTCTTTTGCGTATCACGATATATCCAATAAAAATAGGTACTGAAAAAAAATCGGACTTACCGTTTACCTTTTGCGTTTTTGCAACGCAAAACGGAGTATTACAAATATCATCAAAAAAAATGTCCTGTAAAGAAATAGGTACTAAAAAAATTTACAGGGTTATTCTTGAAATATATTGCATACCTACGCTATATATATGATAACTCTATTAACATCAAATGTCAATGAATTTGCCCGCCCGATAATATTTTTGTACAAATTATGGTTATCCCAACACCTAATTTTGTCCATTTTGACGAATTTGGTAAACAAATAAATTTTGGTTTATATGGGTGAATGGGTATCACAATTTGTAGGGGAGGGTTTCCATGCCCTCCCGTTCCCGGTATGCATTATCGGGGATACGGGCAGGCACGGAGACCTGCCCCTACGACCACACCAATTTACCGTAATC
>JAFSXU010000035.1 GCA_017443895.1 Clostridia bacterium
ACAATAACTTAGTTGGTGTTCTCGCATATCCAGTATAACAGATAATTTGAATTCGGGCGAGTATTTTCTGTAAATTTTACCTTTCTTTCCCATAAAAATATGCACCTCCAAAAGTGTCTAACTTTTGGGGTGCATATCAATGCAGGTCTACTCTTTTATTTGTTCAAAGGCACTACCGCCAGAGTTTTTCCCAAAGGTGCCAATACCTTTAGCAGTGTGTCAATTTGCGGATTTGTAACGCCTTTTTCCATTCTTGCTATTATTGGCTGCTTTACTCCGCTTAGTTCTTCAAGCTTTTTCTGACTTATTCCTTTTTCTTGTCTTGCGTTTATCAGCTCTTTTATAAGAGCTACCTTTAAATCACCTTCCGCTATTTCTTCGGGGGATAGGAAACTATCCATAAAATCCAAAGCATTTTCGCCTATTGCTTCCGATTTTCTTTCTTTTATGTCGGATATGGCATTTTCAGCCTGCAAAATAGCTTGTGAGTATTCCTTATTATCTTTCATTGTCTTTACCTCTTTCTTTATATTCCCTTATTAGGTTTTTCGCTTTTTCAATTTCGTGTTTAGGTGTCTTTTGTGTTTTCTTTACAAAATGGGACAATAATATAAATCTATTGCCATCATAAGCAAAAAACAATATCCTATTTCGGATTGGGCGAAGCTCCCATATTTCACCGCTTAAGTGTTTTACAAAAGGCTCGCCTGCCTTTGTTCCGTATTCTGATAAAATTTTAATATATTCTCTTATTTTGTTAAAATTGATACGGCTGTTCTTATCGGTCTTTTTGCCAAGCTCAGCCAAATATTCCTTTAACGGTTCTTTGCCGTTTTTATCTTTGTAAAAATGTATGGAGTACAATGTAATCATTCCCCCTTCACTATCTATTATACTTAAAAGTTATCAAAATGTCAAATACTTTTGAGTTATTAAAAATTGGTAAGGTTATAGCACGCTTTTTGTGCTTGACTTTGTGTGCTTGGTTATATATAATGAAATTATGGTAAAGTGTATATTTCTCTCTGTTTTTTGACGGCTTTTTCAAAGCAGGGAGTTAAAATATAAAAAAAATTTAAAAAAGGAGGGTACAAAATGGGATTAGGAGATTTTTTTAAGAAGAGCTTTGGCAAGCAGGAATGTGCATTATGTGGCAGCGAGTGCGGAGTTATGCACAGAACAAAGTTAAAGGACGGAAATTTTGCGTGCAATATTTGCGTCAGAGAATGCTCAAAGTATGTAAGGCTAAGTGAGCTTACAACAGATGAGGTAAAAGGGCATATCGAGTATATGCGCCGTCAGGAAAAGCTGTACCAAAAATGCTTTAAAGACGCAAAGAGGGACACATATCCCTCGGCATTTAACAAGCAGGCGATTTCCTTTGCAGATGATCTTGGAATGTTTGAGATTATGGACAGAGATACCTCAAAGAACAAGGTAAATCATGAGCTTTTCAGGTATGACCAGGTTCTTGGCTATGAGGCGTATGTTGAAAAGGAAAAGCCGATGGAGGCAGGCAAACCCGAGGAGTTTAAGGAGTCGGGTGTAAAGATACGCTTAGTCGGCGTTCTTGACCATATCGAGCATGATCCGGTTAAGGCTAAAATGGGACTTAAAGCGCATCCGTATATCAAGCGTGAAATAAAGGTTACATTCCATACAAAGGAAAGCGATGTGGATTATACTGCCAATGCCGTTGCGCACTTTAACCGTATTTTCGGTGTCAATGACGATCAGAAGGGTCTGTTTAGCTTTGGTATGAGCACGAAGGAAAAGCGTGACCTTATGGGCGCAGTCGCAGGAGTCAAGACCGCTATGGACGCTGTAAAGGCGGCAAAAGACGGTGAGATTTCCGAGGAAAAGGCAAAAGAGGTAGAGAAAAACCTAAACGCCATGAGCGACGCTGCCACAGGCGGTCTTGCCGTTTATACAAGGCGGGCTGATGAGGCAGAGGCACAGATAGACTAAAGGAGGACATAATAAATGAAAAAATTATTGGCAGTTTTTTTGGCAGGAGCATTGGCATTTTCATTGGCAGCCTGCGGTGATAAGGCGGACACAGACATTGACGAGCCAAGCGGCGAGGTAGATACAAGCGCAATCGAGCAAATGACACTTGAGTATGGCCAGGATGTGCAGGAGATAACCATTTACAAGCCTCAAAACGCAAGCTTCACAAATGAAGAAAGCGACCATACAGACCTTATCAGTATTTCAAGCGATGATATGTCCTGGTGGATAGATATATGGGGAAGCACTGCGTATGATTACGGCGCAGGTGAGCCGTTTGTATATTACTATTACAAGGGTGAGCTTGACGAGTATTACAGTGAAACATTAAGCAACTTTACACAGACTGTAACAGACTTAGGCGTTGAGTTTAACGGAAAAGCTGTTAAGAAGATAGAGAGCACCTATACAGAAGACGGCGAGGAGCAGACGGATACATTTATCGGCTTTGAGTTTGAGGACAAGCGTGACGGCGAGCACTTTGGCGACGGTCTTTTGGGCTTCCAGTTTGAGGCATATGATGAAATTCCGTCAGATGCAGAATGTGCAAACCTGTTCAAAGAGGTTTTCGGTGTTAAATAACAAAACAGCAAAACAAAAACGGCACATCGTATGATGTGCCGTTTTAATGTTACCGTTTAATCAAACTGCCAATATAACCAATGTTAAAGTGGTAATAAGGAAAAGAATTGCGAATGTTGTTGTCATTCTTGCATACATTTTTTCCTTTGTAGTACCGCCTGCTCTTTTGAAGAATGAATCTCCCATATCGGCAGATGCACCCTGAATACCCTTCATTCCGGGGTCCTTACCCTCCTGAACAAGTACAATGAATATAAGTAAGCAGGTTACTACAAGATGCAATACTAAAAATGCTATCGTCATGGCGCTTGCCTCCTTGTCTATAAGAATACAATAAAATACTAATACATTATAACACATAAAAAAAATATTACAACATATTTTTTTATTTTTTTTGAAAAAATTTTTTATATTTACTGTACCTTGCGCTGTTTTTTTGGTATAATCGGAATATAGGTAAAAATTGAGGTATTATTTATGCAAAATATTGAAGATAAAAAAGAACGGTTTATATTGGCAGGTGTACACAGAGGTTTAAGAGATGTGTTGTCAGACACTACCGACGAATCCATAAAAGAGCTTAGAGAGCTTGTAAAAGCGGCAGGCGGAGAGGTAGTCGGCGAGCTTGTGCAGAACAAGGCGGACTTAGAAGCGTCAACATATATGGGCGAGGGCAAACTCATGGAGCTTTGCGAGCTTGTAGGCAATATGGAAATAGACGCTGTGGTATTTGACGATGAATTATCACCGATACAGCTAAGAAATATTACCGATATGCTCGGATGTAAGGTTTTGGACCGATCCATGCTTATACTTGACATATTTGCAATGCGCGCAAAATCGGGCGAGGGTAAGTTGCAGGTCGAGCTTGCACAGCTTAAATACCGTCTGCCCCGACTTCGTGGCATGGGTACGGAGCTTAGCCGTACAGGCGCGGGCATTGGCACAAGAGGACCGGGCGAAACAAGACTTGAAACGGACAGACGGCATATTCACAGGCGAATATCTGCGCTTGAGGACGAGATAAAGGAAATCAAAAAACACAGAACTCTAATCCATAACCGCCGAAAAAAAGACGGAACGATAACCGCCGCAATCGTCGGTTATACAAACGCAGGCAAGTCCACGCTTTTAAATACGCTTACAGACGCAAATATCTTAGCCGAGGACAAGCTGTTTGCAACGCTTGATACAACCTCCCGTGCCATAACCTTAGAGGATAACAGGCGCATACTTTTGGTTGACACCGTTGGTTTTATACGGAAACTGCCTCATCATTTGGTCGAGGCTTTTAAATCAACCTTAGAGGAGGCGGTTGTTGCGGATTTTTTAATCCATGTAATAGACGCCTCAGATCCACAAATGGATAATAACATAAAGGTTGTTGAGAGTGTTTTATCCGACATCGGCGCAACGGGCAAGCGAATTTTAGAGGTATATAATAAAATTGATAAAATAACCGACCACACGGTTGTGCTTGGCGCAAATACCAACAGCGTTATGATAAGCGCAAAATCAGGGCTCAATATTGACAAACTGCTCCTGGCAATCTCCGATACTGCGCCGGGTAAAAAACATAAGGTAAAGGCGCTTATTCCATACAGCGAGGGAGCTTTGGTATCGGAGCTTCATACAAGGCACAAGGTTGATAATGAGGAATATACCGACGGCGGAACGCTTATGGAAATATGGGTGGATAGTGAGATGTATGAAAGGATAAAGGGATATTGTCTGTAAAGGAAAAATATAAAACTGTATCAAAAGAGGGAACGGCTCTTTTTGTGGACAGAAAATCAAGATTTATAGCAAGCGTTATGCCTGTGGATAACGAGCCTGACGCAATAGCATATCTGAATGAAATAAAATCCAAATACCCCGACGCGCGCCATAATGTGTATGCGTATGTGATTGATGAGAATAACATATTCCGCTACAGTGACGACGGCGAGCCGTCAGGAACGGCAGGGATGCCCGTGCTTGATGCGATAAGAAAATCGGGCATAGTTGATGTTGTTGTGGTTATAACGCGGTACTTTGGCGGAACGCTCTTAGGCACGGGCGGACTTGTCCACGCATACGGAACAACGGCAAGCGAGGGACTTAAGGATGCGTGCATAGTTATTCGTGAGCTTTGTGACATAGTCGATGTGTGTGTTGATTATTCACTGCTTGGCACGGTTGAGCATAAGTTAAGAACTGACGGATATAATATAGAGGGAGTGGACTATACCGACACGGTAACATTTAAGGTATGCTCTCCGATACATGATACCGATAAACTCATATCCGAGCTTATTGATATTACAAGCGGAAATGTAAAATGCAAAATAACCGATAAAAAATATATTGATAAAGAGACTTGAAAAAAATGGTGTATTGATGTAGAATAAAATACATAATAGGAAAAAGGAGGAAACAGCAATGGAAATAAAATTTACACAAGCAAATTTTGACGGCGAGGTAGTAAAATCAAATATACCTGTTCTTGTAGATTTCTGGGCGACATGGTGCGGACCGTGCCAGATGGTAGCTCCTGTTATCGAAAAGATTTCAAAAGAATATGAAGGCAAAATTAAGGTCGGCAAGGTAAATGTTGACGAAGAAGGCGCTCTGGCAACCGTAAACGGTATTGTTTCAATCCCAACGGTAATGCTCTTTGTAAACGGCAAAATGGTTGAAAAGCTTGTCGGCGCAAGAGGATTTGACGAATACGCAGAGATTATTGAAAAACACATCTGATGTATAATATTGCACAAATTTTGTATAAATATGCAGTGATATTACTGCATATTTATCTTTTTTTGTATTAAAATAAAGTTTTTGCTTTATAATACTTGCATTTTTATTCGCAAGGTTGTATAATTTAAGCACATACTCAGAGAGGAAAAGATTATGCTTGAAGATATTATTGAATTAGACAAAAAATATTATATGAACACCTTTGGCGACAGGTTGCCTGTTTGCTTTACGCACGGCAAGGGCTTGGAACTGTATTCCGATGACGGGAAAACATATTATGATTTCTTGGGCGGAATTGCGGTAAATGCTCTTGGACACTCGCACCCCGAATTTATCGGAGCGCTAAAAAGTCAGCTTGATAAGGTTTTGCATACATCAAGCCTTTATTACATAGAAAATCAGGCAAAATTGGCAAAGGCGCTTGTTAATGCAACAGTAGCAGACAAGGCATTTTTCTGTAACAGCGGTGCAGAGGCAAACGAGGGAGCTTTAAAGCTTGCAAAGATTTATCATTATAAAAAGGGTGATAACAAAACCGAGGTTATAAGCCTTTCAAAGTCGTTTCACGGCAGAACCATTGCAACCGTTGCCGCAACGGGACAGGAGAAGTACCAAAAGCCCTACCGTGAATTTACAAACGGATTTATGCAGGTTGAGCCAAACGATATTAACGCATTAAAATCGGCAATTTCCGATAAAACGGCGGCGATAATTTTAGAGCTTATCCAAGGGGAGAGCGGTGTACACCCAATGGACAGGGAGTATGTAAACGAGGTAAGGCAAATTTGCAGTGATAACGATATAGTTATGATTGTCGATGAAGTGCAGACAGGTATGGGAAGGTGCGGATATTTGTTTGCGCATCAGATGTATGGCGTAGAGCCTGATATATTTACCTGTGCAAAGGCTTTGGGCGGAGGTATTCCGATAGGCGCGGTTTTGGCAAAGGCAAATATTGCAGCCGCATTTTCGCCGGGCGACCATGGCACGACATTTGGCGGAAACCCGTTTGCAACAGCCGCAGGACTTGCCGTTATGAAGATATTTAAGGAAGAAAAGCTTGTTGAAAATGCAAATGAGATAGGCAAATATTTTAAAAGCGAGCTGAATTCACTTATGCAAAAATACCCCGAAAAGATAAAGGAAATACGAGCATACGGCTTGCTTATAGGAATTGAACTTGACGAGGGTATTGCAAAGGATGTATTTAAAGCATTGTTTGATAACGGCATATTAACAAGCCTTTGCGGAGGAAATACGATAAGAATTGCACCGCCTTTGATTATAGGCAAAGGTGATGTTGATTTATTTATAAATACGCTTGATGCGGTTTTAGGATAAAGGAGAAATAAGTCTGAAAAAATGCTCGTCGCATAGCACTGTTGCTGAGGACTTGAAGTACACAAGTACGACTGCGTCCTTCATAACAGCACTCTGCCAAGAGCATTTTCCCAGACGATTTTGTGAAAGGAGTTAATGGTTATAAAAATGAAGGATTTTATCAGCTTACACGATATAACAAAGGAGGAGCTTGAGAATTTATTAAAGCTCGCTCTTAAATTAAAGGACGAGAATAAAAAAGGTATTGCACACCCTATTTTAAAGGGTAAAACCTTGGGTATGATTTTCACAAAATCATCAACACGGACACGGGTATCCTTTGAGGTGGGAATGACACAGCTTGGCGGTTATCCGCTGTTCTTATCATCAAATGACATTCAGCTTGGGCGTGGCGAAACAATCCACGATACCGCCAAGGTTTTGGAGAGGTATCTTGACGGAATTATGATAAGGACATTTGCGCATCAGGATGTTTTAGACCTTGCGCACTATGCCGATATTCCTGTTATAAATGCCTTAACAGACCTCTTGCACCCATGCCAGGTAGTTGCGGATTTACAGACTGTATATGAGCATAAGGGAAAGTTAGAGGGCTTGAAGTTTGCATACATCGGCGACGGTAACAATATGGCGCACTCAATTATGTACGGATGTGCAAAAGCAAGCCTAAACTGCGCTATTGCAACACCAAAGGATTATCAGTGCGATGGCGAGGTAGTTGAAAATGCAAAGGCAGACTTTAAAGCATCGGGTAAGGAGCTTATTATAACCGAGGACCCAATAGAGGCTATAAAGGATGCCGATGTTGTGTATACCGATACATGGGTATCAATGGGACAGGAAAGCGAAAAGGCGGAGCGTCAAAAGGTATTTGGGCCGTATCAGGTAAACAAGGAATTGTTTAAATATGCAAAGGACGATGCAATCTTTATGCACTGCCTGCCTGCATACCGTGGCTTTGAGGTAACAGAGGAGATAATCGACGGCAAGAACTCCGTAATTTTTGACGAGGCAGAGAACAGACTCCATGCGCAAAAGGCAATTATGGCTACACTAATGGGCTAAGACGGTGCCGAGCGAGAAAACAGCACTGTGAACAATTTTATTTCGGTTTTTGTGGCTGTTTTAAAAGTTTTATCGGGGGTATATTTATGGAGGAACTGCAATCATTGTTTCAGGTGCGTCATGCAACGCATGATGATATATATTCAATTTTGAGCATTACAAAGGAAGCGTTTACAAAATACGAGGAGCTTGCGGGAGTATGCGGAATTGACGCACTTAGCGAAACATATGAAGATGTAAAAAACGATATAGATAATAAGGTTGTGCTTATCGCAATCCAGGACGGCGCGCCTGTCGGAAGTGTTCGGGTAGAGATTGACGAGGAAAATAAAACCGCATACCTTTCACGGTTTGCGGTTAAGGTGACGAGCCAGAATAACGGTATCGGAAAATCAATTATGAATTTGGTTGACAGGATAATGCGAAAAAGGGGAGTTAAGAGCATAACTCTGCACACCGGCTCAAAAATAACCTCACTCATACGCTTTTATTACGGCAGAGGCTTTTATATCGACTCTATTGATAAGTCCAGAGGATATGTAAGGGCATTGCTCAAAAAAGATTACATAGACTAAAATAGGGGCTTCTAAGCCTCCTTGTTGTTTCTGATGTAAATTTTGGTTTATATGCGTAAATGGGTATTGTTATTGTAGGGCAGGGGCTCTATCAACGGCGTTGTTGCCTCTAAAGACAACACGCCTATAAATCGCTTTGCGGTTTATAAAGGCTCCAACCGCATCCCCGATACCGTATACAACGGCAGGAGCAAGCCCCTGCCCTACAATTTGTAATATCAATAATCGCATTTGTAGGGACAGGCGTCCTCGACTGTCCGTAATATAAACCCAAATTTAGCTGTCTATTTTAATTCCGTAAATGAAACACTGCCGTGAACGGAAATTCTATCGCCCTCTTCAAGGTCAAAGGTATAGCCGCTAAGCAAAAACAAATCCTCAGAAATTGTTGTTCCGCCCAAAATCGAGCTTACCGAGAATTTGCCATCACCCGTAGCAACATATCTGCCCGGCTTTAGCTTATCGCCCGATAAGACGGTTGTGTCTTTTAGAGTCAGGGTGTTTCCTCTTTTTAAATTAACGCCTGCATCAAGCTTATCGACTACTTTTTTTACATCATTTATTTTTGCGGTAAGCTGATTTTTAGTATCTGTTTTTGATTTTATGCTAAGCTCCGTATTTTTTATATCCTCTTTCAAGTCCGCTATTTGCGTATTTAGCTTGTCACGCTCATCAGAACTGTCGGTTTTTGAGTTAATATCGGAGGTTAAAATCTCCTGCCTTGATTTTAAATGTTCGTTCTCCGTTATAATAGCCTCGGTTTGGGATTTTAACTGCTTTTTTGCAATTGCTCTTGAATGTAAATTAACGCCCACAATCACTGCGCTTATCGAAAACCCGACAGTTAAAATTGCGATTATTATATAAATAAGAGTATCCCTTTTCATATCAGTCACCCACCCTTATAAATCTGACTTCATTGTCGAGCTTTACGGTGTCCTCATCGTCAAGGTCAAATACAGTACCCTCCATATTGAGCCGTTCATTTTCCTTTAAAGCCCTGTTCTTTGATGCAATTAAGATTGTACCCATACCTGCGGCGTTATATTTGCCAACGGGAATATGCACGCCGACCGTATACACGCCTGCGCCTAAAACATAGGTCTTTTCATAGTACTTTAAAAGGTCATCGTTTAACGCTTCAAGCTGTGAGTTCAGCGACTTTATTTCCTTATCGAGTGAGTCAGATTTGTCGCTTTGCTCCTTGTACTCGGCACTTAGCGCATCATAGGTTTTTTTGTACTCTACAACATCGTTAAAAGTCGTTTCTATATCCTCATTGTTTTTTTCAAGCTCTGAAATATCGGCACTGAGCTTTGCATTTTCGGTTTTTGCATGAAGATATGCCTTGTCTGTTTCCTCAAGTCTTGCCTTGTGTCCCATAATCCTTAAATCTGAAACGGGCAGTACAAACCTTCCTATACAAAGCATTGAAAGAATAACCAAAACCGCACAAATCCCTGCCCATACCGTCATGGGTAAACGCTTTTTCGGGATAAGCTCGTTTAATAAAACAGGCTCTTGCTTTTGTTCATTTTCCGTATCACCGGTATTTTCGGTATTGCTTTTAGGTTGCTCTACCGCTTTAAATATTTGGGTATCTTCTGTATCGGGAGAGTTTTTTGCATCTGAACTTTTTGTATCGGGCACAACATCATTGCTTTCCTCATAATATGCAATAATATCCGATACTTCTTTGTCCTTTGACTCGTCAAATTCACTCATGATACATTAACCTCCCATCTGCATTAACCGTATAGGGCTAATTTATGTTTATGTATGATTTTTCACAAGATACACATCTTTAAACTGATAATAAAAGCTGTCGGCAGACGCCTTTGCTTTTTCAAAATCGTCAAAAATCCCAAACACCGTAGGCCCCGAACCGCTCATCAGTGCGCCCAATGCGCCGTTTTTTTGCATTTTCTCTTTAATGCCACGGATTTGCGGTTCTTTTTCCACTGTAACCGTTTCCATAACATTTGCGAGCCTTTTTGAAATTTCATAAAGGTCGCCTGAATTAAGAGCGTTAATCATTCCGTCGGTGTCGGGATGGGTCTTAATATCTGCCCCGTCAATAGCTTCATATATCACCTTTGTTGAAATATTTACAGGCGGTTTAACAAGCAATATCCAGCAATCGGGTAAGGGCGGGGCAGGCGTTAAAATCTCGCCGATGCCCGATGCTAACTGTGTTCCGCCCATGATACAGTAGGGAACATCTGCGCCTAATTTTGCTCCGATTGTAATAAGCTCCTCATCGGTTAAATTAGTGTTATAGAGCATATCAAGCGCCACTAAAACTGCCGCAGCGTTTGAGCTTCCGCCTGCAAGACCTGCCGCAACGGGTATATTTTTATGTATTATTATCCTTGCTCCGCCCTTTATTTTTGTGTATTCCAAAAAGGCAAGAACTGCCTGATACGCAATATTTTTATCGTTATTGGGCAGGTATTTGAGGTTTGTAGAAACGGAAATTTCCTCCTCCGTCCTGTCCACAATCACCAAATCAAACAGCGAGGTCGTCTGCATAAGCATTTTAACATCATGGTAGCCGTTATCGCGCTTACCTAAAACATCAAGAGTAAGATTTATCTTTGCGTATGAACGCGCAATCGCACGAGAGCCTGTTATTATAACAGAATTTCTTAACATTTATAATACCCTCCATTCCACCTCTTGGGACATATAATTATAAAACCGAATGTGATTTATCAACAATTTCCTTGATATAAGCGTCGGTTATATCAAAATCCGTTTTCGTTTTTTTAAGGTATACAAGATACTCTATATTTCCCTCGGGTCCTTTTATCGGCGAGAATGAAAGACCGCCGATATAAAAGCCTGTCTCTTTTGCAAAATCAATAATGTTTTTTACAACCTCGTAATGCACATTTATATCACGGACAACGCCCTTTTTGCCGACCTTTTCCCTGCCTGCCTCAAACTGCGGTTTAATAAGTGCTACAACCTCGCCGTTATCGGATAAGAGCTCCTTTGCAACGGGCAAAACGAGCCTTAATGAAATAAACGAAACATCAATTGAGGCAAAGTCGATATAGTCCTTTATATCATCATGCGTAACATACCTTATATTTGTTCGCTCCATGTTCACGACTCTTTCGTCCTGGCGCAGTTTCCACGCAAACTGACCGTAGCCCACATCAACCGCAAAAACCTTTTTTGCGCCGTTTTGGAGCATACAATCGGTAAATCCGCCTGTTGATGCGCCTATATCCATAGTTATTTTATTATCCAAGGTGATAGGAAATTCCTGCATTGCCTTTTCAAGCTTCAATCCGCCACGGCTTACATACTTTAATTTCTCGCCCCTGACCTCGGGATTTACGGTATCGGCATCAACCATTAAGCCTGCCTTGTCGCATTTTTGATTGTCAATATAAACCTGACCTGCCATAATAAGCGCTTTTGCAGTTTCACGGCTTTTTGCCAGTCCTTTTGATACTAAAAGCGTATCAAGTCTTACTTTTTGCATTTGTTACCTCATTAAAAATTGTATTTTCATCAATGCCGTAGAGCTTGTCAAGCTCTGCGACTGTTCCGTGAGTTATCGGCATATCGGGGAAGGCATAAATTTTAAGTGAGCACAAAACATTATGCTCTGCGTATACATCTGCAATCATTTGCCCCATACCGCCAATCTTTACATTATCCTCTATTGTTATAACCCTTTTTGTTTTAAGCGCAGTTGCGATAATGCTTGCGCTATCAAGCGGTTTTATGGTAGGCAATAGCATAACCTCGGCATTTATTCCGTTTTGGTCTAACTTTTTTGACACCGCCATTGCGGTATTTGCCATTCTTCCTGTTGCAATAATGCTTATATCACTACCTTGTTTTATGAGCTGTGCTTTTCCAAATTCAAATTCTACATTTTCCGTATCAAGCTGTGTCGAGCCTCTTGGGTAGCGTATGGCAACAGGTCCGCTGTGACGGTTTATCGCAAAATCAAGCATTTGGTTAAGCTCTTCAAAGCTTGACGGCGATAAAAGCGTCATATTCGGCATATGACAAAGGTATGAAATATCGTATACACCCTGATGTGTTTCGCCGTCAGCGCCCACAATGCCTGCACGGTCTATCGGGAATACCACATGTAAATTTTGCAAGCATACATCGTGCAAGGTCTGGTCATATGCTCTTTGTAAAAACGATGAATAAAGCGGTATAACTGGAATATATCCGCCTGCTGCCAAGCCTGCCGCCATGGTAACGCCGTGCTGTTCGGCAATGCCCACATCAAAAAATCTGTCCTTGTACATTTTTGAAAACTTTATAAGTCCCGTACCCGACGGCATTGCGCCAGTTATTGCGACAATTTTTTCATTGTCCCTTGCAAGCGATAAAAGCGACTCGCCAAAACAATCGCTGTAGGTTTTTATATGCGCGCCTGTCATGCCCGAAATCTTATCAAACGGCGCTATGCCGTGGAATTTTTCGGGGTTGTTTTCGGCGTGGAAATATCCCTTGCCCTTTTTTGTAAGCGCATGGATAATAACGGGCTTTTTCTGCGCCTTTGCATATTCAAGGCAGGAAATAAGCGCCTCTATATTATGCCCGTCAACAGGACCTAAGTATGTAAATCCTAAATCGTCAAACATACTTGTAGGGTTAACTAATTTTCGCATTGTCCGCTTTGCCTTGCGCAATCCGTTTGAAACGGGCGCGCCCAAATGCGGAACCTTGTCCAAAAACCTCTCCGTTGCCTCTTTTGACTTAAAGTATGCGGGGGAGAGCCTTAGTTTTTGTAAATGCCTCGCTACCGAGCCTACATTTTTTGCGATTGACATATTGTTGTCGTTAAGTATCAGAATAAGCGGAGTTTTTGAGTGCCCTGCGTCGTTCATTGCCTCATACATCATTCCGCCCGTCAAAGCTCCGTCGCCAAAAAGAGCCAAGATATTCTCATTTGTTCCGTTTAAATCCCTCGCCCTTGCAAGCCCCAAGGCGGCGCTTATTGAGGTTGAGCTGTGTCCGGTGTTAAAAAAGTCGTATTTACTTTCACATCGCTTTGGAAAGCCCGAAAGCCCGTTGAATTTACGGAGCGTGTTAAATTTGTCCATTCTTCCTGTGAGCATTTTGTATACATATGACTGATGCCCCACATCAAAAACAATCTTATCCGTGTCCATATCAAAAACGGATAAAATTGCAACCGTAAGCTCAACAACGCCTAAGTTTGAGGCAAGATGTCCGCCTGTTTTTGAAACACTGTCCACCAAAAATGAACGGATTTCAATACATAAGCTGTTAAGCTCAGAAATATTTAGCTTTTTTATATCATCAGGTGTTTTAATTCTGTCTAAAAACTTTCCCATTTGTGTATCCCCAACAATTATTTACGAAATTTTAAAAAATTCATAAGCCTTCCCAAAAAAAAGACCACTGCATTGCCGTTATGCATGGCAACGCCCTTGCAAACCGCCTTTCCGCCGATGGTAAGCGATGCAACAATGCCTGTTAAAAGCAGGCTCGGCAATATGCTTTTTATCCCGAATGCAAGGGTAAGCTCGGCGATTATCAAGGATGTTGCAGCACCCGATATAATTCCTGCAATATCTCCGATAACATCACAGCATACGCTTGCAAAATGCGGTGCGTGGCGGATAATTGAAATGCTCTCCTTTGCGCCGGGCGTTTTGCGTGATGCAAGCGAGTGAAACGGATATTCCTGCGCCGATAACACCGCCGTGCCTATCATATCAAACAATACATTTATTCCTATTATAAAAAACAGTATTAAAAAAGCCCATACTATCCCAATCCCATCCATTAAAACGGTGGTTATTGCCGAGAATGCAATTGATACCAAAAACGACATTATAAGTACGGCAACCGTCCATTTAGATGTAACGCTTACATTTATGTCGGGGGGCGGAACATAGAAATTTTTTCGGTTTTTCACATTACGCTCCTTATATAAATAATGACTAATTGCGGAAGAAAAATCTTCGTTTTTTTAAATTATCATTCGTTCTTAAAAATAAATACGACAGGGTAATGGATATGGTAAAGTTTACGGCTTAGGTCCGGCTTGCTTTCCAAACCGTCTGCCCCGATGTCGCCAAAGGGGCGGTTTCCCATTAAAGACAGCTACATTCGGTATTTTGTCAACACCGCCTGTTGCCGGATTGCCACTTAGTCCGTACTGCAATCCCATACCCATCCATAACGACAGCCTAGAGGATTTCCCAAACAGCCTGAGTTTTTGCGTATCCTCTTTTGCAGAAATGGTTTCAAAATGCGATCCCAAAGTTGCCCCTTGCAAGGCCTTGTGCACGGGGGCAGGGTTGCTCATTTATCCGCCATATCCACTCAAGGCTGGCTACGCTGTCCACAGCATTGGTGCGGTGTGCCTTGTGGGCGACACCGCCTACTAACCGCAAAACAGGTTTTACCCTATGCCGTAGTCACTTGCTCCCTTAGGGGGTCTGGGTAACCACAGTCATAGGCCTCCACGGAAAAGGGGACAGGACTGACATGCCATTGTTAGTTGCCCCTGAACCTTATCTCCCAGCATCCGCCCCGAACTGGGCGTTCAAAGCAAAACACCAGAAGCTTCATCGATGTGCCATTTGGCGGATTTTTAGGCCCGCTTTCCGCAGAAACTGTACTGACTAGGATACTGCACCTCTGTCATATTGTCTATTTAGTATACCATATAATAAGTACAAAGTCAAAGCTAAAAAAAGCCTTAATTCCTAAATAAATCGTATTGCGCTCTTTGGCTTATAAAAATATGGTGACGCAGAGTATTTTTGCGGATAAATTTTGGTTTAGCGGTGTAAATGGGTATCGAAATTTGTAGGGGAGGGTTTCCATGCCCTCCCGTTCCCAATATGCGTTGTCGGGGATGCGGACAGGCACAGAGACCTGTCCCTACAACCCATACCAATTTACGATTTC